>JANOBC010000136.1:0-14817 GCA_031411455.1 Limisphaerales bacterium
GCGCGCCGTGCCACGGAAAACTTGGCGATGGCAACGGCATCACCAAGAAAATCGGCGTCATGCCGACGGTTGCGAATCTACACGACGCGCGCATTGTTAAGCTGACCGACGGCGAAATTTTCAACACCATCACTCACGGCAAGAGCACGATGGGTGCTGTTGGTCCGTTGTTGGCAACGGAAGACCGCTGGGCGGTCATCGCGTATCTGCGTGTGCTGCAATTGAGCCGTCTGGGAACCGTTGACGATTTAACACCGGAGCAGCAAGCCGCTTTGAAGAAATGACCATGAGTTCGCACAACGAAAAAACTCATCAGCCGCCGCTGGACTTGTCCGGCTGGCGCTGGCTGCCATCTGCCTTGATGATTGTCGGCGGATTCCTCACGGTCACCGGCGCGGCCCTGAGCTACACGCGATATGGTCAGAACAGTTTTCGCGAGTTCGGATTCTCCTGGCTGCTGGCCTTCATGTTCTATTACAGCATCGCCCTCGGCGCGCTGTTCCTCGTGATGATTCATCATCTCACCGACGCCGGTTGGTCCGTCGGCATCCGCCGTTTCTGCGAACATATTTCTTCGCTCCTGTTTCCGTGGCTGGCGGTTTTGTTTTTGCCCGTCGCGCTGCTCGGCAAACGAATTTATTCATGGATGACGATTGACCCGGCCACGAACAATGTGGTCGCCGCCAAACTGCCGGTGTTCACCGTCCAAGGTTTCTGGGTCACGTCGGGAATCATTTTCGCGATTTGGTGGCTGCTCTCGTCGCGCTTGAGTTCGCTGTCGTTGCAACAAGACAAGACCGGTTCCGCCGAATGCACCCGCAAGATGCGTTTCTATTCCGGCTGGGGCATCGTCGCGTTTGCACTGACGCTTTCGGCGTCCGGCGTGCTGTGGATGAAATCGCTGCAATACCAATGGTTCTCTGCGATGCACGGCGTCTATTTCTTTTCCAGCTGCGCGTGGGTTGCCCTCGCGACGGTTTACGTCATCGCCGCGATTTTGTTTCGGCAGGGAACGCTCGCTGCCGTGGTGCAGAAAAATTATTTCTATTTCATCGGCGTGCTGATGCTCGGCTTCACCTTGCTCTCGGCCTACACCGAGTTCGCGCAATACTTCGTCGTCTGGAACGCCAACGTGCCGGAAGAAACCTTTTGGTATCTCATCCGTGAAAACGGCAACTGGTGGTGGTTGAGCATGATTTTGATTTTTGGAAAATGCTTCGTGCCGTTCTTCATCTTGTTGCCCGTGAGCGTGAAGACGAATTTCAAAGTCATCATTCCCGTATGTGTTTGGATTTGGGCGATGCACGCGGCGGACTTGGCCTTCAACATTTTTCCCGCGCTGCACAACGACGGCTATCATCTGAAATGGATCTGGCTGCCGCTCGGCTGCTTGATGCTGATGGGCGGATTCCTTACCAAAATTTTTATCGGCAAATTTAATTCCAACCCGCCGTATCCGCAGCGCGACCCGCGCCTGCTTGAAGCGATGGGCGTGAGCCAGAACGTCATCCGCGATCTCGTCGCGGCGAACAATGGAGGTGCTAAATGAAGCTCGAACAAATAAACCGCGCGTCCGCTGCTGGCGTTGCCTTCATCGCCGCCATTGTTCTGTTCGTCGCGCTGTCTGTCGGCGTGAAGTTATTTGTGACCGCGCCAGCGATTGACGCGAACCCCGCTACCGCCCGCAGCCTGGCACTCGCGGAAATCACCGCCGCCGAGGAAAAATCTTTGGCCACGCTGGCGTTCACCGACAAGCAGCGCGGCATCGTCCAGTTGCCGATTGAAACCGCGATGAAACTCGCGAGCGAAAAATGGTCAACACCCGCCGCCGCCCGCGCCGATTTGGAAGCGCGCGTGGCGAAGGCCACCGCACCTGTGAAGGCAGTCTCTTTTGAATGAACCCGGCTGACACCAACCAAGTTTGCACCGCGAAGATTGACGCTTCGTGCCGCGTGCCGCTGCTCGCGCTCTTCGGGGGCGCGGCGCTCTGGCTCGTCCTCGGACTCCTGTTCGCGGTCATCGCGTCGTTGACGTTTCACAAGCCGGAACTGTTCGCGCATTGCCCCTGTCTGACCTTCGGCCACGCGCAGGCGGCGGCGAACGATCTGCTCGTCTATGGTTTCGCGATTCCCGCCGCGCTTGGCGTGATGCTTTGGATTTTCGCCCGATTGAGCCAGACGGAATTGGAATTGCCCCTCGTGCCGGTCATCGCGGCGCACTTCTGGCATCTCGGTGTGCTTGTCGGTGTCGCCACGATTTTGGGCGGCGGCAGTTCTGGTTTCACTTGGTTGGAATTTCCCCGCGTGAGCGCCGCGTTGCTTGGCGTCGCGTTTGTCCTCATCGCCATTTCCGCCGTCGCAACTTTCGCGCAACGCAAGGAACGCGAACTCTATCCGTCACACTGGTTCCTGCTTGCGGCGCTGCTCTGGTTCCCGTGGATTTATTGCACGGCAAATCTTTTCATCGTCACGAATCATCCCGTGCGCGGCGTCACACAAGCCGTCATCAATTGGTGGTTTTCCAATAATTTAATTTTCGTCTGGCTTGCGCTCGTCGGTCTCGGCACGGTGTTTTATTTCATCCCGAAAATTTCCGGCCAGCCGCTGAAGAGCCGTTTCTACGCGTTGTTCGCCTTCTGGACTTTGATTTTCTTTGGCACATGGCTGGGCATTCCCGCAGGCGCTCCCGTTCCCGCGTGGTTGCCAACGATTAGCACGTTCGCCTCGCTGATGCTTGTCATTCCCATCATCGCCGTCGCGGTCGTGCTGTTGAAAACGCTGTGCGGTGCGAACGTCTCCTGTTTCGGCGGCCCCTACTGCTACTTCCGGTTTGGCAGTTTCATGTTCCTCGCCTCCGCGCTGCTGCTCGCCGCGCTGGGTTGCCCGCAATTTGGCAGCGTAATGGAATTCACTTGGCTCGGTCAGGCGCAGGTGCAACTGCACATCCTCGGCTTCGCCACGGTAATTTTACTTGGTGCGATTTATGAAATTCTTCCGCGCGTCATGGGAACGGAACTGCCGTTCAAAAAATTTGTCAACGTGCAGCATTTTCTGAACGTGTTCGGCGTGGCGTTACTCGTCATCCCGCTCGCCATTGCGGGCATCAAACACGGCCATGCCGGTTACGACCCGGCGCCAACGAAACTTTGGCTGATGATCAGCACGTCCGGTCTGCTGCTCCTGCTCGTCGGCAGCGTGCTGCTGCTGGTAAACATTTTTGTGATGACCATCAAATGGAAAATCGCGTTGGCAAAATCGGCATTCGCCGCCGTCACCGCGCCGCTTGAAAAAACGGAGGTGAAATCATGAAAACCGGAATCGGAGTTTTCTTCGCCGTCGTCATGACGCTCGGCGGTTCGTGGTTCGGCTTCGTGGTCGCGCCGACGATCCAGCTTGGCTCGGCCAAGCAGACGAGCGTTCTCGTGACCGGCGACATCTGGCCCCGGCAACGCACCGGTGAAGCGACGCTTGGTCTGCAAGTGTATCGCGCCAACGGCTGCGCTGCCTGCCATACGGAACAGATCCGGCAGGAAGGCGTTTCGTTTGAAGTCGTGCTGACGGGCGTGAAGAAAAATCCTGAAGCCGTGAGCAATTTGGTTTCCACGCTGAAACTTTGTGACTTGAACAAGGAAGAAGCGGATGCCGCCGCGACCGCCCTCGGCGATGCGGGTGGCAAAACCGAGACGCAAATTTCCGCAACCGGAGCGGACATCAAACGCTACAACGCCGTCCGCCGGAGCGTGGCGGCGGATTACCTTTACGACGCGCCCGTGCAACTCGGCACTCTCCGCGTCGGCCCTGACCTCGCGAATGTCGGCGCCCGACTCGCCGATGCGAACTGGCAACTCGCACACCTTTACGCACCGGGCATTGTGAAAAATTCCGCGATGCCGTCGTTCAAGTTTTTGTTTGAAATCCGCAAGTCCGGTTCCACACCGTCCGCCGGGGCGTTGAACTTGCCGAAAGAATTTGCGCCCGCCGACGGCTACGAAGTCGTGCCGAAGGCCGAAGCAAAACAACTGGTGGCCTATCTCTTGAGCCTGCGCGCCGATGCGCCGCTGTATGAAGCGCCGTTCACGCCCGCGACCACGAAACCATAAGCGACGACATGAGCGACGAATACAAATCCTGTTCCCTCCCGTCCAGCGCCGAACCCACGGCGACGCGTTCCGCCGTTCCGATGTGGATCATCGTGGTGACGCTCGTGCTGGTGTTCGTTGGCTTTGTTGCGTTCGACCGCCACAGCGGCTGGTTTGATGCGAAGGTCTACGCGCCGTATGGCTCGGCGAGCCAGATAGAATCTTCCCAGCCAGTTTCCGAAACCGGCAAGCTGCTTGCGGTGGGCAAACAGAAATACGAAATGTTCTGCGGCTCCTGCCACGGCACTGATGGCGCGGGCAAGCTAGGTGTGGCTCCGCCGCTCGCTGGCTCTGAATTTGTCGTCACCAAAGGTTTTCACCGCCTGACGCTGATTCCATTGGAAGGTTTGATGGGGCCGATCAAGGTCAAAGGGCAGGACTGGAATCTGAACATGGCGGCGATGGGCGCGGCCTTGCCGGATTACGATCTCGCGGCCGTGATGACTTACATCCGCAAATCTTGGGGCAACGCGGCCAGCGAAGTTACTGCGGACGACATAAAAATCATTCGCGCGGAAATCGGCAATGCACCGAAACAGTTACAGGGCGACAAGCTGATGGGCGTGGTGGAGTAAAAACGGAATTCACCGGCAGAAAGCAGTGGACAGGCGTCTCGCCTGTCGTGTTCGCGTTAAAATCTGTAACTCCAACTGGACAGGCGAGACGCCTGTCCCACTATTAACTCCGCAATTTAATTTCTTCCAGCGCCCAGCGCGCGTGTTCGGCAATCAATGGCTCGTGGTCAGCAGAAGCTTTCTCCAATGCTGGCAACGCCGTTTCATCACCCACATTTCCTAGCGCCACGCAGATGTTGCGTAAAAATCCGCGCCGCTTCGTCCGCAGGATGGGTGAGTTTTTGAAGCGCAACTTGAACTGCGCGTCGTCGAGCGCAAGCAGTTCCACCAAATCCGGCGACTGCAAATCTTCGCGTGCATGTGACTTCATCAAATTTCCTTCGCGCGCAAATTTATTCCAGGGACACACGGCGAGGCAATCGTCGCAGCCGTAGATACGGTTGCCGATGGCCTTGCGGAACTCAACGGGGATGGAGCCTTTCAATTCAATCGTCAGATACGAGATGCACCGGCGCGCATCGAGTTGGAACGGGGCGGTGATGGCGCTCGTCGGGCAGGCGGCGAGGCAACGGGTGCAACTGCCGCAATGATTTTTCTCAGGAGCATCCGGCTCTAATTCTAGCGTTGTTAAAATTTCGGAAAGAAAAATCCAGTTGCCAAGTTTGCGGCTGATGAGATTGGTGTGCTTACCTACGAAACCCAGTCCAGCGCGTTGTGCGAAATCGCGCTCCAGAATCGGCCCGGTGTCCACATACCAGAGCGAGCGCGTGTCTGCGCCGCCAAGTTCGTCCACGAATTGAGAGAGAGCCTTTAGCTTTTCACCAAGCACGTTGTGGTAATCGGCAAACTGTGCGTAGCGGGCGACGATTCCCAGTTTCCGCTTTCCGCTTTCCGTTTGCCGCTTTTCTGCTTGGTAACTCGCCGCCAGCACGATGATGCTCTTCGCGCCCGGCAAAACGCGCTGCGGGTCCACGCGTTTTTCTGCATTGCGCTCGAGCCATTGCAGTTCGCCATGCTTTTTCTCACCGAGCCATTGCTGAAATTTTTCCGCGCTCGCGGGTGCGGCGGCAGTGGTGAAGCGGCAGTCATCAAAGCCGAGTTCCAACGCGCGCTGGCGGACGGCAGCCTTCATTTTTTGTTGCGCACCGCGAGCTTGAATTGCAAGGCGATCTGCTGCGCGACTTCGCGCAGAGAACGCAGGTCCGTGTTCATGAGCACGTCTGCCTGCTTGTAGAACGGAGCGCGCGCGGCGAGCAGCTCGCGAATTTTTTTCTGCGGCTCTGGGCCTTGGAGCAGGGGACGGTGCGATTGATGGCGGACGCGTTCCCAAATCTTTTCCGGCGACGCCCACAGGCAGACCGTGAGGGAAAATTGCTTCAGGCGTTCCAGATTGTCGCCGAACGCCGGGAGGCCGCCGCCGGTGGAGATGACCGTTTTGGTGCGGCGGGAAAGTTCGCTGACGGTGCGCTGCTCCAGTTCGCGGAAGGCAGGTTCGCCGTCCTTTGCAAAAATGTCCGCGATGGCACGTCCCGTCATGGACTGGATGAGTTCATCCGTGTCGAGAAATTCAAAATGCAGATGTTCCGCGACGAGTTTGCCGACGGACGTTTTGCCCGCGCCCATGAAGCCGATGAGTGCGATGTTTTGCAAATTGCGTCCGCTGTCCATGCGGGAAGTTTCGGGTTTCAGGTTTCCGGTTTCAAGTTATGAATTGACGGCAATTTGGTAGTGACCCTAATTTCAACCGGCCCACCGCCAAAAGCGTGGTCGTGGCATCATTTCAAAAGGCGGGCCGCGCGATGGCCGCGAAGGAGCGAATACATTCTGGGTTTTTCTTCGCCGCCTTCGCGAGCTTCGCGCGACATTTTTCAAAATAGAACACTACCGGCAATTTCGTCGGCTCGACAGCGGTGCGCTTTGCGCTAGAATGAAATTGTGAAGCTGCCGCCATTCATCTTGGCCTCGACCTCGCCTCGCCGCGCGGAACTGCTCTCGCTGCTGCCGGTGAAGTTCACCGTCGTCGCCAGCGCCGCCACGGAAGTTTCTGACAGTCATCTCACGCCGCTGGAAGTTTGTCAGCTCAACGCCCACCGCAAGGCGCGCGCCGTCGCCAAGCAGCATCCCGATTCGCTCGTCCTTGGGGCCGACACACTCGTGTTTCTTGGCCGCGAAATTTTCGGCAAGCCGCGTCATCTCGCCGAAGCGGAACGGATGCTGTGGCAGTTGCAGGGCAAGACCCATCAAGTCGTCACTGGCGTGAGCCTGATCCATCTTCGGCGGCATCAGGAAAAAAATTTCGCCGTCAGCACCGACGTGTTGTTTCATCCGCTCACCCGGACGCAGATAAAAAACTACCTCGCAAAAATTAACCCGCTCGACAAGGCTGGGGCTTACGCCATTCAAGAACGTGGCGAACTCATCATCGCCGAAATCTCCGGCTCCTTCAGCAACGTCGTCGGCCTGCCGGTGGAACGGCTGCGCGAGGAATTGCACCGTTGGTAGCGTTAAATTCTTTTCTGCGCGCCGAGCTGGTCGGTTATTTTGCGTTCAAGGTGATTGATTCGATTTCTGGGTTCTACTACTCTGCGCCCTTCACTTTTTTAACTGAAAACTTTTATGGCACTGCTCAACGACAATTATCTCAAACTCAAAGCCGGTTATCTCTTTCCCGAAATCGGCCGGCGCGTGAAAGCATTCTGCGACGCGAATCCCGAGGCCGCGAAACGCCTGATTCGATGCGGCATTGGCGACGTGACGGAACCGCTGCCCGCCGCCGTCGTCGCGGCGATGCACCAGGCTGTGGATGAAATGGCCGTGCGCGGCACGTTCAAAGGCTACGGCCCGGAGCAGGGTTATGAATGGTTGCGCCACGCCATCGCGCAAAATGATTTCCGCGACAAGGGCATGGACGTGGCCGACGACGAAATTTTTGTCAGCGATGGCTCGAAGTGCGACTGCGGCGCGATCCTCGACATTCTCGGCAGAAAAAACAAAATCGCCATCAGCGATCCGGTTTATCCCGTCTATGTGGACACGAACGTGATGGCTGGACACACCGGCGAAGCCAACGAAGCCGGCGCCTACGCCAAGCTCGTTTATCTGCCGTGTAAGCCGAGCAACGGTTTCATTCCGTTGCCGCCGAAGAAGCACGTTGATGTCATCTACCTTTGCTCGCCGAACAATCCGACCGGCGCCGCCGCCACGCGCGAACAGCTTGAGGCGTGGGTGAAATACGCGCTCGAACATAAGTCTGTGATTTTGTTCGACGCGGCTTACGAGGCCTACATCACCGAGCCGGGGATTCCACATTCCATTTACGAAATTCCCGGCGCACGCGATTGCGCGATTGAGTTCCGCAGCTTCTCGAAGAACGGCGGCTTCACGGGAACGCGCTGCGCGTTCACCGTCGTGCCAAAAAGTTTGAAGCTCGCGACGCGCACCGGCGAAATGCAACCACTGCATCCGCTGTGGAACCGCCGCATGACGACGAAGTTCAATGGCGTGAGCTACATCGTGCAGCGCGCGGCGGAAGCGTTGTATTCGCCGGACGGCAAAACGCAGGTCAACGAACTCATCAAGCATTACCTCGGCAACGCGGAAGTGCTGCGCAAAGGCGCGAGGAAAGCCGGGCTGAAAGTTTTCGGCGGCGTGAACGCGCCTTACATCTGGGTGCGCACACCGAAAGGTGTCACGAGCTGGCAGGCGTTTGATAAAATTCTCGCAGACGCCAACGTGGTCATCACGCCCGGCTCCGGCTTCGGCTCGAAGGGCGAAGGCTTCTTCCGCATCAGTGCCTTCAACAGCCGCGCCAATGCCGAGGAAGTCGCGCGCCGCTTGCAGGAATTGAAGTGGTGATTGGACCACCCTGATTCGCCATACGGCATTCACCCTATATGAATTTTCAGGGGGTGATATAAGATGCAGCGAATCTTTTGAAACATTACCACAACCATCCATCTGATTTGGTGGCAGACGGGAATGATCTATGAGAATCGCCTACATCACCGCGGGCGACCCGAAGGATGTCAGAGTCTGGTCCGGGCTGGGGCATTTCATCTGGAAAAGTTTGGCCGCCCGCGGCGTCGAGGTTGAACTAATTGGCCCACTGCCGTTGCCCCGCCATGTCCATGCGCTGAATCATCTGCGGCGCTATTTTTATCAACGTGTTCAAGGCAAGTTTTATTGGAACGAAGGTGATTTGACGAATGTGCGCGCCCATTCGCGGGCAGCGGGGCGGAAATTAAAATCGCTTCCGCCGGTGGATGCGGTGGTCAGCGCCAACATTTTTCCATCCGCTTTTCTTCCGGGCGAACTGCCGCTCGTGAGTTATTCGGACTCCACCCTGCGCACGCTTTTCAAAACGTATCCCGCTCACGCCAACATGGCCGGGAGGAACTATCGCCACGCTGATAAAATCGAGTTAAGCGCGCAACGTCGCGCGGCGGCATTGGTCTATGCCTCCGAATGGGCGGCGGACAGTGCGCGAAAAGATTATTCAACCGACCCGGCAAAGATTCACGTCGTCCCGTTCGGCGCAAATTTGGAAACGACCCCGTCGCGGGCTTCAGTGGAAAAGATGATTGCGACGCGTGACCCGCGAGAATTGCGGCTGCTCTTCATCGGCATGGACTGGCAGCGCAAGGGCGGGCCGGTGGCGCTGGCGGTGACGCGTGAACTGAACCGGATGAACATTCCCGCCGGCCTCACGGTGATTGGATGCAATCCGCTGCTGGATGAGGCGGATCAGAAATTTGTCAACGTCCTCGGGTTTATCGAAAAGACCGTGGCCGGTCAGGCGAAGATTCAAGCGGAACTTTCACGCAGCCACTTTCTGATCGTCCCGTCGGTGGCGGAATGTTTTGGCATCGTCTATTGCGAGGCCAGTGCGCTGGGCGTGCCAAGCATCGCGCGGAATGTTGGCGGCGTGGCGTCCGCCGTGCGCAATGGCCGCAACGGTCAGCGTTTTGAACTGGAAGATACACCCGCGCAAATTGCTGCGTGGATTGCCGAAGCTTTCAAAGATTTCCAAACTTACCAACGATTGGCGCTCTCATCCTTGACGGAATATGAAACGCATCTGAATTGGAACGTAGCCGGTGAAAAACTGGAGCGGATCATCCGCACCGTCATCGCTAAAAAATGACGGCGCGGGAATTTTTCAATCCGCCGCTGTCAGGATCATGTCGCGGGTGAAATACAAAATCCGGTTGCAGTTCGGGCAGGTCACAATTTCCGCCGCTTGCGCGCGGCAACTGGTCATCACTTGGGCGGTCAGCTTCATGTGGCAGCCGCCACAGGAAGTATGCTCAATGCCGACGACGACGTTCTCGCCTTTGCTCTTGAAGAGGCGTTCGTAACGGGTGCGCGTGGTATCGTCCACGGCGCTGGCGAGCTGCTCGCGGCTGGTAGTCAATTCGGCGAGTTCCGCTTTCAAATTCACCTCGCGTTGGTTGAGTTGGCCGATCTGGTCGTCCACGAGTTTTTTGGCGGCGGCGGCTTCGGCGGCGGCGCGGGTGACTTCCTTCACAGCGACTTCGGCCTGTTCCATCAAAACAATTTCGGCGTCCTCAATTTTGAAAATCACTTCCTTGGCCATTTCAATTTCGTGGGTGAGCGCCTTGTATTCCTCGTTCTTGCGCGTGAGCAATTGCTGGTTCAGATACTTTTCGATCTGGGATTTTTTGCCTTCGATTTCGAGGTCGCGCTGCTTGCGTTCGGATTCGATTTGGTTGACGCGTAGTTTGGCGGCGGTGAGCGCGGTTTGGGTGGCGGCGGCTTTCTGGTGCAGCCCGTCGCGTTCGGGGCCGATGTGGGCCAGTTCCTGAGTGACGCGGGAAATTTTCCGGTCGCGATCTTGTAGAATGAGAAGTTTCTCGATGATGTCCTGCATTGTTGAATAAAAATTAGCGGGCGCTGTCGGCCAAGTCAATGCGCGGGGAAAAAAGTTTCAGGCGTTCAGCCTTCGACCCGGCGGAAACAAAACTTGAAACTTGAAACCTGAAACTTGAAACTCGGCTTATGCGTTTCATCGGCAATGTCATCGAAAAATTGCAGCGGCATCCCAAGCGTGTGGTGTTCCCGGAAGGCGACGAGCCGCGTATTTTGCAGGCGGCGCGGCAGTTTCACGCGCTGCGCCTCGGTGTGCCGATCTTGTTGGGTGACCAAGCGAAGGTTAAGGAAGCCGCTGATAAATTAAATATTTCCCTCGAAGGCATCCGCATCATTAACCCGGCGACGAGCGATGAACTGGAAAATTTTGCCAAGCGTTTCCATCTATTGCGCCGCGAAAAAGGCCTGCGCCCAAACGAGGCGCGTGAGGCGATGCTCCAGCCGAATTATTTTGGCACCATGATGCTGGCGATGCACCAGGCGGACGGCGTGGTGTCCGGCGCGTCGCACATCACGAGCAGTTTGCTGCGTCCGTTATTTCAAATCATCCGCGTCGCGCCGGACATTCAGACGGCGTCGAGCTGCATGGTCATGGAAGTTGAAGACACCCGCGTCGGTGAAAAGGGCGTTCTATTCATGGCGGACTGCGGTGTGATTCCCGAGCCGACGGTGGAGCAGCTCGCGCAGATCGCGGTTTCCACGGCGCGGCTTGCGCGGCACTTGCTCGGCATCCGGCCGCATGTGGCGATGCTTTCCTTCTCAACCAAGGGCAGCAGTGCGGCGCATCCGACCGTCGGCAAAATGCAGGCGGCTACGGCGGCGGCGCGGCGGCTGGCGGCGAAGTTGACGGTGGAGGCGGACTTCGACGGCGAAATGCAAGTGGACGCCGCGCTCGTGCCGGACATCGCCACGCGCAAACTGCACGACAGCCAGGTGGCGGGCCGCGCGAACGTGCTAATTTTTCCCGACCTGAATTCCGGGAACATCGCGAGCAAGCTCGTCGGCCTCGTTGGTCGTGCGAATTCTTACGGCCAGATTTTGCTCGGCCTGAATCGTCCCGCCGCCGACTGTTCGCGTGGGGCGACGCCGCATGACATTCTCGGCATCGCGGCGATTGTGGCGGTGCAATCTACGGACTATCAAAAACTGTATCCGGGCGCGGATGCGAAATTGCCGGGGGAATAAACCAATGAAGAAGGAAGAATGTAGAATGAAGAAACGGGAATCATTCGCGCGAACAACCTGCTTGGTTTCATTCTTCATTCTTCATTCTTCATTTTGCCTTCGATGAACACTTCCACGCCCAGAGTCTTCATCGCCGCCACGCGCCAGAACGACGGCAAGACCACGGCCTCGCTCGGCCTGATTGCGGCGTTGCAGAAAAAATTTCCGCGCGTCGGCTACATCAAGCCCGTGGGCCAGCGTTTCGTGGAGATCGAGGAGCAGAAGATTGACGAGGATTCCGTGCTGATGGATTCCGTGTATCACCTCGATTGTCCGCTGGTGGACATGAGTCCCATTGCCGTCGAGCCGGCGTTCACGCGCAAGTATCTCACGCACGCGAACAACGAGGCGCTCGTCAAAAAAATTCAGGACTCCTTTGACCGGGTTGCGTGGGAAAAAGATTTTGTGTTATGCGAAGGCAGCGGCCACGCGGGGGTTGGTTCCGTTTTTGATTTGTCGAACGCGCAGGTCGCAAAAATTCTGGGTGCGAAAGTCATCATTGTTTCGCAGGGCGGCATCGGCAAGCCGATTGATGAAGTCTCGCTGAACCAGGCGTTGTTCCAACGCGAAGGCGTGGAGATTATCGGGGTCATCATCAACAAGGTTCACGAATCAAAAATTCCTGAAATCACAAAATTTGTCCGCAGCGGACTCAAGCGGAAGGGGCTGGAACTGCTGGGCGTGTTGCCGCATCAGGAAATTTTGTCGCAGCCGACAGTGGGATTGATTTGCGAAGAATTGCGCGCCGAGGTGCTGAACGTCCCGCCGACGTTGAACATACTCGTGGGTGACGTGGTGGTCGGCGCGATGGGCGCGCAGAATGCGATGCAGTATTTCAAGCCTGGCGTGCTGCTCATCACGCCCGGTGATCGCGAGGACATTTTGCTCGCCGCCGGGATGACAACTTTTGCGGGCAGCCCGGACAACATGGCGGGCATTGTCCTGACGGGCGGACTGAAGCCGGGCGCGAGCGTGATGAAGGCGCTACAGGCGTTGCCCATTCCCGTGCTGCTGGCGCAAGCCGACAGCTATGCGGTCGCGTCCAAGGTTCACGACACGATTGTGAAAACGCGTCCGGCGGACGCGGAGAAAATTTCCCTCATTCGCGACATCGTGGCAAAACACATCAACGTCAAAAAAATCATTGATTCAATTTAATTCAAATGTCACTCCCGCTTTCCCCGTTTCTAAAAACCCTGCCTCTCTATCAGCCCGGCCGCCCGATTGAAGAAGTGGCGCGCGAACTCGGCTTGCCAGCGGACTCGATCATCAAGGTCGCGTCGAATGAAAATCCATTTGGCCCGTCGCCGTTCGCGGTGGCGGCGATGCAGCAGGCGATTGCCGGTGTGCATCTTTACCCCGATGGCAACGCGTTTTATTTGAAGCAAAAACTCGCGGCGAAACTGGGCGTGGAACCCGCGAACCTTGTGCTGGGCAACGGCTCGAACGACATCATTGAATTCATCGGGCACGCGCTGCTTGCGCCGGGTGCGGACGTGGTGGTGTCGCAATACTGCTTTGCCATTTATCCCATCGTCACAAAATTGTTCGGCGCGAACATCGTCACCGTGCCGGCAAAAGATTACGGCCACGATTTGCCCGCGATGCTCCGCGCCATCACGCCCGCCACGCGGGTCGTGTTCGTGGCGAACCCGAACAATCCCACCGGCACGTTCGTGTCGCGCGAAGAACTCATCCAGTTCGTCAACGACGTGCCGGACGATGTGCTGCTGGTGATGGACGAGGCTTACATTGAATTTTTGGACGACGCAGTGGATTTGATTCCGCTCATCCGCTTGGGCGCGCGGAAGAATCTGATTTTGATGCGGACGTTCTCAAAGATTTACGGGCTGGCTGGATTGCGCGTCGGCTATGGAATTTCGTCATCGGAATTCATTAGCGCGCTGGAAAAAATTCGGCAGCCGTTCAACCTGAACCTGCTCGCCCAGTCCGCTGCGCTCGCGGCGCTGGATGATGCGGAGCACGTTCGCAAGACGCGCTCGAATAATTTTGGCGGGCTGGAATTTTTCGCGACGGCGTTCCGCGCGCTGAAATTGGAATACGTTCCGTCCTACGCCAACTTTATCCTCGTGCGGGTGGGGCAGGGGCAGAAAGTTTTTGACGCGATGCAAAAGCTCGGCGTCATCACACGCCCGATGGGCGGGTATCAATTGCCGGAATGGATCCGCATCTCCATCGGCACGCGGGCGGAGAATGAGCGCTGCCTGGCGGCGTTGAAAAAATCGCTGGCGGATTGACTCGGCCAACTGGCGCTAACCTGCCATCATTAAAATCATGAACGACACACTGAACTGGCCGGACGGAGAATTTACTTTGCAAGCGGCGGTGGAGAAGAACTCGCATTTGACCGAAGCCATCGTCCGTAAAAAAATTTCCGAAGCGATGGCGGCCAAGCGCATTGTCCAGACCAAAAAGGGCGACGCGAAAACCAAGGGACTTTTTCGCACCGTGGCGGTGGCTGGATAAGTCGGGATGTTTCAGGCGGAGCGACGGTGGACATTAGCCAGACATGAAGTATAGGCTCATTTTCGTTTGGGAAATAATGCCCGATGAAATTACAAAGTAAAAAACGGCGAACTGTTTCCAGTTCGCCGTTTTGAATTTCTTGGAGAGAATCAGATTCCCTTGGCCGTGATGTATTTTACGAGGTCAACTACGCGGTTGCTATAACCCCATTCGTTGTCATACCAGCTCACGACTTTGAAGAAGCGTTTTTCGCCCTTCAAATTGTTCTGCAAGGTCGCGAGGCTGTCGTAGATGGAGCTGCGGTTGTCGTGGATGAAGTCGGTGGAGACGAGTTCTTCGTCGGTCACACCGAGGATGCCTTTGAGATAAGTCTCACTGGCTTTCTTCAACGCGGCGTCAATCTCTTCGATGCTCGTGTCGCGCGTGGTGCGGATGGTCAAATCAACAACGGAGACATCAGCGGTCGGCACACGGAACGCCATGCCGGTGAGCTTGCCCTTGGTG
>JANOBC010000137.1:0-2067 GCA_031411455.1 Limisphaerales bacterium
GCTGCTGCTGGCCGTTGGTCTGGTACTCGATCGACGAGACCTGCATGTCCTTGTACTTCATCAGGAACGCGGCCACGTTGACGGCCAGCGAGCGGTTGAAGAACTCGGCCTTGGCGCCGACCTCGTAGTTCGTCAGGAACTCCGGCTTGTGCCGGCGGCCGCCGTCGCTCAGGCCGCCCGACTTGAAACCGGTCGAGACGGTGGCGTAGCCCAGCAGATCGGGCGAGGCCTTGTACTCGGCACGCGCGAGGTACGTGGTCGCCTTGTCCTTGATCTCGCCGTCGTTGGCGCCGCCGCCGGGCCAGGTGCCGGGCGCGTAGGCGCTGTTGCAGCTGGCGGTATTGACCGGGCCGCCCGGGCCGATCAGGTGGCCGCCGGTGGCGATGGTGGCGCCGAACTCGGGGCAAACCCAGTTGCGACCACCCACGTCCTGCTTGCTTTCCTGCGTGTAGCGCGCGCCGAGCGTCACGCCCAGTTCCTTGGTGAACTTGAAGGTGGTCTGGCCGAACACCGCCTTCGAGTCGAGCGTGCGCTTGGGCTGGATGAACGACATCGCCCACGCGGTGTCGCTCGGCAGCACCGGGTTGACGACGATCGGTCCATCACCTGCCGGCACGCCGATCTGCGAGATGTCGATGTCGAAACGAATGCGGTTGTCTTCCTTGATGAGGAAGGCCCCGGCAAGCCACTGGAAGAACGCGCCTTCGTCGGTGGACTTGAGGATCAGCTCGTGGCTGTTGCTGTCGAAGCGGGACCACTCGGTGCGGTGCTCCTGCTTGAAACCGGGGTTGGTGCCGGCGTCGTTGTCGCTGGCGTTCTTGCGCTCCATGCGCGTCCACGCGCCGATGTAGCTGAGCTCCATGCCGTCGGTCGGGCGCCAGTCGATGCGGCCGCGCAGCTGCATCGCCGTCTGGTCGAGCACGCCCGGCGTGTCGACGAGCGCCGAGTAGCGCTCCTGGCCGGCACGCGGCGTTTGCGCGAGCGAGATGTTGCCCGCGCCGTTGTCGCGAAAGTACTCTGCGGCGACGGTGGCGGTGAGGTTGTCGGCCGCTTCCCAGAGCAGCGTGGTGCGAAGGCCCTGCTGGTTGGTGGCGCCGTACTTGGCGGCACCGGGCTGCACGTAGGAACGCGGCTGGAAGTCGACCCAGCCGTCCTGCTTTTCGCTGATGGCCGCAACCCGCACGGCCAGCTTGTCGGCCAGCGACAGGTTCAGCACCGCTTGCACGCCGAGGCGGTTGCGGTCGCCGAAGATCACGCCCGCGCTGCCGCCGGCGTCACCGAGGCGCGGCTTGGCCGTGACGAGGTTGACCGAGCCGGCGGTGGCGTTGCGCCCGAAGAGTGTGCCCTGCGGGCCACGCGCCACTTCGATGCTCGCCAGGTCGAACATCAGCGCGGTGGCGCCCTGCGGTCGCGGCGAATAAACGCCGTCGACGTGGAAGGCTACGGCCGGGTCGCCGAGTTCGGTGTGGTTGGTGGATCCGATGCCGCGCAGGAACACGTGCACGCCGCCCGAGTCGCCGTGCTGCTCGACCACGAGATTGGGCACCAGCGCCTGGATCGAGCTCAGGTCCTTGGCCTGCGCCTTGTCGAGGTCACGCCCCGAGATGGCGGTCACGGCCAGCGGCGTGTCTTGCACGGTCGTCACCCGCTTGGTCGCGGTGACGGTCACTCTTTCGAGTTCCTGCTCTTTGTCTTTTTCCTTGTCCTGCGCCCAGGCAGCGGTGCCGGTCAGCAGCGAAAGCTGAACCGCCGCGACCAGGGTGCGCTTGCGGAACGGGGTGTTGCTTGTCTTCACCGTTGTCTCCTTTTGGTTTTGGGCCGATAGCCTGTGCGGGCTTGCCGGAGTGCTCGACGTGCTCTGCGTCGATCACCTCCGTGCACAGCCGAAATGACAACGTTGTCTATTTCGGTGAATCGGAGTCTGACAACGTTGTCATTTTGGGTCAACTCGGTGCTTTCCCGATGTTGTGCGGGCCGGTCTCGGGGCTCGCGCGCACGTCAAGTGGCGCGCGCACGCCATTCATTTGCGACTTGCGGCGCGGCGTGCCGGGCGCGGCCGCGCGGCGG
>JANOBC010000138.1:0-11925 GCA_031411455.1 Limisphaerales bacterium
GCTCGTGATTTCCGGCGAGGCAGAAAAAATTGTGAAGGCGTGCGAACTCGCCAAAGCCAAGGGTGCAAAACGTGCGTTGCCGTTGCCGGTGGCGGGCGCGTATCACTCGCCGCTCATGGCCAGCGCGCAGCCGAAGCTCGGCGCGGAACTGGCGAAGGTGAATCTGGGTTCGCCCAGCGTGCCGGTGATTTCCAACGTCACGGCACAGGCGCACGGAACGCCGGCGGAAATTTCCGCGCGGCTCGTGGAGCAGGTCTGCGCGTCTGTGTTGTGGGAACAATCCATGCGCGCGTTGCTGGCGCAGGGTTTTACGCGGTTCATCGAACTCGGGCCGGGCACGGCCTTGAGCGGCTTCATGAAGCGCATTGATAAAACGGCGACGATGCTGATCGTCGCAGACGCGGCGAGTTTGGAAGCCACGGTGAAGGCGCTGAATGGCTGAAATATTCCACTTTGCAAATCCACTAACGTCAGTTTAATGTTGCGCCATGAGTTCGGTTCAAGAAATCGAAGCCGTTTTGCCAAAATTGTCGCGCGCGGAGATGGCCGAAATCCGCGCGCTAATTGATAATTTGATGGAACAGCCCCGGCGTGAAGCTCCCGGCAAGCTCATTCGCCGGAATGGCCGGACGCTTGGCGTGACAGCGCGGCCAGTGACGCTGGCCGATACTCAAAAAGCGCTTGAAGACTTTCCATGAAATACCTTCTCGACGTTTCGACGCTTATTGCCCTGCTCGTTGAAACGCACGTTCATCATAAAATCACGAACGATTGGTTTGCCGGAAAGAAGGCCGTGCTTTGTCCTTTTTCTGAACTTGGTTTCATCCGCGTTTATATGAGTCCCGCGCACAATTTCACAATGGAGCAGGCGCGCAAAACTCTGGAAGATTTTTACCACAGCCAAGACGCGGAATTTTTGGCGGCGGACATTTCGGCGTTGAAAGGATTGCCCGCGCCGTCCGCCGGCAAAAGCACGGACTGGTATCTCGCCAATCTCGCCACGGAACACAGCCTGAAATGGGCAACGCTAGACAAGACCGCCAACCATCCCGCGAGCGAATTGGTGGAATGAAAACGAACCCGACAACGGCGTTGAGCGGCTTCATGAAGCGCATTGATAAAACGGCCACGATGCTGAACGTCGCGGACACGGCGAGCTTGGAAGCGGCGGTGAAGGCGCTTTCTGTTTAGCAAAAAATGAAATTTTCAATTGCAGTCTGGACGCTTGCAGCTTTGTTTGGATTTGTCTTTGTGCCTGCAATTTTACCCGTGGTTGAACCAACCGGCTCAAGTGGCTTTGCCGTTCACACCATCGCCTTTTTTGCATCAATTTTCATGCTTCCTGTGATGTTGGTCTTGGGTTTATATCAAATTGTTTTGAAAAAATTTCGCGGCAAGACTGCGGTTTTGGCTTTGAGTATTGATTTGTTTTTCGCTGCCGTTGCCACTTGCGTTGCAATGCACCTATCTAACCAATAAAAATTCTGTCCATTTTGTTAATTCTGTCCGAAAATCTTTAAAACTATGAGCCAACTTGCCAATCAAATTGCCGTTGTCACCGGTGCGGGTCGTGGAATCGGCCGCGCCATCGCCTTGAAATTCGCTGCGGAAGGCGCGGATGTCGTCGTCGTCTCGCGCACGGCGGAAAATTCCGAGAAGGTCGCCGCCGAAATCCGCGCGCTGGGCCGCAAGGCGTGGGCGCTGGCCGTGGACGTGGCGGATTCCGCCAGCGTGAAGGGCATTTTGTCCTCCTCGTGATCGTCCTCGTCCTCGAAAATGCAGAACACAATCGAGGACGAGAACGAAGAGGAATCGCGAACTGTGTCGAGATGCACCCCACCCGGCAGCGGGTTGCAAACGAAACTTGCCTTGGACGCGGTTGCGCCTAGGATTTGGGGCAGCCGGAAAAATTATTTTCGCATGATTCGCTCATTCGCTTTCACCACTGCGGGCAAGTTGAACATGAAGGACATTGACCTGTTCCTCATGCCGACGCTGCTCGCGGATACGAACCTTTTCCTCTGGGTGGATTTGGAAAAACCGACGCAGGAGGAATGGAAGGAAGTTTTGGAAATGATCTTTCATTTTCATCCGCTGTCCATTGAGGATTGTGTGCAGCCCAGCCCGTCGCCCAAGGTCGAGGAGTATTCACCGAAGGAAGGCGACGCATTCGCGCAGTATCTGTTCATGGTGATTCACGCCGTGGATTACAACCGCAAGGACGGCTGCTTCGGCACGGGCGAGCTGAATTTTTTCCTCGGCAAAAACTTTCTCGTCACCTATCACGATGACGCCCTGCGCAGTGTCGCCAGCGTGGAGGAACGCTGCGTGAACGGCACGCTCGGCATCGCCCGCGCGCCGGACCGCGTGGCGCACGCGTTGCTCGACACGCTGGTGGACAATTACAAACCGGCGCTCGACGAATTGGGTTTGGAGATCGCCGAACTGGAGCAGCTCGCGCTCTCCAAACCGAGCAAGGATACGCTCAATAAAATTTTGCAGGTAAAAAAAGAGGTGGTTCACTTGCGCCGCATCATCGGCCCGCAGCGCGAGGTGCTTTCGCGGTTTGCGCAGGGGGAATTCAAATTGGTGCGCCCGCATCTTGTGCCGTATTTCCGCGACGTTTATGATTCACTGTTGCACATCGGCGAACTTGCGCAGAGTTACACGGATTCGCTCACGGGCATTCTGCAAGTGTATCTGAACATGTCGTCCAACCAGACCGGCGAAGTGGTGAAGCTGCTCACGCTCATCACCGTCATCACCACGCCGATGACGCTGGTAGGGACGTGGTATGGGATGAACTTCGCCGAGACGATGCCGGAGTATCATTGGCGGCACGGTTACGAATACGCCATCGTGCTGACGGTCGTCACCACCGGCGCAACCTACTGGTGGTTCAAAAAGAAAAAATGGTTTTGAACCCACGCCGCTAGGCACAACTAAAACCATCTCACCCAGCAACCATAAACTAACAACCACCCGCTCCTCTGACTGAATTCCTCCAGCAAATCATCAATGGCCTCTCCGTTGGCTCGATGTATGCGCTCATCGCCATCGGCTACACGCTCGTTTATGGCGTGCTGCGCTTCATCAACTTCGCCCATTGCGATGTCTTCATGGTCGGCTCGTTCGTCGGGTTTTACGCGGGCAGAAATGTCGCCGCGTCCTCGCTCGGCACGGGCATTCTCGTAATGCTCACCGCGATGCTCGCGTGCGCCGCGCTGGGAATTTTGATTGAACGCCTCGCCTACCGCCCGCTGCGAAACCGTTCGCGCCTGACCGTTCTCATCACTGCCATCGGCGTCTCGCTGTTTCTGGAAAACGCCGGGCAGATGATTTTTGGCGCGAACCCGCAGCCGTTCCCGCAAATTTTTCCCGCGCGTGAATTTACTTTTGGTGAACTCGTCATCTCCAGCAAAGACCTCGTCGTGCTTGGCGTCACGCTGTTCTTTCTGGCCGCGCTAAAATTCATCGTGCAACACACCAAGATGGGCACGGCCATGCGCGCGGTGGCGTTCAATCCCGAAGCCGCGTCGCTCATGGGCGTCAACGTGAACGTCGTCATCAGCTTCACGTTCGGCCTCGGCTCGGCCCTCGCGGCAGCGGGCGGAATTTTGTGGGCCTACAAATTTCCCAAGATTGACCCGCTCATGGGCATCGCGCCCGGCATCACGGCGTTCGTGGCGGCAGTGCTCGGCGGCATCGGCAGCATTCCCGGCGCGGCACTCGGCGGCCTGCTCATCGGCATCGTCGAGACGTTCGTGAAAGGCAGCCGCTACTCGACGTGGACGGACGCGATTGCGTTTCTAATTTTGATTCTCATCCTGCTGTTCCGCCCCGCCGGACTGCTTGGGAAAATTCAACCGGAGAAAGTGTGATGCCAATTGCTGCCAAAAGCACACTGGATTTTGACTGAAATGATGGCAGACTAAAAGCATGAGCAAGATCGCGCCATTGCCAGACAAACTGTTGCCAATTTACCCCTTGGCACAAGTTGCCCGTGTTGTCGGTTGCAATGCGGAAACCTTGCGAGCTTGGGTTCGTGGAAGAAGTTACAATTCAGGCGGAGAAAAACACAAAACCAAACCTTTGTTTGGCAGTTCCAGCGAGCCACGTTCTGCGCTCACATTTTTGGACTTAATTGAGGCTCATATGCTGAACCTTATCCGCAAGGGCTATGGCATACCGATGAAAAATTTCAAGACGGCGATGGATTACCTCCAAGAAGTCGGCGGCGACACACATTTTCTGGCACATCAAAATTTCGTTCACGACAAACGTCACTTATATTTGAAACATGACAAGCGGTTGATTTCGCTTTCCGAGCGTGGACAACATGTCGACACAGTTGTCATTAGCGATGGCCTGAAGCAGTTGATGTATGGCGAAGACGGATATGCTGACAGTTTTTTTCCCTTGATTGGCGGCAAGCAACAGCAATACATCAAAATAACACCCTCCATTGGTTACGGGCAGCCAGCGCTGTCGCGGTTGGGTGTTAACATATCGGCAATTTCTTCTCGGTTTGATGCCGGCGAACACATTTCCGACATTGCCCTGGACTATGGGGCAACTGGCGAAGAAGTGGAGGAAGCGATTCGTTGCGCCAGAATTTTATAGTGTGACTGGTTTGCCCCCTCCAGTTTTTATAGACAGAAATTCGGGAGGGAAAACTTTCCGAAGTATGCTTGAGTCTGCGGGAATGACTGTTGTGTTGCATGATGAAATTTTTGGACAAACAACACTTGACCCAGACTGGTTAAAATCAGTTTCAGAAAAAGGGTATGTGATGATTACCGGCGACAAGGATGTCACGCGAAGATTTTTATTTTTGAACCAGTTAAAAAAATCAAAAGCTTTTGTGTTTGTCCTTTACGGATTAAACGGAGCGTCACCGCAAGGCAAAGCTGATTGCATTCTTTCCGCCATGGGGAAAATCAAGGAATTGATTTCATCCGAAACGCCGCCGGCTCTTTGGAAAATTGCCAAAGACAACAAAACCGCCAACCGGTGTGACCACGAACACATTTTGCGTCGGATGTATGCCAACCACAGGGAGGCCGCATGAACCTCGGCGCAAAAAGATTATTGCTCGTGGCCGTGCTTGCCAGCGCGGTGCTGGAAATTTTTCAGGCGCGCATTGACCCCTACTACGTTGACGTGCTGACGCGCATCGGCATCAACATCATCCTCGCCGTCAGCCTGAACCTCATCAATGGTCACACCGGACAATTCTCGCTCGGTCACGCGGGCTTCATGGCTGTGGGCGCCTACACGGCGGCGGCGATGACCATGTTCGCCGGGCCACACGTCCTGCCCGCGAACGCGCCGACAATTGTCGTCATGCTTTGGTTTCTCGTCGCGCTGCTTGCCGCCGGAGCCGTCGCGGCGGCGGCGGGATTGCTCGTCGGTGCGCCCTCGTTGCGCTTAAAAGGTGATTACCTCGCCATCGTCACGCTGGGTTTCGGACAAATTATTTCCGTCGTGTTTCGCAACATCGAACCGCTCGGCGGCGCGCTCGGGCTGAATGGAATTCCCAGCTACACCAATCTCTTCTGGGTATTCGCCGCCGCTGCACTCACGGTCTATGTCATCACTGCGATGGTCAATAGCACTTACGGACGCGGCTTCATTGCCACGCACGACGACGAAGTTGCCGCCGAAGCGATGGGCATCAACACCACGCGCTGTAAGATCGTGGCGTTTGTCATCGGCGCATTTTTCGCAGGCATCGCCGGCGGACTTTACGGACACTTCACGCTGACCATCAGCCCGCGCGGATTTGATTTCACCAAGAGCATTGAGATTGTCGTCATGGTCATCGTCGGCGGCATGGGCAACACCATCGGCGTCATCATCGCCGCCACGCTGCTGACATTGCTGCCGGAAGGTCTGCGGATGCTGTCCGGCGTCTCACCCTCGCTGCACTGGATTGGCGAATCACGTCCACTGCTCTACTCGCTACTGCTCATCGGCCTCATGCTGTTGCGCCCTCAAGGCTTGTTCAACTTCCGTAAATCCGCGCGGACCAAGACATGAGTGCGCTTCTTCAACTGGAAAAAGTGACCATCCGCTTTGGTGGTTTGACGGCGGTTTCGGAATTGGATTTGCAAATCGGCGCGCAGGAACTCGTTGGCCTCATTGGTCCAAATGGCGCGGGCAAGACGACGGCGTTTAACCTCATCACCGGCGTTTACCAGCCGACGAGCGGAGTAATTTCTTTCGCGGGCAATCCCACGATGAAGCAAAAACCCTTTCAACTCGCCAAGCACGGCATCGCGCGGACGTTCCAGAACATCCGGCTCTTTGCCAGCATGAGCGTGTTCGACAACGTGCGCGCCGCCACGCAACTGCACCGCGCACGCGGCATCCGCAACGCGCTTTGGCGCGGCAAATCTTTCCGCCACGGCGAGGAAAAAACGGCGGCGCACGTCGTGGAACTGCTGGAGATTTTTCACCTAGAAAAATTCCGCGATGAACCGGCGAAAAGTTTGAGCTACGGCGACCAGCGCCGCTTGGAAATCGTCCGCGCCCTCGCGACAAAACCAAAGCTGCTGCTGCTCGATGAACCCGCCGCCGGCATGAACCCGACGGAAAAAACGGAATTGGCCAAGCTCATCCGCTTCCTGCGCGAGAAGTTTCAGATTTCCATTTTGCTCGTCGAACACGATATGCCGCTCGTCATGGAAATTTGCGAGCGCATCGCCGTCTTGGATTACGGAATTAAAATCGCGGAAGGCACGCCGGAAGAGATTCGAAAAAATCCGAAGGTGATTGCGGCGTATTTGGGTGAAGAAATCTAGACAGGATTAACAAGATTAATTGGATTAAATTCCCGAGATAGAATCCTGTAAATCTTGTTAATCCTGTCTCAAAAAAATGTTGGAAATAAAAAATCTGACCGTCGGCTACGGCGCGATCATCGCGCTGCACGGGATTTCTTTGTCCGTGCCGGCGGGCAAGATTGTCACGCTCATCGGCAGCAACGGCGCGGGCAAGACCACCACGCTCAAGACCATTTCCGGCCTGCTGAAACCGAAGGCGGGCGGGGTGATTTACGACGGCCAAAACATCGCCGGTCTGCTACCTCATCAAATCGTGAAGCGCGGCCTGTCGCACGTTCCCGAAGGCCGGATGATTTTTGCGAACCTAACCGTGCTGGAAAATTTGCAGATGGGCGCGTTTCTGGTGCGCGATAAAAAAGTCGTGAAGCGCGAACTGGAATTTGTTTTCGCAACCTTCCCACGTTTGAAAGAGCGCGAGGTGCAAATCGCCGGGACGTTGAGCGGCGGCGAACAGCAGATGCTGGCGATTGGCCGCGCGCTGATGAGCCAGCCGAAATTTCTGATGCTGGATGAGCCATCGCTCGGCCTCGCGCCGCTGCTGGTAAAAACGATTTTTGAGAAGATCGTGGAGATCAACCGCGAGCGTGGCCTGACGATTTTGCTCGTTGAACAGAACGCGAATCGCGCGCTGGAAGTTTCCCACTTTGGCTACGTTTTGGAGACCGGCAACATCACGTTGCAAGGCGACTCCGCCGCGCTGCGCCAAAATCCGCAGGTGAAAAGCGCGTATCTCGGCGGGTGAAGTAATGGGGCGGGGCTGCGCTCTAATAGAGCTACCCGTCCCGTATCAATGGCGTTTATGAACGTCCGTTGCAGCAAAGTTTCTGCAAGTATTGAACAGTCGTGGTGAATTGTTTGAGCATCCGCCCCATGACGGGAAATCTTACCGCCGGTCAAAGTGGAAAGTCGCGTTCCTCCGGGCGCACAGTTTCGCGGCGCGGTGTTTTTTCGTCGGCCACATTTTTCGCCGCCGTCGCGGGGTTGGTCTCGGCCATTTCCGGTTCGGGCGCTTTGATTTCTGCGGGCGCGGTCTTGGAAATTTCCTCAACGACGAGCGCATTGGTGATTTGTTTTTTCACGGCTCTTTCCTTTGGCGCGGCGAGGGCGGGCGCGCGATTGATCAGCTCGAGCATGGAAATTTTTTCAGCGGCCACGCGCTCGGCCTCCTCGATGCGCGCGAAGTCGCCGTAGATTTCCGCGAGGGCGGGCGACTCGGCCATCGGCAGTTCGCGGCCGGAACCGGAGCGCAGAGCGAGGAGGATGTGATGTGCGTTGATGCTATCCAGCGAACGCGCGGGCGCGTAGGCCATCTCCACGCCGCCGACTTCCGTGACGAGGTGCGCGGCGGTAAGCGTGCGGAGAATCTGCTGCGTGAGGCGGCTCGGCACGCCGAGTTCGGTGGCCACCTGAATGACGCTGGCGGGTTTCAATCCGTTTTGAAAACGCTGGCCGAGCAACGTCATGATGCGGAGCGCAACGAATTCACGCCCGCGCTGGTTCACGTTGTCGGCGATCCGGTCTTGCAGATACGCGGCGCGATTTTGATACGCGTAGGCCACTTGCGCGCCGAACAACAGAATCGCCCATGACAAATACAGGCCGAGCATGAAGACTGGGACAAGCGCCAGTTTGCCATACATCTCGCTGTTCTGAATTGCGCCGGAAACGTAGATGAAGCCGAATACGTTATTCAGATGCCAGAGCGTGCCGCCAACGATGCCGCCGACGAGCGCGGCGGAAAATTGCACCTTGGTGTTTGGCACAATCTGGTAGATGAGCGAGAACGCCAGCCACAGCACGAGCAGTGGCAGCAGCTTGAGAATAAAATTTCCAATGCCGGGCATCGCCTGAAAATAATCCTTCACCGCCTGCACCTGCGAACCGCCCGCGAGGCTGATGGCCGTGAGCAGCAGCAGCGGGCCGAGCGTGATGGCCGTCCAGTAAAGCACCACACGCGTGAGCCAGCCGCGCCCGCGCGCCACGCCCCAGATGTCGTTGAACGTCTCCTCGATGCGGCTCAACATCATGATGGCGATGATGACGAACACGACCATGCCGGTGACGCCGAGCGTGGCACCCTGGGTTTTCTTCACGAAATCATTCAGCCAGTGCGCGATTTCTTTTTGCATGGTGACCTGCGTTTCCGCTGACACGGTTGAGTTGGTGGCGGCGGCGTTGGTGGTGGTTTCCGCAACGAAGTTGGTGTTCACAACCGGAACGGAATTTGAATTCACGGTGGCCTTCACCTTCAAGTCGGGCGCGGGTGCGACGCTGGCGATGGCTTGGTAAAATTTTTCTTCGTCCACGTTTTTCAGCAGGCTGGTGCTGACGCTGATGATGACAGCGAGCAACGGAATCAGCGCGAGCAGCGTGGTGTAGGCGAGCGAGGAAGCGCGCACGAGGCAGCGGTTGCGGACGAAATGCCGGACGACGAGCGTCCAGAAATGCGCGGTGCGTTCGAGTTTTCCATCAAGCTGGAGGAGTTCCCCATCCTCGCCTGAACTGGTGCCGGTAAAAATTTTTAAGAGACGTGAAAAACGGTTGCTGGCCATGCCGCCGTCACGCTAACAAACACGCCGCGCAAGTCAACGCGTCGGGCGGAGCGCCGCTGCAAACTGAAATTGCGGTGGTGGTAAAAATTTTGGTAACTTGATGGTTGCGATTGCTGTCTCACAGGAGGCAATTTCAAATTCATTTTATGTCCGAAAAATCAGGTGGAAGTTTGTTCAAGTGGATCGTGATCGCCGTGGTCATCACGGTGGGCGCGGGCGGCTGGTTTTATTTTCATCGCAGCCACGCCGATGCGCCCACATTCAACACAACAGTGGTGGCGCGTGGCGAACTCACGCAGGCGGTCACCGCCACGGGCATTTTGAACCCGGACAAGAGCGTGCAGGTCGGCTGCCAAGTGTCGGGCCGCCTCCGTAATATTTTCGTGGACTTCAATTCGCCGGTGACGAACGGCCAGGTAATTGCCGAAATTGATTCGCGCGTCTACGAGGCGCAGGTCGGCTCGGCGGAGGCGGACCTGGCGAGTGCGGTGGCGAATCTGGAATTGCAAGCGGCGCAATCGCAGCGCACGGCGGAACTTTACACGAACAAGCTGGTCTCCGGTTCGGACTACGACACCTCGGTCGCCACGCTGCACCAAGCGGAGGCCGTAGTAAAAATTAAAAAAGCCGCGCTGGAAAATGCCCGCACGAGTCTGGGCTACACAAAAATTATTTCGCCGGTGGATGGCGTGGTCATTTCCCGCTCGGTGGACGTGGGGCAGACCGTGGCCGCCAGTTTCAACACGCCCACGCTCTTCCTCATCGCGAATGATCTGACCAAGATGCAGATTGACGCGGCGGTGGCGGAGGCGGACGTGGGCGGCATCATCGAAGGGCAAGCTGTGGATTTCACGGTGGACGCGTATCCCACGCGCACGTTTCACGGCGAGGTGCAGCAAGTGCGGAATTCGCCGACGACCGTGAACAACGTCGTGACTTACGACGCCGTCATCACGGTGACGAATGCGGATTACAAATTGAAACCCGGCATGACGGCGAATGTCTCCATTGTCGTCGCGCACCGGCTGGAGGTATTGAAAGTTCCCAACTCCGCGCTGCGTTTCCGTCCGCCAGAAAGCGCGACGGTGCAAACGAACGCCGTGGCCGAGGTCGCGCCAACTACGAATCAAACCGCTGGCGGCAAGGAACGCGGCAAAGGCAAGGGCGGTGGCAACCGCAAAGCCCGCATGGTTTATCTGCCGGTCGGCGATGAACATTCTGGCACGCTCAAGCAAATGCCGGTTAAGGTGGGCATCACCGACGGCATTTTTACCGAAATCACCGACGGCGTGGTCGAGGGCGACAAGGTTGTGACCGGCGTGGTGCAAGCTGACGCCGCAAATTCACAGCAGCCGAATAATCCGTTTGGCGGCGGAGGATTTCAGCGACGCTAAAATAGCGTGACGAGTGATGGGTGATCCGTGAATCACTCATCACGCATCACTCATCACACCGTGAAGCCCGTCATCCAACTCACAGACATCCACAAGACTTACCGCACTGGTGAAGTGGATGTCCACGCCGTGCGCGGCGTGGCGCTCGACATTTTGCCGGGTGAGTTCGTGGCGATCATGGGTTCCAGCGGCTCCGGCAAAAGCACGTTGATGAACATGATCGGCTGCCTCGACCGCCCGACGAGCGGGAATTATTTTCTCGATGGCATTGACGTTTCCACCCTGGACCGCGACGCGCGGGCAGTGATTCGCAACGACAAAATCGGTTTCGTTTTCCAAGGCTTCAACCTGCTCTCGCGCACGACGGCGCTGGAGAATGTCGAGATGCCGATGCTCTACAACCGCCGCCGCGTGCCGGCCGCCGAGCAAAAAAATCTCGCGGCGAAATCGCTCGAACTCGTCGGCCTCGGCCAGCGCGCGGACCACAAGCCGAACCAGCTTTCCGGCGGGCAGCAGCAACGCGTGGCCATCGCGCGCGCGCTGGTCAACGAGCCGTCGCTCCTGCTCGCGGACGAGCCGACGGGCAATCTCGACAGCCAGACGAGCATTGAAATCATGGGCGTGTTCCAGAAGCTGAACGACGCCGGCATGACCATCGTGATGGTCACGCACGAGCTGGACGTGGCGCGTTACACAAAGCGGATGATTATTTTGAAGGACGGATTGATCCGCACAGATGAAGCCGTGGTTGGACGCTTGAACGCAGATGAAGAATTGAAAAAGTTGCGCGAGGAACAACAGGCAGTGAAGCTCGCATGAAATTTTTTGCCCCATTCAAAATTGCCGCGCGCGCACTGCGCCGCAATAAAATGCGTTCGCTGCTGACGATGCTCGGCATCATCATCGGCGTCGGCTCGGTCATCGTCTCCGTGAGCATCACCACCGGCGCGACCAAGCAAGTCCAGGACAAGATCGCCAGCCTCGGGCAAAACGTCGTCACGGTTTTCTCCGGTAGCCAGACCACCGGTGGCGCACGCGGCGGATGGGGTGGTGCGCCTTCACTGGCGGTGGAGACGAACTTGGAGGACTCTGCTGGATTCCTAATCCCAATACGACTTGTTGAGATAGACC
>JANOBC010000139.1:0-8568 GCA_031411455.1 Limisphaerales bacterium
GGACTGCCCACATCTTCCATACGAAACGACAGCGTGTCCGCCATATCGTAAGCCTGAACATGCGGCTGGTGCGTGGCCACGCGGAGAAAGTAACTGCCCGGCGCGAGAAATTTTCCCGGCACCGTCACGCGAAATGTGTGGCGGCCCGCCGCGATGGGCAAATAGTCTTCCGCCCCGTCCGAGTTGCAAGTAGTGAAAACGGTCGTGCCTTCATTATTCATAAACACCAGCGCCACCTGCCCTTTGGTGAACGCGGTGTTCGCGCTAATTTTGATCTCCACGGTGAAGCTGTCTGGATAATTCAAATTGCCTGAAGGTTCGCCCGCCGGATTCAGCAGGCGCACCGCCGCGATGAACATCCCATCCCGCCCCGGCACCGAAGCGCCGCGCTGCCAATGTCCGTCGTAGGCCGCGCCCGCCGCGAGATAGCTTTCCATCACTTCGTTGATGTCACCCGTGCGCATCACCTGGCCGTGGTGCAGTAGGATGCCCCGGTTGCAAAGCTGGCGCATGACCGCCATGTTGTGCGACACGAAAAAAACCGTGCGCCCGCCGCGCGCCACCTCGTTCATCTTGCCGAGACATTTTTTCTGGAACGCCTGATCGCCCACCGCCAGCACCTCGTCCACGATTAAAATTTCCGGCTCCAGATGCGCCGCCACCGCGAACGCCAGCCGCACATACATCCCGCTCGAATACCGCTTCACCGGCGTGTCGAGAAATTTTTCCACTTCGGAGAACGCCACGATCTCGTCGAACTTCCGTTTGATCTCCGCGCGCCCCATGCCGAGAATCGCGCCGTTGAGATAAATGTTTTCGCGCCCGCTCAATTCCGCGTGAAAGCCCGTCCCCACTTCCAGCAGGCTCGCCACGCGCCCATCCAGCGTGATCCGTCCTGTGGTCGGCTCGGTGATGCGGCTCAAGATTTTCAGCAACGTGGATTTCCCCGCGCCGTTCCGCCCGATGACGCCCACCACGTCACCGCGATTGATGGAAAAGGAAACATCCTTCAACGCCCAAAATTCCTCGACCGTCGCGCGGCGGCGTTGCTCGCGCTGCGCCAGCCATTGCTTCGGCGCGTGCAGTAAGTTCGTCAGCGCATGGCGCAGCCCGTCGTCCTTCGCGGCCTGATGGCCGATGACGTAGCACTTTGAAAGGTTTTCAACCGTGATGATTGGCTCGCTCATGTTTCAAATTCAACCGGCGCTTTTTTAATTCGCACTTTCTTCAACTGGCGCTTTCCCGCCGCGCAAAAATGTTCAACTGCATATCCATCCCAAAATGAACCGGCGTGGCGACCAGCGGCTGCGGCGCAGTATTGACCGGATGAACGTGGAGGCGGAATCCCGCGCCCACCAAAATCTGCATCAGTTCCGCCAGCGTCTGCTTCTGCCCGGCGAAGGAATGGTATTCCACAAACACATTCCGCACCGATGCCAGCGCCGGGGCGATGTCCCGCAGCACTTCCGTTTCCGCGCCTTCGATGTCCAGCTTCAGCAAATCCACCGGCTCCGCCAAAAAGTTTTTTAATCGCACTGCCGGAACCTCCAGTCGCCGCGCGCTGGCTCCCGCCTCAATTCGTCCGCCATCCGCGCCGTCCGCTTGAAATTGCAGCACCGTGTCCGCCGACCACACCGCCTTCCGCACCAGCTCAATCCCCGCGCAGCCCGAGGCCGCCAAATTTTCCTGCAAGCACGCAAAAATTTCTGCATCCGGCTCAAACGCCGTGATCCGCGCGCCCGGAAAATGCCGGTGGAAATACAGGCAGCTCACCCCCACATTCGCCCCGCAATCCAAAATCCTCGGACTCGCACCACTCGGCACGAAGCGGTAAATCTCGCGGTCAAAAATTTCCGCCCAGCTCGCCGCGAACGACGGCCCGTCCGGAATCCGCCAGCGCGCCCCCGGCAAATCCGTCGTCGTCGCCACGCGCCGCGCCATCCCGGCCAGCCGCCAAAGCTCGCGCTTCTCCGGCGACGCCTTGGCGCAACCCACTGCCGCCCGGATTTTTTGTAGAAAATTTTCCATCACGCCAATGAAGCAAGGCAGCTTCAAATCAAATCCGCAAAGCTCCGTTCCGTTTTTCGGAAATACCAGATACCGCTCCATACTAAAATCACCACGCCCACAATGGACGCCGCCAGCCCCGGCCAATAAATTACATTCGGCCCGCCCAAAATGCTCCAGCGGAAACCGTCAATCACCCCGACCATCGGGTTCAACGAATAAATCAGCCGCGCCGGAATGTCATGGCCGTGCCACATCCAATGCTCCGGAATCCGCTGCGTCATCGCGAACACCGGCGCCGCATACAAACCGAACTGCACCATGAACGGCACGATGAAACGAAAGTCACGATACTTCACCATCAGCGCCGCAATCCACAGCCCCATTCCCAGCGACGCCCCCAACGTCAGCAGCACAAAAAACGGCAGGCAAAGCAAATTCAACGACGGCACGAACTGATACCAAATCATCAGCAGCACCATGAACGCTGACGCGATGATGAAATCCACGAAGCTCGTAATCAGGCAGCTCGCCGGCACCACCAAGCGCGGAAAATAAATTTTGGAAATCAAATTGGAATTTGTCACCAGACTCGTGCCGCTTTCCGAAAACGCCGTGGAAAAAAACTGCCACGGCAACATCGCGCTCAACACAAACAATGCCAGCGGTGACACCCCATCGCCCGGCAACTTGCTCACCTTCATCATCCCCACCAGCACCGCCATCGTCAGCCCCGGTCGCAATAGTGACCACGCCACGCCTACCGCCGTCTGCTTGTAACGCACCAGCAAATCGCGCCACGCCAGCAGATAAAACAGTTCGCGGTAACGCCACAAGTCACGCCAGTATTGGCGCTCCGTGCGGCCCGCTTCAATGATGAGTCGGTCAGCCATAAAAATTAAACTTCGCGCAAACCTTCCATTCGTAACATCGCCTGGTCCCACGAACGCAGCAGCGACGCTTTCACATTCGGCAGAAAAACCTGCGCGCGGTTCGCGGCGCGGCGGCCAAAAAGTTTTTCCACCAGCGCATACTTCGGACGCACGGCGGGCAATTCCACTTTGCCGCCCAGGCTCGCCGCCAGTTGCTGCACCTGCGTGATTAAATCTGGCCGCGCCGGTTCAAAATAACCCAGCCAGTTCCCCAGATACGTCACGCACGCCGCGCGCGTCCGCGCGCTGTCCTCGAGCGAGCGAAGGTAGCCGACGTGCAAACGCATGGACAGCCATAACGATTCCAATTTTTTATCCGAATGATCCACCACGCTCAAGCTGCCGGAACCCGTCGCCCGATAAAATGTTTTCACGCCCGGCACAAACCGCACGCCGTTGCTCGCCAGTAACACGCGGCAAAAATATTCCCCGTCATCATCCAGCGACAACCGCGTGTCCCACGGCCCGGCAGCGAGCGTCAGTTCGCGGCTCACCAGCCACGTCGCGGGCTGCATGTGCAAATTCTGCCCCATCTTCCGCAGCAGCCAATCCACCGGTGGCTGGTCGGCGCACAGCGGCGTGTCTTCAAACTGCGCGCGGTGCGGACGAAACATGAACCGGCCCCACGCCGATGAAAACAACGCGCCCGGATCGTTCACCCGTTCGGCCTCCGCCATCTGTTTTGAAATTTTTCCCGCGCCCAGCAAATCATCCGCATCGAGCCACTGGATGTAATCGCCCTGGCACAGCGAGAACGCCTTGTTCCGCGCGGCGGACGCCCCGGCATTTTTTTGCGTCACGACGGTGACATTCGCCCCGGCAAATTGCTGCGCGACGGCAAAAGTTTTATCCTTCGAGCCGTCGTCCACCACGATGATTTCCTTGCGCACCCAATCCTGCCGCAACACCGACTTGATCGTGTCCGCAATCCACGGCTCCGCGTTGTAGGCAGGAATCAAAATGGAGACAAGCGGTTTCATTTCAACAGCCGCGCATAAACTTCCGTCGTAATGCGCGCCACCTTGGTCCACGAATATTTTTCAAACGCAAATTCCCGGATGTTCGCACGACGGCTCGCCAAGTTGGCGAACAACTCCGACGCAAAAAATTTCTCCATCGCCTGCGCCAAAGCCTTCGCATCGCGCGGCGGAAAAATAAAACCCGTTTCGCCCTCGACGATGTCGTCCTTCAGCGCGCCGACATCCGCCGCGATGGATGGCAGGCCAAAGTTATAGCCCAGAAACAAAACACCGCTCTGGAAAATGTGTGTGTAAGGCAAAATCAAAATGTCCGCCGCCTTGAAATAAATTTCCGTCTCCGCGTCCGGCACATATTCAATCTTCAAGATGACCCGGTCGCGCACTGAGCTGGCATTGATTTTCGCCAGCACCTCCGCCCAATACGCCTCGCTGCCCTTAGGCCGGCCGGCGATGATGAGCCGGAGATTTTTTTCGCGCGCCGCGACTTCAATGAACGCGTCCGCCAAAAACTCCACGCCTTTGTAGGGAGCGATGTTGCCGAAAAATAAAAGCACCTTGTCTGTCGCCGCGAGGCCGAGTTTTTCGCGCGCCTCTGCGCCGGTGAGCTTCGTGTCCGGCGTCGTGCTGTTGATGCCGAATGGAATCAGGCTTGTTTTTTCCGGCGGCACGTCAAAGTCCGCGATGAGTTCCGCGCGCATCCGTTCCGTGTGCAGGAAAAAATGATCGCAGCAGCGGTATTGAAATTTCAACGTCGCGCGGTTCAGCCACGAATCGCCGCCGTCCCGCGCGCGGACGTTCACGTTGTGGACGGTGAAGACAATTTTTTTACCGAGCAAGCGGTAGAACAGCATCAGCACCGTGCGGTCGAATAGTTCAAACTTGTTGTTCCAGAGGATGTGGAAAACTTTCGGCTTTGCGGTGATGGCGTAGCCAATGAGCTTCGCGTAATAGGCCAGCACGCGCGTCATTTTTTTTACCACACCTGCATCCACGCTTTGCTCGCCGCGCAAATTTAGAAAACGGATTTGCGGATTCGTATGCAGCTCCGGCGCATCCACCTCGTTGCTGCCGATGAAATCAAATTTCGTCCCCGCCGCCGACAACGCCGCCGCCAGACCAAGCGCGTAAGGCCGGTCGCGCCCTGCCGTCAGCACGCTGACTTGTGGAGTGAACTCGCTCATCGCAACTGTTCCAACGTCGCATTCAAAACTTCATCCAAGGTGATCGCCTTGATGGCGCGCTCGTCCATACCACGCTTGAAGAAAAATTCCCCCAGCAACGGCGACGTGACTTTCTTCATCAGACCGTAATCATAAATTTCCCACGGACTCGTGCATGTGAACAGCGCCACGCAACGCGTGCCGACCGCCAGCGCCAAGTGCATCGGCAAACTGTCGCCGCTCACGAGGCAGCGGTGGTTCTTCACGTCGCCCAGATGTTCGAGCAACGTCGCGCGTTCTGGCAGCACGTTCACGACGAGACCTTTTTGCTCCAGCGCCGTTTTCAAGTCAGCGTAGTAAGCCCAATTTTTCATCGGCCAGACCTGACCGGCTTTTGGCGCGATGGCCACATCACCCATCAAATCGGTTTTGACCGGCTCCGGCAGCAGATATTTTTCGCCCTGAAACTTCAGACCAAGTCCCTCGAAAACCAAATCCTGATAGGTGCGATGATTTTCCAACTTCAACTTATCCGCCGCCGCCTTGCCGAAACGGCTGATCAGGCTCATGTCGAACCAGCCGCGCGCATCGTCAGAATAAACCAGCGCGCCGGACGCATCCGTGAAAGCGCCGAAAAGTTTTTTGTATTTAACCGACAGCAGAAATTGCGCGACATCCAGTGTGTCCTCCAGATTGATGACCAAATCGTATTCGTGGTCGCAAAACTGCGCGCGGTCTTCCCACGAAACAACGCGGAGCGTCTTCGTCAGCCCGGCGAGCAGCGAAACATTTTTGGCGGCAGTGACCCACGAGATTTCTCCGGGCAGTTGTTTTAAAAGCGGCGTCGTGCGGACGACATCGCCAGTGGCGCCAAGTTTGAGGATCAAGGTATTCATGTTTAATTTTTAATTTTCCAATCCGCGCGGCAGTTCGCGGAACAAAAGCCGCTCCACCGCTTCCAGTGTCACCACCGCGTTGATCTCTGACGGGAAATCTTTCCTGCCCGTCAAATGCGCCCGGCTGACTTCGCCCAGCGCGGCGGCGTTCCAGAATCCATTCGCATTATTTTCTGCGACGGAAATTTTTTCAGCAACAAATGGCGCGAGCGCGCCGCGAAACCAAGTGCTGTATTTCAAAAATTTGTGCAGCCCAGCCACGCCCAGCGCCTTGACGATAGGTTTGAACACCGGATCCAGCACGCCCAGCTTGCGCGGCAGACCGGCGTTGCTGCAATAATCCATTTTGAACGTCATCTCGGCAAACACGCGGCGCAGAAAAATCTCCGGGTCATTGCGGTCGCTGATGAAGCCGCGATCCGTCGGAATTTTGTCCAGCGCCGGGCTGCATGCCTTCACCAGCCGCATCGTGGGCAGCGAGGATTTTTTCAGTTCCACCGGACACTGATAGCCGAGTGCCACGATTTCGTTGTCGAGATAAGGTGTGCGGAAACTGATCTGCGAACGTCCGGCCGCGAGGTTACCAAAAAGATTCAGCGGCACTTCTGCGAACGCAGCGAACGTGTCCGGGTGCTTCCGTTGATCGGCGAGTTGTGCCACGGCGGCGTTGACCGATGGGAAAAATTGTGGATCAAACATCTGCGCCGCAAGGCCGAGCCGTTTGAACGTGGAGATGGCGCGTAAAATCTCGCTGCCGTAGTTGCCCGTCAGCCGCATCGCCGCCAGAGGACGCGCCAGCTTGTGAAAATAAATTTCGTGCGCGCCCAGAATTCCCGAACAGCCGTCGGTGATGAACACCGTCTTGTCCGCCTGCGCGGCGAAGCTGTTAAAAAAATCCGACCCCAACCGCAGAAGCTGATGTTCCAATCCGCACGCTGCGGCGACGCGCGCCGCGATGCGGTCATCCAGTGTCCGCCCATCCGGGCCGGTGAACGTGTAGCTCGTTTCCCGCGCCGCATCGTGCGGATGGCAGGCCATGAGCATCCGCGTGTCCAGCCCGCCGGTGAGCGCGATGCCCAGTTTGGAATCCGTCTGGAAATAGCGCGGAATGATTTTCTGAAACGTCGCGCGGAATTGTTCCTCGTAGTCGGCAGCAGAAAGTTTCGGCAACGCTTCCCACGTTGACGGCGAAAAATAATTTTCACGTTGGATGCTACCGCCCTCAAAACTCCAGCGCGAACCACCCGGCAGCAACTGGATATCGCGGAAAAGCGTGCGGCCACCGAGCGCGCAGCCGACGCCGAGAAACTGCGCCACACCCGTGCGGTCGAACTCGCGCAATTCCGGCAGGACGCGCAGCAACGCCTTGGCTTCGCTGGCGAAATAAAATGCATCCGCCGTCTCGTGCCAGTAAATCCGCTCCATGCCATAGCGGTCGTTGAAGAGAAAAACTTTTTTGCGGCGCTGATCCACCAGCAGGCCGCTGAACAGGCCGTTCAACTTTTCAAAAAACTTTTCACCGTGCTGCTCGTAGGACTGGATAATCCACCCGCCGCCGCGCGCCGCCGTTTCCGCAAAACATTCGCCAGAAAAAATCAGCGCGATGTCCTGCGCCTCATTTTGAAAAACTTGTTTGGCAGCAAAGGAATTCTCATGCGCCACCCAGCCCGCGTAAACCCCCAGCTCCGGCGCGGAAAAAGTTCCGACCGTGTAAAAGCTTTCGTGCCGCATCGAGGCGAGCATCGTTTTGGCGATGCGTTCGCTCGTGGCGGCGGACTGGCGGCGGATGATGCCTGCGATTCCGGGCATGGTTCAGTTGGTTTTGGTCACGGACAATTTCTCCTTGCGGGCAATCATCGCACCGACCCGGTTGGCGATGGACATTTCTTCATCCGCAAATTTTCGGGCGAACAATAGTTCGCCCGCACCGTGGGCGTCGCGCGGAGCAACTTTGTCCGCCGATTCAAAATAATCCAAGTGCTGCGCGCCAATCATTTCCGGGTGCGGAGCGGGCGAGCGCCAATCCTCGAACACGAGATGGCGGCGGAGATTTTCTTTGAACGGCGAGTTGCCGAGAATGGTGTGGATAAACATTTCATCCGAGGCGTGCGTGGTCTCAAAAAAACGAGCAATCTCCGGGCGGCTCTGCCGGAAATTCAAGACGTGTTCGCAAGCTGCGCGCGACAACGCCCACCAAGTGTGGCCGGAATACGGCTCCAACCCCGGACACCTTTTATGAAAATCGCCGAGCACCAGTCCGCATTTTGCCAGCGCGCGAAAAATAAAACGGCGCACCGGATTCGTCGAGGCATGGCGGATCGTGTTGATGCGCGCGAGCGGCATTCCCGGCGCGGGCAGCTTGAAGAGCGTGATAAATTCGCCGCCCGCGTTGGCTTTTAGAAATTCACGGATGTAACGTCCGCTCCGCAACGGAAAATCGCTACCACTCATCAACACGAAATAATCGAACTGTCCCGCCGCCAAGGCGTGACGCATCAGATGGAAGATGGCTTCGGTCTGGGAAAATTCACCCCAGTAAACTGACATCCGCCTTTCGAGGAAGAAAACATTTTCTCCCTGAATGGACTGAAAT
>JANOBC010000140.1:0-10982 GCA_031411455.1 Limisphaerales bacterium
CGCGCCGGACAAAATCCCGCCGCAGCCGAAATAAAATTGGAGTGGTTCAAGTTAAACCGTAGCCGTGACGCGAACGAGGGGCGCGGCAGCGGCTTGGAGTGCGCCAGCCCTCTGGCGCTTTGACAACGTAAGTCTTGCGTGAGAAAAGCGGCAGAGGGCTGCCGCAGTCCAAGACCTCGCGGACTTTCCTTCCCGATCTGAAAATCCAGCCACACTCTTTATTGAAATGCTCTAATCGCCGGTTGGAATGTCGCGGCACTTTTGCGTCAACCGCCCCAGTTTCAAGGGAAGATCAGGGCAAACAGTTTATTCCCGCCGAAGAGCCAGAGAACGGCGGCGAGCGCGATGTAGGGTCCGTAGGGCATTCGCGAGGAGAGTTCCCGCTTGCGCGCCAGAATCAAAATGACACCCGCCGCCGCGCCGATGACGGAGCTGGCGAGTAGCGAGAACACCGCGCCTTTCCAACCGATGAATGCGCCGATGGCGGCCATGAATTTCACGTCGCCCAAGCCCATCGCCTCGCGGGGCAGGGTGACTTCGCCGCAGATAGCTTCCATGTGCGCAATGGCGTCGGGAGAAATTTTTTCGTCACCGATCCAGAGCTGCGAGGGTGAGAGGCGCACCTTGGTGTCGCGGTAGCAGCGGTCCACGAGTTCCACGGTGCTGGCTTGCAGGACGATGGCGTCGGATTGGCGGTAGAAGATTTCTTCGTAAGGAATTTCTTTGTCCGGCAACACGAGCGCGGTTTCGCCGAAAATAATTTTTGCCGCCGCCGGAAGTTTTATTTTCTCTCGTCCAAATAAAAGTTTTCCGAGCCGTAGCACGGCATAGACGATGCCTGCGCCGACGGCGATGCCGAAGAGGCTCATGATCGCGCCTTCGCTCCAACTATGCGCGCCGGGATGCAGCGTCGGCACGAGGATGGAAACGAGGAAGCCCGCGACCGCGCCGCCGAGCGTAATTTCGTCGGGGATGATGAAATGCTCGAAGTCAATGAAGGTAGCCGTGATGAGTCCGGCCATGAACAGGGTGTAGGCTAGCGCGTGCCACGGCGCGGTGTGACCGAAGCCCAGCCAGCAGGCGAGGAACATCAGCCCGGTGAACAGCTCTACGATGAAGTAACGGGCGGAGATGGGCGCGTCGCAGTTTTTGCAGCGTCCGCGCAGCGAGAGCCAGGTGAGCAGCGGCACGTTGAGGTAAAACGGGATGGAGTATTTGCAGTGCGGGCAGTGCGAGGGCGGCGAGACGACGCTCAAATCCAGCGGCATCCGGTAGATGCAGACGTTGAGAAAGCTGCCAACGATGGAGCCGAACGCGAAGAATACGAGCGACCAGAAATGGAACGGCACGAGTTCCCAGTTGTGCGCGTTGAGGATGTTGTCGAAGAGGGCGCTCATGATTATGCACCGCCGTAGATATTTTCTTCCAACGCGCGGCGCATCACGTCCAGCGGCGCGGGCTGCTCCGTCCAGATTTCAAACGCCTTCGCGCCTTGGTGGAGCAGCATTCCCAAGCCGTTCGCGGTGCGGCAGCCGGCGGCTTTGGCGGCGGCGAGCAGCTTCGTTTCGGCGGGGCGATAAACCATGTCGTAAGCGGCGCGCGCTTGCTTCAGTGAAAATAATTTTTCATTCAGTGGCGAGGCGTCGTCTGGTTTAAGTCCGAGCGAGGTGGCGTTGAGAATTAAATCCACTTCCGCCTTCGGGTAGCCGGTGGAAACTTTCACCGTCGGAAACTGTTTCCTGATTTCGTTCGCTATTTCCTCTGCCTTGGTGCCGGTGCGGTTGACGAGGAAAAGTTCCGCGACACCTTCCGCCGCGAGCCGCAATGCCGCCGTGCGCCCGGCACCGCCGGCGCCGAGGAGCAAAATTTTTGCGCCGCGCACTTCTACTTTCAAGTCCTCGCGCAATGAGGTGATGATGGCGTCGGCATCGGTGTTGAATCCTTTTGCCCCAATTTTGTTGAATAGAATGGTATTCACCGCGCCCCACTGGATGGCGGATTCATCAAGCAAGTTCACCATGTTCACGGCGAGCAGTTTGTGCGGCACGGTGAGATTGATGCCTGCGAAATTCATCGCCTTGGCACCTTGAATAGCGGCGAGGAGATTTTTGGGATCCACTTCGCAGGCGACGTAACGCCAGTTCAGGCCGAGCGCGGCGAAGGCGGCGTTGTGCATCGCGGGCGACGCGGAGTGCCGGATGGGCGAGCCGAACACGGCGCACACGCGCGTGGCGGCATTGATGGCGGGATGTTCGGGCGGCGGCACGCGCAAATTTATACGCGGCAACCGCGTGAGTTCAAAGCGCAAAGTCCTTGCGACTGCGGCGGGCGGTCAGGGGGTAATCTTCAGGAGGAAGGTGTCGCTGATGCCGTTGCGCTTTGGCTGCGCCGCGTTGAGCGTCGGGAAGTTAGTGGAAGTGGTGCCGCCAGCGATGATGATGTTGTTGGCCGAATCAATCGCGATACCGTAGGCGCTGTCCTTCTGCTTACCACCGATGTAGGCGGAGAGCAGGACGCTGTTCAAGTCGGCGGCAAAAACGGTGATGAAAGCATCTGCCTTACCACGATTGGTGGCGCTCAAAAAGTTGGTGCTGCCAGTGACAGGAAAGTTGGTGGAGGTGACGGCACCGACGATGAAAATATTTTTTGCGCTGTCGAGCGCGACGCCGTTGGCTACGTCCAAGCCGCGTCCGCCGAACATCTGCGAGTAGGGGCGGGTGAGGGTTCCATCCCACGCGAGTTTGGTGAAGAAGGCGTTGGTGGCTATGGCGAAGGTGGTCTTGTTGGTGCGGACATACGAGGAGAGCTGGGCACCGGTGGTCGAGTTGGGAAAATTCGTGGAGGTGGTCCAGCCGACGACGTAGGCGTTGGCAGCGGCATCAGCGGCGATGGCGGTGGCGACGTCTTGGTTGGTGCTGCCGAGGAAGGTGGAGTATTGCAGGTCAAGGTTCGTGCCGTTTTTGGTGAACATGGCGACGAAGGCGTCGGCAAAACCATTGAAATTAGTGCGACCGTTCAGGAGGCGTGAATCGGCGAGGCCGTTGACCCACGGAAAGTTAGTGGAGGTTGTGTAGCCCGCAATGAAAACGTTTCCATTGTTGTAGGCGATGGCGTTGCCGATGTCGAAGTTCGTGCCGCCGAAATAGGTGGAGTAGTTTAGATGCTGGCCGCCGGCGGGAATTTCTGCGACGAAAGTGTTGGCGTGATGGAAGGGATTGTAGGTGGCGCCCAGACGTTTTTGAAACGCTTCGCCGGTGAACGGAAAATTGGTGGAGGTGGTGAGGCCGGTCACGAAGGCATTGCCGCTTTCATCCACGGCCACGCCGGTGGCAAAATCAGTGCTGCTACCGCCTAGGTAGGTGGAATAAATCAAGCCGGAGCCGTCGGCATTCAGTTCCGTCACGAAACCGTCCGTGCGGTAAGAACCGGTGTCCGGGTTGATGGGGCCGTTGATGCGGGAGCCGTTGTAGAGGCCGTTGGTCACGGGGTTGCTCACCGGGAAATTTTTTGAAGTGGTCGCCCCGGCCACATACGCGTGGCCATCGCCATCCACCGTTAGCGCCAAGGCAATGTCGTTGGCCGAGCCGCCGAGGTAGGTGCAGTAAATTAGATTTTGGCCGGTGCTGTCGAACTTTGCCACGAAGGCATCGCCGGTGATTGCGCCGCCGTGGTAGTTGGTGGCAAAGCTGCCGTCGGTGGCGAAAGGAACATTGTTCGTCACTTTGGCGGAGAAGGTTTGTCCGGCAACGTAGATGGTATCGTCCGCAGGATTCACGGCGACGGCCCAAGTGGTTTCGCCGGCGCTGCCGCCGAAATAGGTCGCCCAAGAAAAGATCGGGTCAATGACGAGCGGCTGCGAATGATCGTAGGCGTCAATGGCAAAGCTGACCGTTTTTGCGCCGGTGATCTTGTAACTGGCGGCCACGGCGTGACGTTCGCCGCTGATGGTTTGGTAGGCGACGGGCGGGTGCTGGAGGAGTTGCCCACCGTTGACTTGCAGCACGAGCTGGCCTGACGCATCCACGGAAATTTTTTCCGCGCCGTCAAAACGCAGCGCGATGGTTTCCGGGTTCACGCCAGCGGCGAGATTGAAATCGTATTCCAGTTGTTTGGCGTTGCCGTAGTAGGTGACGCTGACGCCAGGATAAATATTTTCCAATTGAACTTGGGCGAACGCGGATTGGCCGGTGCGCCACTGGGCGGCGTCGTTGCCGATGAAGCGGCTGACTTTGCCGGCGAGTAACTGCTCGCCGCGCAGTTGCGTGGCGGTGCGGCCACCGACGAAACTCATCCGCACTTTGGCCGGCTGGCGACCGGTTTTTTGCAGGGTGATTTCCGCACCGTTGGCGGTGATGGCGAATTCCGCGCCGGGGCTGCGGGTGGTAAACGTGGCCGGGTCGGAGGCTTCAAACCAGAGCGGCAGGTTGCCGGGATTGAAGGCGGCTGACGCGGTCAAGGCTGCGGTGATGACCGCGCTACCGACGAAGGTTGCAAAGGAATTTTTCATCTTAGAATTCACGAGTATAGCCGACCCCAAATTGGAACTTGCCGCCGCCGTCGTTGAAATCATCGCGGGAAATCGGGATGCCGTAGTCCAAGCGCAACGGTCCGAGGTGCGGGATGTTCAGGCGCAAGCCAAAGCCCCAGTTGTCGAGATAAGTGCCATCGAAGGAGTAGGAGCCAGCGGAGACGGCGCCGATGTCGTAGAACAACGCGACGCGCAGGCTGGGGCCGGTTTCTTTTTCCAGAATCGGGATGCTGTATTCCACTGAGCCGAACCAATAGCTGTTGCCACCAATGGGTTCGTCGTAATAAAGGTTGCCGTTGGCGTCCGGCACCTCGCGCAGTTCGCGGGGCGAGATATTGCGATACTTGAAACCGCGCAACGAGTAGAGGCCGCCGAGGTAGTAGCGTTCGTAGAACGGCACGCCGTCGCCGCTGATGCCGTCGGAGAAGCCGAGGCGCCCGCCCGCCTCAATGATGTGTCCCTTGAACAGGCCGGGAAAATACCACGCGGAGTGGAGTTCCAGTTTGTAGAAGGATTTGTTGCCGATGCTGACTTCACCATTGAGTTCCGTGCGCTGGCCGTGGCTGGGTAACCGCACGCTGTTGCGCGTGTCGTAGGCAATGGAGCCACCGACGCGCTGATAAAGGTTTTCACCAAGTTCACTCAAGATGGCATGGGGGACGTTAGGTTCGCCTTCAAGGCCGGGAACATTTTCCAAGGTGCCGTGCCAACCGCTGTTCAAATCAATCCCAATTTGTTCCACCGAGTAGTTCACGCTGCCGATGAGGTAGTCGCTGCCGAGCGCGCGGGTGAGGCTCAATTTGCCGCCGGTGCGGTTTTCATTGAAGATGTTGTTCGGGCTTTCGTAATTGAGGATGTGCCGGTAAAGGTCCACGCCCAACGCCAGCTTGCGGTTCAGGAACCACGGTTCGATGAACGAGAGTTCGTAGTCCTGACGCTTCGTGCCGAGTTGGAGACGCACGCGCATCTTTTGTCCGCCGCCGGTGAAGTAGGGCGGATGAAACAAATCAAAATTGCCCTGCGACACTTCCGCGTAGCCGACGAGCGCGTCCACGGAACTGAAGCCGGCACCGACGGTGAAGTTGCCGGTGTTCTGTTCCTCGACGTTGATGATGAGATTTTTCTGATCAGCAATCGGCGGATCGGTCGGTTCCGGGTTGGCTTCCACCTTGGCGAAATACTGCAAGCCTTCAAGACGCTGCTTGCTGACTTTGACGCGCACCATGTCCATCACGTCACCGGGCGAAATCGCCAACTCGCGGCGGATGACTTTATCCTTGGTCTTGAGGTTGCCGCGAATCTCGACTTTCTGGACGTGAGATTTCTGCGTCTCTTCCATCTGGAATTCCAGATCCATCGTGCTCTTCTCCAAGTTCGGCACCCGCAGGGTGTGGATCGCTTGGCCTTGGGAAATTTCGATGTAGCCTTTGCTGCCGTAGAAATCCTGCACGAGATCATTATCTTTGCGCAAGCCGTCCGGTGTGAAGACATCGCCCGCATCCATCGGCAAACCGCTCGCGCCGAGCTTGCCCTTGAGGCCCTGAAACTTTTGCGTGTCCTGCAAGCCTTGGACGATTTCCGCATCGGAAAAAATCTTGCTGCCGGTGAATTTCACGGAGCCAACTTTGTATTGCTGGCCTTCATTGACGAAAAATTTCACATCCATCTTGCCGGGCTTGGGCTGCTCCAGCTTCACGTCGCTGATCTGGAAATCCAAGTAGCCATGGTTGTGGTAGAAGTCGGAAAGGCGGTCGCGGTCGCCATCGAATTCGTCCTGCTTGAAATAGCCGCTGCCGGTAATCCAAGAGAACATCCAGCGGCGCGTGGTCTTGACCTCTTTGCGGAGTTGTTTGGCCTTGAAATTTTTTGCACCCGGAAATTCCACGTCCACGATCTTGACCTTGGGGCTTTCCTCGACGTGGAAAACGACCGCGCCGTGGCCGGTGGTTTCTTCGATGTTGAGGATGTATTTGATCTTCGTTTCCGAGAGGCCATTGTTCTCATACAGCTTCTTCATCTCCTGCACGTTGGTGAAGAGCTTTTGTTCATCCAACGGATCGCCGACTTTGACCGTGACTTTTTTCTTCAGCTTGTTGTCGGAAAGTTTTTTGTTGCCCTCGAATTTGATTTCCGTGACGCGCGGACGCGCCTGCACGGTGTAGGTGAGCACCACGCCGCCATCATCGGCGTTATCCACCGAGACGCGGATGTTGTAAAACTGCCCCGTGCCGTAGAGCGAATGGACGTCGTCCTGCGTCGTGCCGGGCATATAGGTCGCACCGGGCTTGAGCTTGAGGTTCGAGCGGATGAAGTCTTCGCCGATGGACGAGGGGCCGACGAACTTGATGTCAACGCGGTCAATTTTCGGTCCGGCGGATTGCGCGAACGCGGTGGTAGCCGCGCAACCTAGTGCCAGGGAAACACCCAGAGGTCTGATGATGGATTTCATTTTTTAACGGCCGTCGGAAACGTCTTCACTGCTAAATTTTGCGGCGCTTTCAAAGCGCGTATATGGTTTCAAGAATGTCAGGTTCACATCGCCTGTCGGGCCGTTGCGTTGTTTGGCAATCACCAGACTAACCGGCAAACCGTCCGCTTCCACCGGCGCTGCGTCGTCGTCGTCACCCGCATCCGGCTTGTAGAGCAGACCAACTAGATCCGCATCTTGTTCAATCGAACCCGACTCGCGCAAGTCGCTCATCCGGGGTTTCCGGTTCTTGTCCTTCTCGATATCGCGGTTCAACTGGGCGAGGACAACCACCGGCACATTCAACTCTTTTGCCAGCGCCTTGATGCCGCTCGAAATGTCCGCAATCTCCTGCTGCCGGTTGTCTTGCGAGCGCCGCGCAGTAGAGTTCAATAGCTGCAAATAGTCAATCACGAAGAGCTTGATGCCATGCTGCTGGTGCATCCGCCGCGCCCGCGCCCGGAGCTGCAAAATGGAAAGCCCGGCGCTGTCATCAATAAATAATTTTGCCGCGCTCAAACGCCCCGCCGCATTCGTCAACTTGGGGAAATCCGATTCGCTCATGAAACCCTCGCGGATGCTCCGCAGATTCACCCGCGCCAGCGAACACATCATGCGCAGGATCAGCGACGCCGAACTCATTTCCAGCGAGAACACCGCCACCGGCAGCTTGAGTTCCAGCGCAACGTGCTCCGCAATGTTCATGGCGAGTGACGTTTTGCCCATCGAAGGACGCGCCGCGATAACAATCATTTCCCCGCCGTGAAAGCCATCCGTCATCTTGTCCAGATCCACAAAGCCGGTGGCCAGCCCGCCGATTTCGCCGTTGCGTCCGAAATAGTTTTCAATCGTCGCGATGGCTTCGTGAACCAGCGTGTTGACAGGGATCATCGTGCCCTGGGCGCGGGATTCGTTGACGCGGAGAATTTCCTTCTCCACCTCGTCGAGCAGTTCTTCCACGTTGCCTTCGTAATCAAAAACTTTTCCCACCACGCCACTGCACGTCGTGATGAGTTTCCGCAAAAGGTATTTCTCGCGGACGATGTCGAGGTAGTAGCTCAAGTTCGCCGCGCTCGGCACCGCGTCCTGAAGTTGCGACAGATACGCGATGCCTCCGACCTGATCCAAGAGTTGCTTGTCTTTCAAACGCTGCTGCACCGTGATCAAATCCACCGGCATCCGCGCGTTGAACATCTCCGCCAGCGTCTCGTAAATCGTCTGATGCCGCAGATCGTAAAATGCCAGCATACCATCGTCCTTGAGCTTTTCCACGCACTCGCCGATGCACTGGTTCGGGTCGAGCAACGCGCAGCCTAGCACGCCCATCTCCGCCTCGTTCGAGTGTGGCGGTAAACGGTCAAGTGTCGGCGCGGTCACGGAGCGGGCTGCCTTTTGGCGACGGGATTTTTTGAAATCGGCCCCCGCACCGGCGTCACCGCCGCCGTGCATGGGTTCAGAAACGGAATCAATCATGTGGACAGCATGACGCCATGATCTTTGGGGAGAAGATTTTCATATTGGAAGATTTCCCCAGCCAATTCACAGGTTATTCAGAATGGCAATTTTGCGGCGGCGAATTGACGCCCCGCGAGCCGTCGTCTAGCCTGCGCGCCATGTCCGCGTTCACCGACTACCTCAACGAGATTCAAAACTACCTCAACGAGATTCAAAAGAACCTCGCGCGTGGTGATGCGACCGAACACACGCACCGAACCGCGCTTCAGGTATTGCTGCAATCCATCGGCAAAGAAATTGTTGCCACCAACGAGCCGAAGCATATTCCAATCATCGGCGCTCCTGACTTCAAAATTTCGCGCGGCAAAATTCCGCTGGGTCATGTCGAGACGAAAGATGTTGGCACTGACTTGGCTGAAATGGAACAGGGCAAAGGGTCAAGTGGCGGACAATTCATTCGCTATTCCGCGCTGCCGAATTGGATTCTTACCGACTATCTGGAATTTCACTGGTTCATGCATGGCGAACGCCGCCGCGTGGTGCGAATTGCCGAACTGGTTGGCAAAAATAAAGTCAAGCTGCTGCCGGACGGCGAAAGGCAACTCGTTGATTTGCTGGAAAGTTTTATCCGTTGTCCGGCGTTGACCGTTGCCTCGGCGGAGCAATTGGCGGACAGCATGGCGGGCTACGCGCGCACGATGCAGCAGCAGACCATCGTTGCCATTCAGCATGAAGCTGATGGTGGCTGGCTGCATCAGTGGCTGAAAGCTTTTCAGGGAACGCTCATTCCCGACCTCGATGAGAAAAAGTTTTCGGATATGTTCGCGCAAACGCTGGTCTATGGTTTATTTGCCGCGCGCGTGCATACGCCGGACAAAGAAGATTTCACGCGCAATTCGGCGGCACGGGCTATTCCCAAGACCAATCCGTTTTTGCAGCAATTGTTTTACGAGATTACCGGGCCAAAACTTCCTGATTCAATTGCCTGGGTGATGGAGGACATTGTTGAATTGCTCAATCACGCGGATATGCCGGCGGTGCTGAAAGATTTTGGCAAGGGTCAAGGCAAGTCCGATCCGGTGGTGCATTTCTACGAAACATTTCTTGCGGCTTACGATCCGAAGATGCGCGAGGTGCGCGGCGTTTATTACACGCCCGAACCGGTGGTTAGTTACATTGTGCGTTCGGTGGATTATTTGTTGAAAGAAAAATTCAAGCGCGCGAAGGGTTTGGCGGATGAAAACACTTTGATTCTCGACCCGGCAACCGGCACGGCGACGTTTCTATATTTTGTGGTGGATCAAATTCACCAGAAGTTTGCCAAGCAAAAGGGCGCGTGGGACGGCTATGTGGAGAAAAATCTGCTGAACCGTATTTTTGGTTTTGAACTGCTGATTGCGCCTTACGCTATCGCGCATCTGAAATTGGGAATGCAGTTGCAGCAAACGGGCTACACGTTTGGCTCTGACCAGCGGCTGGGTGTGTATCTCACGAACACGCTTGAAGAGGCCGCGAAGAAAACCGAGCAACTGATTTCCGGCTGGATTGCCGACGAAGCCAATGCCGCCGCCAAAATAAAACAGGACGAGCCAATCATGGTGGTGCTGGGCAATCCGCCATATTCCGGCCATTCGGCCAATCGCAGTTGGGTGGAAAAGCGGGTTGAGAAAGGTGAGCGATATGTTGCGGACTTCGACAATCCACAAGGCGTGGTTCAGCCGGTTTATCGTATTGCTGATAAACTAAAGTTTGTGGAGGTTCCCACGTTCATCGGCCAGTTGATTCAGGATTATTATCTGGTGGACGGAACTTGGCTTGGCGAACGGAATCCCAAGTGGCTGCAAAACGATTATGTGAAATTCATTCGGTTTGCTCAATGGCGCATTGATAAAACTGGCGAAGGCATCATCGGTTTTATCACCAGCAACAGCTATCTCGACAGCCCGACGTTTCGCGGGATGCGGCAAAGTTTGATGCGGAGTTTTAACGAAATTTACATTTACGATTTGCACGGCAATTCCAACAAGAAGGAACGCGCGCTGGATGGCGGCGAAGACAAAAATGTTTTCGACATCACGGAAGGCGTCTCGTTGATGCTCTGCGTAAAAGAAAAAGGAAACAAAAACCTCGCGCAAGTTTTTCAAGCTGACCTTTTGGGGACGCGTGAAGCCAAATATAAGCGGCTTGTCGAGTCCGACGTGAGCAAGACGGATTGGCAAACACTAAAACCAGCTTCCCCAAATTATTTCTTCATGCCGCAAACTGTGAAGCGGCGCAGCGAATATGAAAAGTTCTGGCAGATTACGGAAATGATGCCAAAAAATTTGCTTGGATTTCAGACCCATCGCGACCCCATTGCCATTGCGATTGATGAATCAACCCTCGAAAAACAAGTGGCAGAGTATCTTGGCAAAAAACCTTCTGAAGCTGACTGGAAAGCAAATTGTCGGATTTGTGATTATCGGCCATTTGTCCGGCGTTTTGTTTATCTCCATACCAGCGTCACTGACCGTCCGCGTCTTGACATCATAG
>JANOBC010000141.1:0-2238 GCA_031411455.1 Limisphaerales bacterium
CAGACGAATGGCACGGCGACCGGGTTGCGCACGAACTGGTTCGATTATCCCGGTGGCGGTGCAAGTCCCGTGGGTGTGACGGTGAACTCGGCCAACGGAGCGGTTTTCTTCCGCTTGGTTTCGCCTTGAGCCGCTTACGCCGGGAATCTGACCTGCTATGAAACATTGGTTCATCGCCTTCGTCGTCTCGCTCACTGCCAGTTTCCATTTACAGGCCGATCCGCCTGTGGTTGTGGCGACAAACGTCATTGTGTCACGGATATCCGGCGAAGACAGTCGGTTCAATTCGGTGAAATCGTCTTCGAGCCTCATCATTGCCAAAGGCGGCGCGGGCACCAGCGTCGGCAGCGCAGGCGATGTCGTTCATGCAGGCGGCAGCGGCGCTTCCAGATTGGATATCGCAGCCATTGATCGTGAGCGGATATTGAAAGCCGCGAGTGCGGCGCTCGCGCTGCCGCCCATTTCCATCACGCAGTTTCGCGCCAGTTTGAGCGAAGGCGGACGACACGATTATTTTTCCATGGCGGATTATTATTGGCCGGATCCGACCAAGACCAATGGCTGGCCGTTCATCCAGCGCGACGGCGAATCGTATCCGGGCGTTTTCACAGCGCACCGGATGGCGATGCGCAATTTGCGCGATGCGGTGGCGGCATTGGGCGCGGCTTACCAAATCACCTCCGATGAAAAATACGGGAAGAAGGCGGCGGAGCTGCTCAAGGTATTCTTCATTGATCCGGCGACGCGCATGAATCCGCAGCTCGAATACGCGCAGGCCGTTCTGGGCAAGACACCGGGGCGCGGCATCGGTATCATTGACTCGCTGCACCTCATCGAAATTCCACCGGCAGTGGCGGCGATGGAAAAATCACCGGCGTTCACACCCGAACTGGTAGGCGGCTTGAAGCAGTGGTTTCACGACTACACCGAGTGGATGCTCACGAGCAAGAATGGAAGGGAAGAGGCGGCCACGAAAAACAACCATGCCGTTGCCTTCTGGCTTCAAGTGGCGAGCTTTGCGAAATTCACCGGCGACAAACCGCGCCTGGCAGAATGTCGGCGGCAGTTCAAGGAAGTGTTCTTGCCGAACCAGATGGCGGCGGACGGTAGTTTTCCGCTCGAAGTCAAGCGCACGAAGCCTTACGCCTACTCGATTTTCCAGCTCGATAACATGGCAACGCTCTGTCAGGTGCTTTCCACGCCGGAGGATGACCTGTGGACGTTTGAACTTCCGGACGGGCGCGGCATTCGCCAAGCCGTTGCTTATCTTTATCCTTTTCTCGCAGACAAATCCAAATGGCCGCTCAAGCCGGATGTGATGGCATGGGATGGCTGGCCAGTGAGGCAATCGCATCTGCTATTCGCCAGCCTCGCATTAGGCGAACCGAAGTATCTGGAGCTTTGGAAAACACTTGAGCCGGATCCGACGAATGCCGAAGTTCGTCGCAACATCGCGATCACGCAACCCATCCTGTGGTTAAACAATCAAAAGGCTGTGGTCACGGCGGTCTCAAAATAAAACCAGTATTATGCTCACTCCTGTGAAGGATTTATCTCGCAGACGCAAAATTATTTTTCAGGCCGCCATTCGCCTGTGCCGCGTCAGTCGCTGTATTTTGTTGGGGATCGCCGTCTGGTTTCCCATTTTACCAATCGTGCGGGCTGGAGAGATTGAGCCGCATTACTACACGGCCAAGCCGGGTTCGTTGGTAAAAGCCAAAGCCCGCCTCGCGGCTGGCGACAAGGATCTCGCGCGGCCATTGAAAAACTTGTTGTCCGATGCGGACGAAGCGTTGCATCAATCCCCGCCAACCGTCACGGCCAAAACCAAGCTTCCGCCCAGCGGCGATCTGCACGATTACATGAGCCTCGCGCCCTATTTCTGGCCTGACCCAAAATCCAAAACCGGTCTGCCGTATATCCGTCACGATGGTAAGCTGAACCCGGAAAGCCGGGACGAAAAAAACAATGACAGCCCACGCATTGGGCAGATGGCCGACGCCATCGAGACGCTCGCCCTCGCCTATTATTTTAGCGGCGACGAGAAATATGCGGCGCAGGCTGCCGCCTTTGCCCGCGCCTGGTTTCTTGATCCCGCCACGCGGATGAATCCGAACCTGCGATACGCGCAGGCGGTTCTCGGCGTGAATGATGGTCGCGGCACCGGCATTCTGGAAGGTCGGCATATCGCCGTCGCCGCTGATGCCATCGGCTTGCTGGCCGGCTCAAAGTCATGGA
>JANOBC010000142.1:0-1937 GCA_031411455.1 Limisphaerales bacterium
CAACCCCTGCGTCCTGTTGCCACCCGGTCGAGAGACTGGAGCACTCTGGACGGACTGCCTCGCTTCAACGAGGAGGAAGGTGGGGATGACGTCAAGTCAGTATGGCCCTTACGGCCAGGGCTGCACACGTACTACAATGCCCGGCACAGAGGGAAGCAAGACCGCGAGGTGGAGCAAATCCCAGAAAACCGGGCCCAGTTCAGATTGTTGTCTGCAACTCGACAGCATGAAGCTGGAATCGCTAGTAATGGCGCATCAGCTACGGCGCCGTGAATACGTTCCCAGGCCTTGTACACACCGCCCGTCACATCATGAAAGCCGGTTGCACCCGAAGTCGCCCCTTAAAAGGTGCCGAAGGTATGACTGGTGATTGGGATGAAGTCGTAACAAGGTAGCCGTAGGGGAACCTGCGGCTGGATCACCTCCTTTCTAAGGAGAAACCACGGGATTGGGTTCAAAACCAATCTTCCGAGGTCGGACGATTCGCAAGAATCGGATAGGCTTAAGCTAATCGCACAATTCAGTTTTCAAAGGCAATGCTCTTTGAATAATCAAGTGATGAGATCGAAACCCCTGTGGGGCTGTAGCTCAGTTGGTAGAGCGTCTGCTTTGCAAGCAGAATGTCAGGAGTTCGAGTCTCCTCAGCTCCACCAAATTTCACAGGCGTGTAGCTCAGTTGGTTAGAGCATGCGCTTGATAAGCGCAGGGTCACTGGTTCAACTCCAGTCACGCCTACCACTTGATTAATTATAAAATTTTCCGAACACAGTTAAGTTCAATCTTGGCTGTAATTTCGGCGAGTTCTTTGACAACTACACATAGGTAGATACTAGGGTAAAAAATACAATTCGCTGAGTTACCCATCGTTAATTCGATGGTATCTTTTGTGATCAAGCTACTAAGAGCTTATGGTGAATGCCTTGGTGCCAAGAGGCGATGAAGGACGTAGTAAGTTGCGATAAGCCACGGGGAGCTGCAAGCAGGCTTTGATCCGTGGATCTCCGAATGGGACAACCCAGCCAGCTTTACCGCTGGTTATCGAGCGGATAAATTCATAGTCCGCCGAAGCAAAACGTGGTGAAGTGAAACATCTCAGTAACCACAGGAAAAGAAAACGAAATGATTCCGTCAGTAGTGGCGAGCGAAAGCGGAAAAGGCTAAACCGAAAGGACTTGTCCTTCCGGGGTTGTGGGACCTTAATATGGCAGGTAGAGAGTTAACTGAATCATCTGGAAAGTTGAGCCAAAGACCGTGACAGCCGGGTAAGTGAAAACTCAAAGCCGCCTAGAGGTATCCCAAGTAACACGGTGCACGTGAAACTCTGTGTGAATCTGTGCGGACCACCGCATAAGCCTAAATACTACTTGGCAACCGATAGTGAACTAGTACCGCGAGGGAAAGGCGAAAAGAACCGCTGTTAGCGGAGTGAAATAGAACCTGAAACCATATGCTTACAATGTGTTGGAGCCGCGCAAGCGGTGACAGCTTGCCTTTTGCATAATGAGTCTGCGAGTTATTGTCAGTGGCCAGCCTAAATCTCTTTGAGATGGAGGCGAAGGGAAACCGAGTGCGAATAGCGCGACCAGTCGCTGGCAATAGACCCGAAGCGGAGGTGATCTACTCTTGAGCAGGTTGAAGTTTGGGTAACACCAAATGAAGGACCGAACTCGTGGATGTTGAAAAATCCTGAGATGACTTGAGAGTAGGAGCGAAAGACTAATCAAACCCCGTGATAGCTGGTTCTCTCCGAAATCGCTTGAGGGCGAGTCTTCTGTAAGTACCCGGCGGAGGTAGAGCACTGAATGGCTTAGGGGCCCCACCAGGCTGCCAAAACCAATCAAACTCCGAATTCCTTTGGTCTCAGTATTTCAGCAATCAGGCAGTGGGGGATAAGCTTCATTGCCGAGAGGATAACAGTCCAGACCGACAGCTAAGGT
>JANOBC010000143.1:0-28715 GCA_031411455.1 Limisphaerales bacterium
GCGCGGCGGACATGACCGCCTCCGCAACCGTCGAAACTTTCAGCCGAAAGTTCAGGAAGCCCGCGCCGGCGATTTCCACTTTCTCGCAAAGTTCCGAAACTTCAAGTTTAGCGAGCACATCCGTGGCGAGCTGGCGTGGATTGAGTTTGCGCTGCTTGGCAAGCGACATGAGCGCGTTGCTCTGGTAATCGCCAAATTTCGGGTCGCACGGACGAACGAGCACGGCGGAGACATCGGCATCGGGCAGCACAGAGCGGACAGCGGCTTGCAGCTTTAATTCAATTTGTTTGTGCGGTAACACAGGGAAGATTTAACCACGGATGGACACGGATGGACACGGATAAAATTTGGCAGAACGAATCGGCTCGACGGAGTCTCGCCCCACCAAAATTACTTCTTCCCGTGTTCGCGGATGACGGCGAGCATGGCGTTCGCGTCGGGAGATTTTTCGAGGGCTTCGCGGAAATCGGCTTTGTGCAAAAGTTTGGCGATGTTGGCGAGCGTGTGGAGATGTTTCTGAAACTGACCTTGCGGGACGAGGAAAAGCATGACGAGCTTCACGGGCTGATTATCGAGCGCATCGAAGTTGACGCCGGCGCGCGAGCGGCCAAGGGAGCCGACGACTTCAAAAATCAAATCCGTCGAGGCGTGCGGGATGCCGATGCCGAAACCGATGCCGGTGGACATGGAAGTTTCGCGTTTCTTGACGGCGGCGGTCACAGCGTCGCGGTCGGCGGCCTGAATTTTGCCGGTGGCGACGAGGTTGCCGATGAGTTCGTCAATGGCTTCCCAGCGGTTGGTGGCTTTGAGTTCGGGGACGATCTGATCGCGTCCCAAGATGTCGGCTAAATCCATAACGAAGGTGAGGATGAATCCAAAGGCAGCGGCGTTCAAGACTGAATTGCTGACATTTTTTTATTCCCATGCTCATCGTCATCCTCTTCCTCATGCTCAATTTTGTTTTGAGGACGAGGACGACGATGACGATGAGCATGATTTGTCCTTCAGAACAAATGATGCAGCCAGTTAAAAACTTTTCCGGTTTCAGTGAACCATAGGCCGAAGATTTTGAAAATTTCCGGACGTCGGGTCAGCAATGGAATTCCAAACAACAGCGTGACGGCGTTGCCCAGAAAAATCACCACGGCGGAAAAAAGATAGCCCTGGCTCGTGATGTCCGTCTGCTGCGTCTGCAACACATGAAACGTGAGCGTGACGTGAAACGCATACGCCGCGCCGAGCAGCAGGTGGAACCAGACAAGATAACCGTGCCAGCCCCAGATCAGATTGCCCAGCGCGAATACGCCGATGACGATGACGGCATACAGCGGGAAAAAATACGGCGCGAGGGCGATGAGGAAATTCGTCTTGGAGATGATGACGTGGCCGCCCTTGGACGAGACTTTCATCTTTTTGACTTCGCCGCCGCAAAGCCAGGTCCAAATGGCGTGCGTCAGTTCATGGCCGAAGACGTAAATCCACATTGGTTTCGGCATCAGCAGAAAAATCACAATCCAGCACGCCGCGCCACCAAGCATCGGAATCCAGACCGTGTCCGCGCTGCGACCCGCGCACAGCACCGTCCACAACGCCCGCGCCGCGCCAACGCAAACGGGCAGCAGCAGGACGGCGATGATGAATTTGATCCACTTCGGCACGGCGGAAAGAATTTAGAATTCAGAATTCAGAAGCGAGCCGAAATCGTTTCCACCACGGCTCCGGCGGCTTCACCCGGCGGCAATTCCAGCCACTCGCAATTTCCGTGGCAGCGGAACCACGTCAACTGCCGCTTGGCAAACTGGCGCGTGCGGATTTTCACCAGTTCTATCGTCTCCTTCATCGTGTGTTCGCCACGCAGATGCTCGACGACTTGGCGGTAGCCAATGGCTTGCATGGCGAATTTATTTTCCGCGAGGCCATGTTGCAAAAGCTCCCGCGTCTCATCCACCAGCCCGCGAGAAAACATTTCATCCACGCGGTGGTTGATGCGCGTGTGCAACTCTTCTGCTGGGCGCGTGAGGCAAAATATTTTGTTTTGGTTGGGCGAGACTCCGTCGAGTCCTAATTTCAAAACGGGAGGGGAAATGTTAAGGCTCGACGGAGTCACGCCCCACCGGGATTTTTGGCTGGAAAACTTTTTCCCCGTGAGCCGGATGACTTCCACGGCGCGGATGACGCGGCGCGGATTTTGCCGGTCAATCTCCTCCCAGCACTCTAGGTCGCGCTCATGTAGTTCGCGTAATAAATTCGCCAGCGGCGTGGCCTCCAGTTCGGCGCGGAGCGTGGCGTCGGTGGCGGGCGCTTCCCCGAGGCCTTCGAGATAGGCCTTGAAATATAAGCCAGTTCCGCCGCAGAAAATCGGAATCTTGCCGCGCGAAATAATCTCCGCCACCGCTGCCTGCGCGTGACGGACGAATTGCGCGGCATCAAAAGCCGCGGTCAAATCACACACGTCAATCAAGTGGTGTGGGATTTTTTTTTGCTCGCTGGCAGTTGGCTTTGCCGTGCCGATATCGAGGCCGCGATAGACCTGCATGGAATCCACGGAAATAATTTCGCCGCCAAGCTTTTCCGCGAGCGCGAGCGCGACGGCGGATTTGCCCACAGCCGTCGGGCCAGCGATGAAGATAGGACGAGGATGGAGAATGGAAGTTGGAGGATGGATTGCGGATGTGTTTGCCATCTTCAATTCTCCATCTTCTATCCTCGTTTTTGGCTGGCGGCGCATGTGCGCCAGAACCACAGCGCGGCTCCCGTCAGAAAAATTCCAACGCTCACCACCTGCGCCGAGGTGAGGCCGGCGTGGATGTGATCCGCCGGGTAGTCGCCGCGAAAATGTTCCGCGATGGAACGGAACACCGCGTAGCCCATGAAGTAGGCAGCGAGAATCTGGCCGTCGAATTTCTTCTGCCGAAACCACCACGCGAGCGTGAGATACAAAATTAAATTTAGCAGCGCATCGTAAATTTGCGTGGGATGCACGGCAGCACCGGCGGTGGCGTGGTCGGCAGGGAAATAAATCGCCCATGGCAGTTCACATTTGTAACCGTAGCAGCAGCCATTCAGCAGGCAGCCGATGCGCCCAAACACGCTGCCGAGCGCGATGCTGGGCGCGAGAATGTCGGCGATTTTCCACACGGGCGATTTTTTCCAAAGCAGATAGCCAGCACCAGTGAGCACTGCGCCGATGAGTCCACCGTAATAAACCAGCCCGCCGTGTTGCACCATGAAGATTTCCGAGAATGGCTGATTCGCAAATTCCTGTTTCCAATACGTCGTCACATAAACGAACCGCGCGCCGACGATGCTGCCGAGCATCAGCCACAGCGTCACGTCGGCGATGATGTCGGCATGGACATTGACGCGGCGGGCGCGGCGCGTGGCCGTCCACAGGCCGGCGAAAAAACCCAGCGCCATCATCACGCCATACCAGCGGACGGGCAATGAACCGAGATAGAATGCAATCGGATGCACGGCGGGAAGTTAAAGCAACGGCGGGGAAATGAAAATTGAAACTGCGCAGGAACTCAATTCGTCACGATGCTCGCGCGCGGAATTTTCGGCGTGGTGTGGGGAATCAAATTGGGCGGCAATGGCGCGCTGACGCCGGGCATCGGCGGCATCATCGGGATGTGCGCCACGAGATCGCGCCAGGACTGGCGCTCCTTCGGTGACATTTGCGACCATCGCTCGGCGTTCTTCAAAAACTCCGTGCGCTCCGGCCCGCTCATGCCGGCGAACTTGGCGTAGTTGCGCGTGCATTGGACGCGTTGTTGGGGTGGCAGTTTTTCAAACGTCGCCAGCGTTTTCTCCATCGCGGCGCGCTCGGCGTCGGACAATGTATTGAGCGTTTGCAGTTTTTCTTCCGGCGTCAGCTCGAAAAACTGGTTGAACTGCTCGGAAATTTTTTGCTGCTCCGGGCTGGCGGCGATGGCATTCGTCGTTTCCACGCGGGCGAAATAATGCAGCGTCTTGTCGTTATCCAAAAATTCCTGCTGCAACGCCGGCGTCAGTGCGTCCCATTGCGCCAGCCGCGACTGCACAATGCCGCGCAATTCCTCCGGCGTTTGCGCCACGCGCGCGGCGCGGTCGGCGGCGGGCACGCGGAAGAGCGGCGCGAGATACCAGCGGAGTTCCGTGGCGCGCAGCCGCAGCTCGCGTTCGTCCGCGTCCAGCGCCAGATACTCGCGGACTTTCGCCTTGATGCGTTCGCAGGTTTCCGGCGGACGGTTGGTGAGCGCGGTGTTCCGTTCCACTGGCGACATCACGAGCAGTTGCCGAAAGAACGCGACCGGGGAAATTGCTGTGGGCGGAAAGAGTGGCGGGATAAGTTTGGCCGTGTCTGTCACCGGCTTGCCGTTGGGCGCGGGCGGAATTTGGGCGACGGCGGAAAAAAACATCGCGGCCGTGGCGGCGCAAAAAACAAGCTGGCGAACCCGGCTCATTGCAACACGGCGAGCAGGTCATTGTCGGCATGAGTTGACTGGCTCATGCTTTGGATGGCGTCGAGGTTTTCCAGCGCGTCCACGCCGGGCGACTGCGCGCTGGCCACCTGCACCAAAGTTTGTGCCAACGCGACGCGGTGTGAATTGGTCTCGTAACGCTGCACACTCACGCCGATGAAAACCAAAACCGCCGTCGCCACCGCAATGCGCGGGAATAGCGAACGCCAGTTCCAAGTCTGACTCGAACGCGCCGCTGATTTTTCTTCCAAATCAATCGCCGCCCAGACGCGCGCGGTGAAATTGGAAGGCATGGGCGCGTCAGGAATTTTCGCCAGCGCCGCTGTCAGCCGCGCCTCGGCTTCCAAATCCGGTTGTGCGCGCAAGGCCGCGCGCTCTTCGGCAGAAAGCTTGCCGCGCCAGAGCGATTCATTCGGTTTGGAAGGATTATTATTCATCGCTCCAGATTCAAAACCGCCGGTCGCGCAAAGTTGCAGAAATATTTTCTCGGTTCAGACAAGCTTTAGGCCGTGTATTTCGTGGTTTGAAAAAGAATTTTCCATTAAACTTTCCACATGGCTGAACTTGACCCGCAACTCGACACATTTCTCCGCCGACAACCAAAGCTCGGCAAAAATGTTTTCATCGCCAAGACCGCCGCCGTTGTTGGTAATGTGACGCTCGGCGCACACAGCAGCGTCTGGTATGGCGCGGTGTTACGCGGCGACATCAACCGTATTGTCGTCGGCCACCACACGAACATCCAAGACAACGCCGTGCTGCATCTCGCGGATAAATTTGCGTGCGAACTCGGCAACTGGGTCACTGTCGGCCACAGCGCCGTCGTCCATGCGTGCAAAGTCGGTGATGAATGTCTCGTCGGCATGGGCGCGGTGATTCTCGACGGCGCAGTCATCGGCAAACAATCCATCATCGGCGCGAAGGCGCTCGTAACTGGCGGCACGAAAATCCCGCCCGGCTCACTGGTGCTGGGTGCGCCTGCGAAAGTTGTGCGCAAGCTCACAAAAACAGAGCGCGCCGGATTGAAATGGTGGGCGCAGAAGTATGTGGACAACGGCGCGTATTGCCTGAAGCACGGCATTGGCGTGGGCGAACCGATCAAATCCTAAAACTGCTCAACGACACATCACGGCTTCAATTTCATCCACCTCAATCGGAATGCCCGCCATCAAATCAAGCTGGCCATTTTCGGTGACCAGAATGGTGTTTTCAATCCGCACGCCAAAATTTTCTTTCGGAATGTAAATCGCCGGTTCCACCGTCAGCACCCAGCCGGGTTCGATTTTGAAATGGTTGTAGGTCACGTCGTGCACGTCGAGGCCGATGGGATGCGAGACGCCGTGCATGAAAAAAATTTTCACGGCGGGCGCATCCGGTTTTTGTTTTTTGAGCTCGGACATTTTCAACAAACCGAGGTCAACACACTCCTTTGCGGTGCGCTCTTCACACTCCAGTCGCAAATCTTTCGTGGTCTTGCCGGGAACACACGCGGCGACCTGCGCGCGGAAAATTCGTAGCACGGCGTTGTAGACTTGCTTCTGCCGCCGCGAAAATCTGCCGCTCACGGGAATCGTGCGCGTGAGGTCGCTCATGTAATTGCCCAGACCGGCGGCAACATCGAGCAACAGCAAATCGCCTTTCTTGCAAAGCTGGTCGTTCTGGCCGTAGTGAAGAATGTTGTTGTTCGCGCCGCTGGCGATGATGGGCGGATAAGCGAACTGTCCCTTGTGCCGGATGAATTCGTGCGCGAACTCCGCTTCGACTTCGGTTTCATTCACGCCGGGTTTCAGGAATTTCAACACGCGGCGAAAACCTTTGCCGGTCAGATCGCACGCGGCCTTGATGGCGCTAATTTCGTGCGGCGACTTCACCGCGCGCAATTCGTGCATGAGCGGGGCGAGGCGATGGTATTGGTGCAGCGGAAATTTTTCCCGCGTCTCCACCACGAATCGTGAATCACGCGTCTCCACGGATGCGTCGGCGCGTTGGTGTTCGTTGGCATTGAGGAAAACGTTTTCCATCTCGCAGATGACCTGCCGGAAAACCAACGGGAAATCAGCAAGCCACTTCACGTTCTTGATGCCGGAAATTTTGGTCGCCTGTTCTTTCGTGAGCTTGTGTCCCTCCCAGATTTTCAGATGCTCGTTCGCCTCGCGCACAAACAGAATTTCCCGGTGGTTCGGGTCAAACGCGTCCGGTGCGAGCAGCAGGATCGTCTCCTCCTGATGCACGCCGGTGAGGTAAAACAGGTCGGCGTTCTGGAGGTGACCCATCGAACCATCGGCGTTCGTGGGCATGATGTCGTTGGCGTTCAGCACGGCGAGCGAACGCGGCAAAAGTTTTTTGACGAGGCGTTCGCGGTTCAGCGTGAACAGCGCGGCGGGCAGCGGGACGGCTTTCATGTTGAACCACGAAATACACGAAGCGCACGAAAAGAAACAGGATGAAAACTCCGGCGTTGTCCGCAGATTTCACAGATGAACGCAGAGGAAAATAATCTGTGTAATCCGCGCAATCTGCGGATGAACTTATTTCCCGATTTTTCGCAACCACAACAACCCACCGAGTCCCAGCGTCAGCAAACCCGTCACCGCCCACGCGCCCGCGCCGGGATTTTGCGGCGCAAGCCACAGCGCCGTCGCGCCCGCTGCGGGACCGAGGCAGTTGCCGATGCCGATGGCAGCTTCATGGATACCACCGTGTTCGCTGCTCGAATCGTGCGCGTCCATCGCGTAAAAAAGCGACGAATAATACATCAGCCCGACGGTCGCGCCGAAAAATAGTTGCGCGATGAGCATGACCGCCAAGTTCGGCACAACGAGAATGGTCGCAAAGGAAATCACCATCAGCACAAACGCCGTGATGAGCCAGCGAAATTTGTAATGCCAGCCGCTCCATTGCCACAGCACCACGAACGCGGCAACGCGCACGAAGCACCAGAGCGAACACGCGAAGCCCGCAAACATCGGCGACAAATCAAACCGGTGCGCCACGCCCGGCAGCAAGGCGAGGAGCGTGTTGATGGCGATGTAGGCGAACGGATTTGCCAGCCACGCCAGGCGTTGAAAATTTTTGGCGAGCGCGGGAGTTGTAGCACCGGCGTCCGACCCGTGGAGTTCGGAAGATGAATTAGCCAACTCATCTCGTGAAGCGCTCGCAGGTGAGACGCCTGCGCAACTTTGTGGGATTTTTTCCAACCAGAACATCATCGCGAATTGCAAAATCATCAGTGCGAGCGGCAGATAAAAAATACATTCGTAGCCGAGTTTTTCAATCAGCGTGCCGCCGATGAAGAACGCCGTGGCGTTCGTGATGGCCCAGGTGATGTTGTAGATGCCGACGGCGCGGGGAACATTTGAGCCTTTGCTGATGAGGGTTTCCAGCACCGGCCAGATGAAGCACATTCCGACATTCACGATGCACGCGAGCGCAATCTGTCCGCCGAGCGAATGACAAAACAAGCCCGCCGTCAGGCCGACGGCCATGATGGCAAAACCAATTTTGAGCGCGGTGAAATAGCCAATGCGTGGCGCAATCTTCCCCGCCCAGAGCGACGCGAAGACGTAAATGACGCCGATGAACGCCGCGAGTTCCAGATTCTGCCGGTCGTTGAAACCAAATTTGTCGCGGAAGAAAAAGAACAGGTAGTTGAAATAAATCGCGACGGCGAAGGAATTAATTCCTTCGATGGTGTAGCAGGCGGTGCGGAATTTTGTCGGATTCACGCGCGGGAAATTTCTTCGATGGCTTTGTGGCAATACCATTTCACCGCGTCGGTCATCGGCGGCGAAAGTTTTTCCAAGTCCGCTTTGCTGCACCAGCGGATGTCGTGATGCTCCTCGGTGGCCAGTTGAACCGTGCCGCTTTTAGGCCGCGCCCAATAGATCATGCCGATGTGCTCGTGGGTTTCGTTGATGCGGTGGATGTCTAGAAAGCGTGGCGCGATCAGCGCGCGCGTGCCGGGTTCGGTTGTGGGCGGACGTTCGCCGATCAATTCCACGTCGAGGCCGCTTTCCTCCTTCGCCTCACGCAACGCCGCGATCTCCGGGTCTTCGTCCAGTTCGATGTGTCCACCAATCGGCAGCCATTTGCCGAGCTTGCGATGGTGGATGACGAGAACCTTCGCGTCGTGAACAATGAAAATCGCGACGGTAAAATCAATTTTTTCGTGGATGTGAGCCATTTGTGGGCGGATTGTAGCTATCGGCAAACACGGAGTCACAATTCATTTTGAAAAAACCGCAGGTGAATATCCCGCGTGCAAGTTCTGATTTCCGCACTTTTCAAACGCCGACTATCTGACTACACTTCGGATTCCTTTTGCTATGGCATTGATTGTCCAAAAATACGGCGGCACGTCGGTCGGCAACACCGACCGCATCAAGAACGTCGCCAAACGCGTCGCAGAATACCGTTCGCGCGGCGACCAAATTGTCGTCGTCGTCTCGGCGATGAGCGGCGTCACTGACGGTCTCATCAAACTCGCGAAAGACATTGCGCCGCTGCCGAGTGAACGCGAGATGGACATGCTGCTCGCCACTGGCGAACAACAGACCATCGCGCTCACAGCCATCGCGCTGCACACGATTGGTGTCGGCGCGGTTTCGATGACCGGCGCGCAGGCGGGTATCACGACTGACGGCGTTCATACGAAAGCGAAGATCCACAACATCACGCCGAAACAAGTTCACGAGGCTCTCGATGCGGGCAACGTCGTCATCGTTGCCGGTTTTCAAGGCGAAACTGCGGCGGGACAAATCACGACGCTTGGCCGTGGCGGTTCGGATTTGACGGCGATTGCGCTGGCCGCTGCGTTGAAGGCCGATCTCTGCCAGATTTACACGGACGTGGATGGCGTCTATACGACCGATCCGCGCATCGTCCCGACGGCAAAAAAACTTTCAGAAATTTCCTACGATGAAATGCTCGAACTCGCCAGCCTTGGCGCGAAGGTGATGCAGAGCCGCTCGGTTGAATTTGCCAAAAAATTTGGCGTAGTGTTTGAAGTCCGCTCCAGTTTGAACGACAACCCCGGAACTATTGTGAAAGAAGAAACGAAAAGCATGGAAGGCGTCGTCGTGCGCGGCGTCGCGCTCGACAAAAATCAGGCCAAGGTCACGCTCGTGGCTGTGCCGGACAAACCCGGCGTGGCCGCGCGGATTTTCAAGGCGCTCGGCGATGCGACGGTGAACGTGGACATGATCATCCAGAATATCAGCCACGGCACCGGCACGCCCTCGACCGACATTTCCTTCACCGCCGACAAGCCGGATTTGCTCAAGGCGCAGAAGGTCATTGACGGTTTGAAAGCCGAGATTGGTTTCCGCGAAGTCATCACCGCCGAGAAGATTGGAAAACTTTCCATCGTCGGCGTCGGCATGAAATCGCACACCGGCGTGGCGGGAAAACTATTTGAAACGCTCGCGAACGAAGGCATCAACATTGACATGATTTCCACGAGCGAAATCAAAATTTCCGTCGTCATTGATCTTGCCAAGGGCGAGCAAGCAGTGAAGGCCGTGCATGCGGCGTTCATAGGGTAATCCTGAAATCTTTCAGAAACCGGCGTCATTTCGGCGCCGGTTTTTTATTTTTCTGTCCAGCCGGTCACCTTCCAAAAAGAAACGCGTTCGTTAAGATTCACATCCTCGGCGAATCCCTTGTCCAAGCACGCGATGTTGGTCGCGTGCCGGCGCACGAACCAGCCGAACTGGTTGTTCCAAGTGATGCGATAAGGCGTTTCGTTCCAACCGCTCGCCCGCAACGGCGGCGGTGGCAGCGAAACCGGCGGGTTGGTCTCTTTCACTTCGTTGATTTCGCCCACGACCCAAAGCGCGCCGCCCGCTCGCAAAGTGGCGGAAACTTTTTCCAACACCGACTGCATCGCGTTTGTATCCGCCATCGTCAATTGAATCAAATCAAACCGGTGCGCCGTGTGGTCGGCCATCGGCGGAATGGTCGTCCATTCGCACGCGCCGTGGAAGTAGCGCGCAAACGTGATGCCGATCTGCCACGGCGTGACGATGGCGAGGTCATTCGCAGCAGCCTGCGCGGAAATTTTTTTGGCGAATAGATCCACGTTTGTGAAACGGTAGTCCAGCAGACGAACGGAAAACATCGTTGCAATCACCATCGCCGCCGCCAGGCCGCCGAACAATGCGGCGCGGAATTTTCCCGCCGGGCGTGGCAGCACGGCGTCGAAGCACACCGCCGCCAGCGCGACGAGCGGCAGGAAATACCACGGTTGGACGGGGAAATTGGCGTAGCGCAAGAAAATCCAGAATGCCGCCGCCCCGGTGAGCAGCGTCACGCCAGCGAACAACGCGAGGTCGTTGCGTGGCTTGGAAAATACGGCGGCCACCGCCCGAAATAAAATTAATCCAGCCAGCCCCACCCACAGCCAGAAAAATTGCGCGAGCGGAAATCCGATGAGCATGTCGAGATGGCTCAAGGCGATGCGCCAGTCAAAATCCATTCGCAACGGCGCTGCGCCCTGCGGCATTCCGACGATGTTGCTGAAATAAGGCAGGAGCGAAATCGCGGCCATAAGTCCGCCCAGGAAAATGGCGGTGACTTGCTTGAAATTTTTCTGACACAACGCCACCGCACAAGCGCCCGCGCAAATCGCGGCCACCAGCACGGAATTTTGGTAAAGCGTCTGCACGCTCAACACTGCGCCGGCCGTGAACAGCAGCCAGGATTTTTTATCGGGGCTTTGCAAGAACCGCCACGCCAGCGCCGCGCACAGCGCAATCATCGCGCTGCCGAGGCCGTAGGCGCGAAGTGAGGCGGAATAATAAATCACCCACGAGTTCAGCCCCACCAGCGCCAGCGACCACAGCGGCGGGGCGCGGCGTGTCCAGCGGGCGGCGCACCAAAAGACGACGGTGAGCATCAGTCCTAGCAGCACACCCAAGCTGCGCGCGGCTAGGTCTGCATGGCAAAGCCCGAGGCTGTTCCATCCGCGCAACAAGAGTGGAAATAAAACCGGGAAAGAATCGTGCGTGAGGTTTTTGAAGTCGCCTTGCGCGAGGTTCACTGAATTGACTTCGTCCCGCCACAGTGCGCCGGCGATGTTCAGAAAATACAGATGCAACGCCAGCACCACGACCGTCGCAGTCACGGCGAGCCAGAAGTCCGCGTCGCGTTGCGGGCGGGCGGATGGCTGTGTGACGGGTGCATTGGTCATCAAGCCATTCAACAATTTTGCCGATGACAAGACAAAGCAAATGAACTATTGTTGCGCCGTGAAAACGAATTTGAACCTGCTGCTTACGAACGCGCTGCTTACCAGCGCGGCAGCCGGGTTTTGATTCGTAATAGCGATTTAACCAAAACCCACTGCCGACTGGCGGTGGGTTTTTTGTTTTATTAACTCACCGCCGGATGGCAATAATGAGAAAGCCAGACCATGCAAAAAGACCCGTCCAAAAAATACCAGCCGTTCCAACACGCGCCGAAGTTGACTGACCGTCGTTGGCCGAACGAAAAGCTCACGCACGCGCCGCGCTGGTGCAGCGTGGACTTGCGCGATGGCAACCAGGCGCTCGCCGTGCCGATGAACATTTCGCAGAAACTGGAATTATTTCAAACCCTTGTGAAGATTGGTTTCAAGGAAATCGAAGTCGGCTTTCCGTCGGCATCGAACACGGAATTTGCCTTCAACCGTTTGCTCATCGAAAAAGGCCACGCGCCGGACGACGTTTGGTTGCAGGTGCTCGTGCAGGCGCGGGAGGATTTGATTGAACGCACCGTCGAGTCTTTGATTGGCGCGAAGAAGGTCATCATCCACATGTATAATTCGACGTCGCCCGCGCAGCGTCGCGTGGTGTTTGGTAAGTCGAAGGACGAGATCAAGGCCATCGCCGTAAATGGCGCGAAGATGATCAAGGATCGCTTGCATCGCCTCACCGCTGGCGGCACGGAAGTGATGCTCCAGTATTCGCCGGAAAGTTTCAGCATGACGGAAGTGGAATACGCCAAGGAAATTTCCGAAGCCGTCATGGACGTGTGGCAGCCGACGCCGCAGCGCAAAATGATTTTGAATTTGCCGGACACGGTCGAGGTCGCGATGCCCAATGTCTATGCGGATCAAATCGAATGGATGTGCCGCAACTTGAAAAACCGCGACTCACTCATCATCAGTTTGCACACGCACAACGACCGTTCGACCGGCGTGGCTGCGACAGAACTCGGCTTGCTCGCGGGTGCAGATCGCGTCGAGGGAACTTTGTTTGGCAACGGTGAACGCACGGGAAATTTAGACATCGTGACCGTGGCGTTGAATCACTATATGCACGGCATTGATCCGAAATTGGATTTCTCAAATCTCGCTGCCATCATTGATGTCTATGAGCGCAGCACCGGTATGACGGTGCCGCCCCGCCAGCCGTATGCGGGCGAACTCGTCTTCACCGCGTTCAGTGGTTCGCATCAGGACGCGATCAAAAAAGGTTTGGCGGAGCGCGAAAAAAATTCCAGCCACTGGGACGTGCCCTATCTCACCATTGATCCGGCGGACATCGGTCGCAAATATCAAGAAGTCATCCGCGTCAATTCACAGTCTGGCAAAGGCGGCGTCGCGTATCTGCTCGAAAGTGAATTCGGTATCGTGTTGCCGAAAGATATGCAGCGCGAGTTTGGCCCCATTGCCAATGACGCGGTGGACAAACTTGGCCGTGAAGTTTCCGGCGCGGAATTGAAGGCGATGTTCTGGCAGGAATACGTCCAGCGCGTTTCACCCTGGCAATTATCCGGCTTTGAAACGGAGAGCAAAAACGGCGTGGTGAAGTGCGACGCAAAATTATTGCGCGCCGGCAAGCCCGCCGAATTCAAAGGCGAAGGCAATGGCCCGCTCGCGGCGCTTGTCCACGGCTTCAGCACGATGGGCGTGCCAAAATTTGAAATCTCCAACTACGCCGAACACGCCTTGAGCAGCGGCGAGGGCGCGGCGGCGATTGCCTACATCCAGATTAAAATTGCCGATGGCCAATCCCGCTGGGGCGCGGCGGTGGATACGAACATTGAACTCGCTTCGGTCAAGGCTGTCTTGAGCGCACTGAACCGGCTGGCGTAGGTGGCGTCAGCCATCTTGGTTAACGTAAAGCCGGGCTTCCAGCCCAGCGGAAAAACGCTAGAACAACCAAGGAAGCAAGCAACGAAGGCGAACTTCCCAAACGTTGTCCTTCGTGGCTTGGTTGTTCAAAAAATTTCGCGGCGTTTTTTCCGCGCGGCTGGAAGCCGCCCTCTACGGCAGGCAGGATGCCTGCCACCACAATTTCAAAGTGATTTCCGCTCGTCAAAACGCCGCATTCGGCGTAACGTTTCCGGCCATGAAACTGCACCGGACTTTGTTCGCCCTCGCCGCGATTTTTTCTGCCGTGATTTCCCCTGCCGCCGCGCAGACGACCAACGCCATCGTTTCCGCGCCGGTTTATGTGCCGGATATTTCGCACGAGAACGAGCCGCTGCCGGATGGCGTGCTGGCGTTTGACGCGACGACGAAGTCCGTGGACGCCATGGAAGGAAATGACTTTGCCAAGTTCACTTTCAGCTTCACGAACGTCACCACAAACATCGTCACGATTTTGAATGTGCATCCGTCCTGCGGCTGCACCACGGCAGAATTGCCGCCCGTGCCATGGCAACTTGCGCCGGGGACGAACGGGGAAGTGCGGTTGAGCGTCAACCTCGCGGGCAAGCAAGGGATGCTGAACAAGAGCGTGAATTTCGCCACCGACAAGGGCAAGCGCGACCTGTGGATGCGCATTAATCTCGCGCCCGCTCCGAAAATTGAAATGTCGGCGGAGCAAAAAGCGGCGGGCATCGCGGCAGCGAAAATTGACCGGCAGGCCGTGTTCAAAGGTGATTGCGCGACGTGCCACATCGGCAAAAGCGAAGGCAAATACGCGCAGCAACTTTATGACATCGTCTGCGGCGTCTGCCACGCCGCCGAGCATCGCGCCTCAATGGTGCCCGACCTCACCAAGCTAACCGTCCCGACGAATGAAGAATTCTGGCGCACCTGGATCACCTACGGCAAGCCCGGCTCGCTGATGCCAGCGTTCGCGCAATCGCAGGGCGGGCCGCTCACGGACATTCAAATCGCCTCGCTCGCAACGTATCTCAACGCCATTCATCCGGCGAAGGTGGCGCCGGCTCCGGCGAAGTGACGGACGGAGCGCGGGTCTGTGACCCGCAGCAGCTTTGCCAGACAGAACACACCCGGACTCTGCGGCAACGCGGCTTGAAAAATCTGAACATTGCTGCGGCTCACAGAGCCGCGCTCCGTTCCGCTTAACTCCGCTTGCAGAAATTTCTCCGCCGGTTATCCTGTCAACCATGACAGCCAATCCCGTTGACGCGACCACCCACGCCACACTTTCCACGCTCGGCCAGCGCGTGCTAGGCGGCGGACAAATCACCCGCGACGAAGCAACGTGGCTGTTCAACCTCGAATCCTCCGCTGACATTTTGGATTTACTTTCGTGGGCGAACCGCATCCGCGAACAGTTCAAAGGCAACAAGATTCATCTTTGCTCCATCGTCAACGCCAAGGCCGGCGCGTGTTCGGAGAATTGCAGTTTCTGCGCGCAGTCCGCGCATTACCAGACCGGTTCACCGAAATACGGCTTCATCGAACCCGAACCCGTTTCCGAAGCGGCGGATGAAGCGAATAAAAATTCCGTCACCGCCGTCGGCCTCGTCGCTGCGTGGAAAGGTCTGAACGAAGGCCCGATGCTTGACGAAGTCTGCGACCGTATCAAAGAAATGAAAGCGGGCGGCAAGACACGCCCTGACGCCTCGCTTGGCCTCATCAAGAAACAGGAAGTTGCCAACCGCCTGAAGGAAGCCGGACTCGAATGTTACGGCCACAACCTCGAAAGCTCGCGCCGTTTTTTCCCGCAGACCTGCTCCACGCACACGTTCGACGACCGGCTCGAAACCATCGGCTACCTGAAAAAGGCCGGCATCAAGATTTGTTCCGGCGGCATCATCGGCATGGGCGAGACGCGCGCCGACCGCTGCGACCTCGCGTTTGAATTGAAAGCCATCGGCGCGAACGTCGTGCCCGTGAATATTTTGAATCCCATTCCCGGCACGCCGTTTGAAAAACTCGCGCCGCTGCCCGTCATGGAAATTTTGAAGACCATCGCGTGTTTCCGTTTCATTTTGCCGCGACAGGAAATCATGATCGCCGGCGGCCGCACCGTGAACCTGCGCGATGCGCAGAGCATGATCTACATGGCCGGCGCGAGCGCGCTGATGGTCGGCAACTATCTCACCACGCTAAACCAGCCCGTCGAAAAAGATCTCCAGATGCTCAAAGACCTCGGCCTCGATCCGAACTGGGACAGCCATGATTTTGCGGATCAGGAAGAAGGCGGGTGCGGGTGTGGGAAAGAAAGTTGCGAGACGGAAGCAGTGATGGCATAGTAGCCATAATGAAAGCGGCAGGCAGTTATTTGAAACGATGGAGGCTTGTAATTTTTGCTAGCTGGTTTTTTATCGCGACGAACTTTTGTTTTGCGATCACTAACCAGATTTATATTACCACTTTTACTAAAGCCGGATTATTGGCTTGGACCAACGCAACTGCTGTTTCGGTTACTGGCAGCACCTCAAATTCTATTTATCAAATTCAATGGTCAACAAATCTTGATGGAATCTGGAATGTTCTCCCCGGATTTACAGCAATTACAGGTAGCATTGCACAAGTGCAAATTCCAACGCCGACGAACACCAGCAGCTTTTATCGTCTCTTGTGCCTAAATCCAATCGCAGCGGATTCAATCGCTGATTTTAGCACCGTGCAAGGTTCCAATAATTGGTTTTATGGTTATTATGGAGGAACTTCAGCCACACCATACAAGACAGGCGACTTTCAACAAATGGCTAGTATTGTGCCCGGTGGAGGGTATGGCGGGGCTACCGCATGGTTTGTATTAAACGGAACTTATTGGACTTGCTTATTCAATACTGGTGGCCATCCAAATGGGATTACGACTTCACAGGGACGAGCAACGCTGCAACAGTGGGCAGTTCGTCGTTGGGTTAGCCCCATCAGTGGAACGATTCGCATTTATGGAGTTTTAGCTGATCTGGACAACAGTTCCGGAAACGGTGTGATCGGACACATCATCATAAATGGGAGTGAGCTTTCTAACTACACTATTAATAACGGTGGTCGAACAAACTTTATATGCAACGCCGTAGTGAGTGTTGGCTCGCTCGTGGACTTCGCAATTGATCCGCGCGATAACAATGACTACGCAGATTCAACGACATTCTATTTTACTATTCAGCGTTAGCTTGAAAAAATCACGGGGCTATTGCTTTCCCAGCGCCGTAGGCGCGCCATCTTTGTAGAAACCCAAACCAAAAATTCCCCAGCCCCGCCGGGGCGGCATATTTTTGAAAATAGCCCAGCACTTTAGTGCTGGGTCAATCGTTCAATAAGCCATCCAAGTCCCGCCAGGGACGAAACATTCTTGCGGACGGACACCACATCTTCTGCCGTCCCTGACGGGACTTTTAATTTCGCCTATCTCCAACCCAGCCTTGAACGGCTGGGCTATTTTCAAAGATTTCGCGCCTGCGGAGCTTGAATCATTTTTGAATTTCCAATCTACAAAAATGCCAGCCCTACGGGCTTTGAAAATTGAATCCGTGTTAATCCGTGAAATTCGGGTCAAAAACTTCTTTGCGTCTTCGCGCCTTTGCGTGAAATTCTCCGCGTGCAAAAGTTTTCCCAGTGCCGTGGGCGCGGCATATTCCGCCCCCAGCAAAGATATTATTTTCACAGAACTTTTGGCCATTCAGAAACCATCCGCAAGTCTGGCGGCATTTTGGCATCGTTCACAATTCTTCACGCCTCACGCTTAACTCGTCACTTTTCATGTGCATTTGTGTCCCTTCGTGGTTTAACCTTTCAAAAATTATGAGTTCACTCACCAATCAAATCGCCGTTGTCACCGGCGCGGGTCGCGGCATCGGTCGCGCCATCGCGTTGAAATTTGCCGCCGAGGGCGCGGATGTCGTCGTCGTTTCGCGCACACCGGAAAATTCCGAGAAGGTCGCCGCCGAAATCCGCGCGCTCGGCCGCAAGGCGTGGGCGCTCGCTGTGGACGTTTCGGATTCTGCCGCCGTGACCGCGGCCGCCGACAAGATCATCGCCGATTGCGGCAAGGTGGACATTCTCGTGAACAACGCCGGCGTGACGCGCGATGGTTTGCTGATGCGGATGAGCGATGCGGACTGGGACACGGTCTTGGACACGAATCTCAAGGGCGCGTTTCATTTCACGCGGGCTTTTTTCCGCACGTTCGCTAAGCAGCGCACGGGTCGCATCCTAAATATTTCATCGGTCATCGGACTCATCGGCAACGGCGGCCAGAGCAATTACGCGGCGAGCAAGGCGGGGTTGATCGGCTTCACGCAGTCCGTCGCCCGTGAGCTAGCGGGGCGCGGGGTGACGGTGAATGCCATCGCGCCGGGTTTCATCGAGACGGACATGACGTCGGAGTTGAACGAGGAATTGAAGACGAATATTTTGCGGACGATTCCGCTGGGCAAGTTCGGCGCGGCGGAAGACATCGCGAACGCGGCATTGTTTCTGGCGGGACCCGGCGCGCGTTATGTGACGGGACAGGTGTTGACGGTGGATGGCGGGATGGTGATGTGAAATTAAATCATCCTCCTCGTCATCAATCCACTTTTGCGGACGAGGATGAGCGGGCGGATGAGGATGAAAACAAAGACAAAAGAAAATTTGTTTAGAATCGAAGCTTGACCACGACGGTCTCAATAAGTTAAAAAAGCAGGATATTTATGGCTGACAAACCCCTTGATCAACGTGTTAAAGACATCATCGTCGAACAGCTTGGTGTAAAACCCGAGCAAGTGACGCCCGAAGCCAAGTTCATTGAGGACTTGGGCGCGGATTCCCTCGATACCGTCGAGCTGGTGATGGCTTTGGAAGAAGAATTTGGCATCGAAGTGCCGGATGAACAGGCCGAGAAGCTCCAGAGCGTTGGCGATGTGATCAAACACATCGAGGAGTCCCAGAAGTAATTTGAATTTGAACCACGGGGCAGTTTAGGCTGGACACAGCTTGGACTGCCCCGTTTGATTTTGTCATGGCAAACACCTATTCCGACCGCCGCGTGGTGATCACCGGCCTGGGCGTCGTCACCCCGGTGGGGAACGACCTCGATACCTTCTGGAAAAACCTCGTTTCCGGCCAGTGCGGAATTGATAGAATCTCGGCATTTGACCCGTCGCCCTACGATACTCAAATCGCCGGGGAAGTGAAAAACTTTGACCCGTCGCCCGCGTTTCCCTCGCCCAAAGATGTCCGCCGCGCCGACCGCTACTCGCAATTTGCCATCCATGCTGCTTGGCAGGCGTTGAAAGATTCCGGCATCGAACTCGACAAGGAAAACTGTGATGAAATCGGCGTGTTCCTCGGCTCCGGCATCGGTGGCCTGACGACAACCAGCGATCAGTTGAAAATTTTGCACGAGCGCGGCCCCGGTCGCGTGTCGCCGTTCACCATTCCCATGCTCATCTCGAACATGGCATCGGGACTCGTCTCGATGTATTTCAACCTGCGCGGGCCAAACTTCGCGACCTGCTCCGCCTGCGCGACTGCCAACCACGCCATCGGCGAGGCCTGGCGCACCATCAAGGCGGGCGATGCGCAGATCATGTTCGCGGGCGGCTCCGAATCGGCAGTCATCCCCATCGGCATCGCCGGTTTCTGCGCGATGAAGGCCATGAGCACGCGCAACGACGATCCCAGGCACGCTTCGCGTCCGTTCGACAAAGACCGCGATGGCTTTGTCATGGGCGAAGGCGCAGGCGTTGTCTTGCTCGAAGAATTGGAACACGCCAAGAAGCGCGGCGCGCAGATTTATTGCGAAATTTCCGGCTACGGCAATACCGCCGACGCGCATCATCTCACCGCGCCGTCACCCGGCGGCGAAGGCGCGGCGCGCTGCATGAAAATGGCGCTCCGCACCGGCGGCCTAAATCTTGAGGACGTGACTTACGTCAATGCCCACGGCACTTCCACGCCAGTCGGTGACGTCTGCGAAACGCAGGCCATCAAATCAGTTTTCGGCGGACACGCGAAGAAACTCGCCGTCAGTTCCACCAAGGGCGCGACCGGCCACATGCTCGGCGCGGCGGGTGCCGTGGAGATGACCGCGTGCGCGCTGGCCATCAAGCATGGCATCGTCCCGCCGACCATCAATTACCAGACGCCCGATCCTGACTGCGACTTGGACTACGTCCCGAACACTGCGCGCGAAATGAAAGTGAACGCCATCGTGAACAACTCGTTCGGCTTCGGTGGCCACAACTCGACGATTACGGCGAAGAAGTTCAACGGGTAAACAAACCGTGAATGCACGCCTGACAAACCTTGACCGTTTGATTGGGCGCACGCTGATTCAATTTGAGAACTGGCTAATTACTTCAGATTGGCGCGGCAGAGAAAATGAGTGCGTGAATCTTTTCGCACACGGTTTTCTTTTCAATGAAATTGGCGTTGGCAAACCCGTCGAAGATTTTACCCAAGTCGGAATTGAAGTAAGCGTTCCACAGCCGAAGGGAATTGGAACCAAGGCTGCTGCGAGAAAAGATCTGGTAATCTGGAACGAGGCGCGCAAGACGGCTTTCAACGCCGATTGGATTCCCGTCCACTTTCCGGTTGCAATTATTGAATGGAAAGCTAGGCGCAAGCCAAAGCGATCAGCATATTTGGATTCGCACGATGTTCGATGGCTTGCTCAAATGTCGCGACAAAACCCAAATTTTCTTGGTTACACTGTGACAGTTGATTTTACAAATCTTACCCGGCGTCTTTTTACCGCCCGTTTGTTTGGTGGAGAGCAGACGGATGATTTTCACCAGACTAACAAATGAACTTTCTCCCCCTCATCGAATCCAAGCGCGAAGGAAAAATTCTCGCGCCGACGCAGATTCAAGAATTCATCCGCGAGTTCACCGCCGGAAAAATTCCCGACTATCAGATGGCCGCGATGCTCATGGCCATCTACTTTCGCGGCCTTGATACGAATGAGACCACCGCGCTCACGCTCGCCATGCGCGACTCCGGCGACGTGCTGAAATTTCCCAAGGACAAACGCCCGCTCGTGGACAAACATTCCACCGGCGGCATCGGCGACAAGGTTTCGCTCCCGCTCGCGCCGCTGCTCGCGTGCCTCGGCTTCCGCGTGCCGATGATTTCCGGTCGCGGCCTCGGCATCACCGGCGGCACGCTCGACAAGCTGGATTCCATTCCCGGTTTCAAAACACTTTTGCCTGCCACGCAAATCATCAAGCAGGTGCAGAAAGTTGGCTGCGTCATCTGCGGCCAGACGGACACGATGGTTCCCGCCGATAAAAAAATCTACGCGCTGCGCGACGCCAGCGGAACCGTGCCGAGCATCCAGCTCATCACCGCTTCCATTCTCTCCAAAAAATTAGCTGAAAGTCTGGATGCGCTCATCCTCGACGTAAAATTTGGCTGCGCCGCCTTCATGCAAACGAAGGACGATGCGCGCAAATTGGCGAAGGCGATGGTCGCACTCGGCAACCAATGCGGCACGAACACGCGCGCGATTTTGACGGACATGAACACGCCGCTCGGTCGCGCCGCCGGCAACTGGCTGGAGGTGAAGGAGAGCGTGCTTTGTCTGGAAAAAGCGGACAGCGGACAGCGGACAGCGGAAACATCCGACTTGCGCTCACTCGTCATTGATTCCGCCGCGCATCTGCTGGTGCAAATGCGCAAGGCGAAATCACTCGCTGCCGGTCGCAAGGTGGCGCAGGACTGTTTGAACTCCGGCGAACCGCGTGCGAAGTGGGATGAGATGATCGTCGCCCAAGGCGCAGATTTGAAAGCATTCAATCGCAAACTCGCGTTGGATTCCACGGCGAAAGTTGTTATCGAAGTGAAATCAGGAAAATCCGGCTACATTTCCAAGTGCGATGCGCGCATCATCGGCGAAGTCATCCGCGACATTGGTGGCGGACGGCTTACGAAGGAATCAGTCATCAACTACGACGTCGGTGTGGATGGCATCGCGAAGCCCGGCGAGCGCGTGGAAAAATCCGGCAGATTGTGCCGCATTCACGCGGCCGATTCAGCGGCGGCGAAGGCGGCAGCCGCGCGATTGAGGACGGCGTTTGAAATTTCTCCAAAGCGCGTGAAACCCTCTGCCCTCGTCCTGGAAATCATCGAATAATTCTTTGTGGCCACCGACGTTAGTCGGCGCACTTTTGAATAGCGCGGATCAACATCCACGGCTACACGGTCAAGCAATCTTCTCCCAAGTTTTTATTTCCGGCATACCCACGGCCAGTTCGTCCATGCGCGGCAGCAGCCCTTGGATATGCGGTGATTGCAAGTGCAAATCTAGGGCGGCCCGGCTCGTCCAATTTTCGTAAAAGAGAAATTTGCCCGGCTCTTCCGGCGAGACGTGCAAATCGTAATTGATGCAGCCCAACTCTTGGCGCGTGGGGGCGACGAGGCTGAAGAGCGCTTTCTGCAATTCCGCTTCCTGACCACGCTTGGCCTGAAAGGTGGCGACGACGGTGATAGTCTTCATGGTTTTAATTCTTACAGCGCTCGGTGGGTTTGAAAATAAAAAACGCGCCGACATATATGTCGGCGCGCTAGGGACAGACTTTATTCAGTTTTCGAACACCTTGAAACGGCTGCCGGGAACGAACGGCGCGATGTCGCCGCCGCTGAAGCCAGTGTAGGTGTCCGTGTCGAAAAGCGGGTCAGAAATCAGACCGGGGCGGTAGCTTTCCGGGAACGACGGCTTGGCCGGAATGTAGCTGGTCAGCACCGGGCGATATGGCGGGAAAGGAAAGGTCAGGACTTCGTAAGCACCCACGCCCATGCGGGTGAGAGACTTGTGGAATCCACTGTAGCCACCGTAGGCGTAGCCCGCTTCAGGCGTATCCAACACAGCCCCCAATTCAATGGAGCGGCGCATTTCACCCCAGCGGACGACTTCAAAGGTATTGTTTATGCCACGGCCGAGCTTGCGTTCCGGGCCGCAACCGGTGACGGCGAGGGCGGCGGCAACCACGACGAGGGAGAAAATCAATTTGCGCATACGGTTTTAAGATTGGTGGCCTGAATTTACGCCGAATCTCCGGCTTGTAAAGCGTGTTTTAATTTCCGTGCAAATACGGCTGCAGCTTCGGCCAGCCATAAACCCAGCCCGCCCAGATTAATCCCACCGCCGCCGCCAGCAACAGCAGCGCGACCAGCACCTTTCGCCGCGCCTTGGCCTTATCCGGCTGATCCCAATACCACGCAATCCACACGCTGACTTCGTAAAGAAATTGCAGCGGGATGAACATTAAGATTTGCGTGAGGATTTCCGGCGTGGTCAGCACCGCGCCTAGGCACATATTGATGATGACCATGTAACGCCGCGCCTTGGCGAGCATGGCATAATTCAGCACGCCGATTTTCACTAGCACCAGAATCAGCACCGGCAATTCGAAGCCCAGCCCCATGCCGAGCATGAATTTGCAGACGAAGCTGATGTATTCCTCCGCGCGCCATTGTGACGCGCCGAGGCCGAGCCAGTTGGAATACATTTGCGACGCCGATAGCGCCACGGGCATCAGTGCAAAATAACAAAACGCCACGCCGGCGAAGAAAAGCCCCAGACCGATGAACAGCCCGCGCAAAACATATTTCTGCTCGTGCATCCGCAGCGCCGGAAAAATAAATGACGCGATAAAATAAATCAGCAGCGGCGCGGACAGCACCAGCCCGCCGTAGAATGCCACTTGCACGGCGACGATGAATCCGCCCGCCGGGCCGAGGTTGATCAGCTCCACCTGCATCTGCTGCGCCGAGTCCGCCACGCCCGTGGCGGTGTCAACGTGCCAGCTGAGCACTTGATTTGTGCCAACCGTGAGCGGTTCGACTTGGACGGCGACGAAGCGGTTCGTGCCGAGGTTGAGGGATTTTTCCTGCTCCCGTGAAAGAGTATAATGACCGAGGCGATTCGCGCCGAAGCTGACGGTGACGACTTGGTTAGTTCCCGGAAAGCTGACCGTGGCGCGGTGCAACGGCCATTCCAGCACCGCCATGACATAGTTCGCGGCGCACAGGCAGACAAGCATGGCCAGGCCGAGCGAGACGCTGATCTTGACGAGCAGCCAGCGAAAATCTTCAAGGTGCTCGAGAAAAGATTTTACCGGCCCGCCGCCGTCGTCGTCCGGCGGTTCTGAAGAAAAATCGGCCATGAAAAACTGCGATGGAAAAACCGGCCGTCAAACCACCTTCGTTTCGGGCGGGCCGGACTGAGCGGTCGTGTTGGCAGGCGGAATCTTGGGAGCGGGCGGCGGGGTGATGGTCGGCGTGTCGGCGTTCTGGATTTCGTCCGTCACTTCGCGCGTAGCTTTCTTGAATTCATTGATGCCTTTGCCGAGGCCTTTGGCGAGTTCCGGAATCTTTTTGGCACCGAACATGATGAGGACAAGAATCAGAATCAAAATGATCTGACCGCCGCCGGGAGCCCATGCAAAAATGGTATTCATAAAATTATCGAACGTGCCGCGAGCCTACGCCCACTTGGTTGAATAGTAAAGACGCAAAACCCTGACCGCTGGTTTCAATTTGAAAAATCCCGCCTCACGCCAGCCCTTTCACCGCCCAGCCCGGCCGATAGTCGCGGCGGAGAAACGCATTTGCGGCGCGCTGCTTGAATTTCATCTTCCGCGCGTTCCACTCCAGCGTGGTGTGCGGGAAACGCGCGGCGATGTTGCCCAGCAGAATCGCCTCCGTGAGCGGTCCGGCATAGGCGAAGTCGGCGGTGGTTTTGCCTTCGCCGCGACAGGCGTCCACGAATTGCCCCCAGTGATTCACGCCTTTGACCGCCGGAAATTTGAAATCCTTGAACTGCGCCACCGGATGCAGCGACGGCATTTCAAAATGCGGCAGCACCATCACGCCGCGTGTGCCGATGAAAATGGAGCCGCTGTTCGGCACGTCCGCGCCTTCGAGCAAGGCGATGATTTCGGAGGGCAATTTAGCTTCGCCATCATACCAGGTGACGGGCAACGTTTTTTCCGCCGTGCGTTTCGTGCCCGCGAACTGGTAAAAAACATTTCCGTTGAGCGACCAGTTCGTCTTGCCCGGCGGCGGCCCTTCGGAACGAATGGAAACAGGCGCGGTCAATCCAATCGCCCCGAACACGGGATCGAAAATGTGACAGCCCATGTCGCCAAGCGTGCCGGTGCCGAAGTCCAGCCGCTTGCGCCAGTTCTCGGGATGATAATAGCCATCGCCGATGAAGGGTCGCGCCGCGCACACACCCAGCCAAAGGTTCCAGTCGAAGTCGGCGGGCGCGACATCGCTGCGCGCAGGCAGTTCGCTCAAGTCACCCCAGGATTTCGGACACCACGAGTGAACTTCCTTGATCTGGCCGATGACGTCGTCCTGAACCAGCCGCACGCCCATCCGATAATAAGCGGAGGAGTGAATTTGAATACCCATCTGCGTGACGACTTTTTTCTGCTGCGCGATTTCCGTCATGCGCCGCACTTCAAAAATTTCATGCGCCAGCGGCTTCTGGCCATAGACATGTTTGCCGAGCTGCAGCGCGCTCACGCCGATGGGCGCGTGCATATGGTCGGGCGTGGAGACGTTCACCGAGTCAATGTTCTTTGCCTCCTTGTCCAGCAGCTCGCGCCAGTCCTGATAAATTTTTGCGTTCGGGAATTGTTTCCGCGCCGCCGCCGTGCGGCTCAAATCCACATCGCACACCGCGACGATCTCCACGCCGGGACATTTGGCAATGTTTGTGAGGTCGGCCCACGCCATGCCGCCCGCGCCAAAGCTGGCGTGGCGCAACGTGCGGCCGGGCGGGGCGGCGAGCAAATCGCTCGTGACGAACGGCGCGGCGATGGCCGCCGTGCCGAGTGTTTTCAAAAACGCGCGGCGGGTTTGGCGAGGTAATTTATTCATGGTGCGCAAAGAATTTTCAGTCGAGCGATTTGATAAACACATTTCGGAACATCACCGCGTCATTATGGCCGGCAAAACCAAAATGGCCGCTGGCGCGATCCTTGCCGGGATGCGAATGGTTCGCCAAAAATTCCGTGACGCGGCTCAAGTCCGCATCGAGAATCACCGTGCCGTTCAGCTCCACTTTGATCGTCGAACCGCGCACCGTGACCTCCTCAAAATTCCATTCGCCGATGGGACGTTGAAACCCGCGCTTCGCCGCGACCATGCCGTAGGCCGAACCGTGCACCTGACGCGGATCAATTTTTTTACCCGTCGTTTTTTCAAAATGTTCGTCCAGCACCTGACATTCGCACATACCGACGTAAGCCGTGTCGCCCATGCCGGGATAACGAATCGCCAGCCCGTTGTTCCCGCCCGGCGGCAGCTTAAATTCCAGACGCACGATGAAATTAGTGAATTCTCGCTGCGTAAAAATTGTGCCGCCCTTGCCCGGCAAGCAGACGATAGCGCCGTTTGTCACCGCGTAATTTTCCACCGGCCCAGCCCAGCCGGAAAAATTTTTCCCGTTGAAGACTGAAATAAAACCTGCCGGCGGATTTTTTCCAGAACGACAACCCAGCGGCGTGTGGCATCCGAAGCTGGCGGCCACGAGCGCAACCAAGCAAACAGCGAGGATGAGTGCCAGCTTCCGGCCAGTGGTGGGCGGTGGACATGATGGCGGTTCAAAATTCATGCGCGGTAAAGATGAGTCAAACTAGCGTCCACCCCGACGACGGTAAATGAAAAATTGGTTAAAGTCCGCAGTGTGGGGGCGGGGTGGAGTCAAACCGCACCCTTGGCCCGGTGATTCGTTTTTTACCTTCGCCCGATTGCGAATTTTGGACACAATCATTTGCATGAGCACGCTTGTTTGTTTTGCGTTGAAGGAAGAGGCCGCGCCGTTTCGGAAAATCGCGGCGGGCAAACCTAGCGTCGCCATTCTCATCGTCGGCATTGGCCGGGCGAACGCGGAGAAATCCATCCGCGACTTTCTCGCCAGTGATTCTCCCAGCCAAGTGCTGACGTGCGGTTTCGCGGGCGGGCTGAATCCGGATTTGAAACTGGGTGAAGTGGTGTTTGAAACGACGCAGGAAAGCCTCCGCGCCAAACTGCTCACCGCCCAAGCCAAGCCCGCCGCCATTTTCTGCGCCGACCGCATCGCGACGACGGTGGCGGAAAAGAAAAAATTACGCGCCGAAACCAGTGCGGATGTGGTGGAGATGGAATCAGCGGCCATCCAAACCGTCTGCCGGGAACGTGGGATTCCGTGCGCCACGGTGCGCGTGATTTCCGACACGGCAGGCGAAGATTTGCCGCTGGATTTCAATGCGCTTTCCAAGCCGGATAAGAATCTGGATTTCGGGAAACTGTTTCTCGCCATCGCCAAGTCGCCGGGAAAAATCGGCGCGCTCATGGCCTTGCAAAAGAAAACCAGTTTCGCCGCGCGGCAACTGGCGGCGGTTTTGGAGCGCGTGGTTCTTGGTTAAGCGGAGCGGATAGCATCCCCCAAAAGAGTTTGGAAATGGGTTTGCCACGCGGTGCGAACTTCCTCAAATTTGGCGGATGAAATTCCTTCCCTCCGTTGGCGCGCGGCTGCTGGTCGTGACGGTTGCCGTCTTCAACTTGAATTCCTTTGCCGCCGATTCACCGCGCGAACATCTCTCGCTTGATGCGGGCTGGAAGTTTCATCTCGGCGATGACTGGCCGGGGGCGCTGCATCTCGACAAGGCCGGCGCCAGCACCGGCCCCGCCTCGGAAAAATTCGGCGACAACGCCTGGCGCTCGCTCGACCTGCCGCATGATTGGGCGATTGAATTGCCGTTCGATAAAACTTCCGACACGAGCCACGGTTTCAAACCCGTCGGGCCGGGCTTTCCGAAAAACAGCGTGGGCTGGTATCGCCGCACGTTTGATTTGCCGGCGGCAGATTCCGGCAAGCGCATCTGGCTGACGTTCGACGGCGTGTTCCGCGACGCGACGGTCTGGGTCAATGGCTGGCTCGTGACGCGTCACGAGGGTGGTTACTACCCGTTCCGTGAAGACATCACGGACATCGCGCATTTCGGCGGCAAAAACACCGTGACCGTGAAGGTGGACGCGAGCAAGTTCGAGGGCTGGTTTTACGAAGGCGCGGGCATCTACCGCCACGTCTGGCTGGACAAAACTGCGCCGGTGGCTATCGCGCCGGATGGGGTTTTTGTTTACAGCAAATTCAAAAACAATGTCCCGAAGGGCAAAGCTGAAATTCATGCGGAATTAAAACTGATCAATTCACAAGGTTCACCCATTGAAGCTAACGTAACGTATTCGTTCAAGGAAACTGACGGACGCACCGCTGGGGAATTAAATGATAAAGTAAAAATTGCTGCTCGTTCCCAAAAAGAAATTTCCACAGATGCCGCCGGTCTTCTCTTTACACTCGGTAAATACGAGCTTTGGTCTCCCGAAAATCCCAAACTCTACAAGCTCGTCACGACCGTTGAAGTGGACGGCAAGATTGTTGACCGCAAGGAAACCGAGTTCGGCATCCGCACCTTCGCCTTCGACAAGGACAAAGGTTTTCTCCTGAACGGCCAGCCTTACGAACTCAAAGGCACCTGCAATCATCAAGACATGGCGGGCGTCGGCGCGGCGTTGCCGGATGCGCTCCAGTATTTCCGCATCGCCAAATTAAAAGAGTTCGGCGACAACGCGCTCCGCACCTCGCACAATCCGCCCACGACCGAACTGCTCGAAGCCTGCGACCGTCTCGGCATGATCGTGATGGACGAGAGCCGCCTGCTCGGCAGCGACAAGGAAAATTTGCAGAAGTGGGATGACTTGATTCGCCGCGACCGCAACCACGCGAGCGTCGGCATCTGGAGCGTGGCCAACGAAGAATTTTCCGTGCAAGCCACGCCCGGCGGCGCAAACGTCGCGCGCACGATGCAGGATTATGTGAAGCGCCTCGATCCGACGCGCCCCGTGACTTACGCCGCGCCGCAGGGCGACACGTTTGACGGCATCAACGGTGTCATTGACGTGCGCGGCTGGAATTATCAGGTCGGCAAAAAGCCGGAACAATACGGCAAAAACATGGACAGTTATCACGCCAAGCATCCCGACCAGCCGAATGTCGGCACGGAGCAGGGCAGCACCGTCAGCACGCGTGGCATTTATGAGAACGACAAAGCGCGCGGCTACGTCAGCGCCTACGATGT
>JANOBC010000144.1:0-20646 GCA_031411455.1 Limisphaerales bacterium
CGCGGCCGTATTCGCCCTGCAACCAGAGGAGTTTCTCGAAATCGAACTTGGCATTGTGCCGGAGAATTTGCGGCAGGTCGAAACGCTCCACGACTTCCCCCATTGAAATTTTTTCCCGATTGTCCTTGGGCGACCAACCGAGCAGGCAAAGATAATTGTTCACGGCTTCGGCGAGAAAACCTTCGTCCATGTAGGTGGTCATGGAAGCGCCTTGGTCGCGTTTGCTCATCTTGGAGCCGTCGCCGTTCAGGATGAGCGGGATGTGCGCATACTTGGGCGGCTCGACGCCGAACGCGCGGAAGAGCGCGATGTGCTTGGCGGTGTTGCTCAAATGATCTTCGCCGCGAATGACGTGCGTGATGCCCATTTCCAAATCGTCCACGACGTTGACGAAATGGAACACTGGCTGGCCGTCGCTGCGGACGAGCACCCAGTCGGGATCAAGTTCCTCGCGGTCGGTGAGCGGGCGCAAGACATCGCCGACGACGAGGTCGGGAATGAGAATGGGTTCGCGCGTCATGCGAAAACGAATCGCGCCTTCCTTTTCGTAAGCGAGGTCGCGCGAGAGCAACGCCTCGACGCGTTTCAAATAATTTTCTTTTCGCTGCGATTGGAAATATGGACCGCGGTCGCCTTTGCTGGGGCCGGTGGCGTCGCCGGTGATGGGGCCTTCGTCCCAATCTAGGCCGAGCCAGCGGAGGCCGTTGAGGATGACGTCCACGGCTTCCTGCGAGTTACGCGCGGCATCGGTGTCTTCGATGCGCAGCACGAAGGTGCCGCCGGTGTGGCGGGCGTAAAGCCAGTTGAACAGAGCGGTGCGCGCACCGCCGATGTGCAGATAGCCGGTGGGCGAGGGAGCGAAACGAACGCGTGGTTTCATTATTTATTTCATCCGCAGATTACGCAGAAGAACGCAGATTAAAAATAAAAAACAGCGCGAGAAAAATTTTCTGCGCGCCTCGGAGTGGCTCGACCGGAGCGAATCAGACACACCCGTAGCCGCGAAGGTGAGTTCGCGCCATTTGATTCCAATAGAATTTATTTTGCGCCGACTCACGTGGGCGGCTACGAAATTTTGAAAACGGCCAAGTCAGTTCGGCTGCTGGCGGATGCGGAGGAAAACGTTCGGGCCGCAGATGGGATCGAGGCGGTTGAACTTGGTGGTGTTTGTGCCGTTTAGAAACGTGTTCGTAAAACTGGCGATGGGCGACCACACGCCGCTGGTGAGGTTGGAGGAAAATTCCGGGATGAAGGTGTAGGTGGTGTTCGTGCCGGTGGAGACCATGACGACGTTCGTGCCGACGATGACTTTTAGGATGGTGTTCGGCAGCGGCGGACCGGCGGGCGCGCTGAAATTGATCTGCCCAGAGAATCCATGGATCCTACAAACGTAATACAGCGTCGCGGGGAATCCACTGGGCGTGGTGGTCACTTGGATGGAACCACTGTTGATATCCTGCGGGCTGGCGCTGCTGTATCGTTGGCTGCTCGTGTTCGGCGAGTTGGTGGTGATGACGACGGGGTGAAACGAAGCGGTGTTGATGATTAAAATGTTGGTGACTCCGGCGACGAGTTGGATGACGGGGTTGGTGGCCGGGCTGCCGTCCACGCTGAAGGTAAACACGTTGCCGGGCGTGGTGATGGTGTTGGTGTGAAAACTGGCGCGGCCAAGCGGCGCGACGACCAACAGGCTGATGGCGATGAGGCCGCAGGTTAGTTTCATAATTAAAATATTTTGCAATGGCTGGCTTTACCAAGCCTCCTCACCAGCAGGTTTGTTCCAAACAAAAACCAATTTCACGTGCGCCGAACCAAAGAAAATTTCAACCGCCGCAGCCACACCAGCCCTGCGCCCAACAGCAGCGCGGACGCCGGCTCCGGCACAGCTGCAGCGGTGGTGCGTTCGTAGACGAAGCCGCCGCCGCTGCCGCCCCAGGTGGTGAAGGTGATGCCGATGTAGATGTTGTCCGTGATGAGGTGGAGGACGGAAGGGTTGTTGAGAATCTTCGTGCTCAAAAGACCCGCGCCGCCGTAGCAGTCGGTCCAGTTGTTGTAGGTGAGCGACTGGTAATTTGCCAAAATTCCGATGGCCCACTCGGTGTCCGCCGGACTTAAATTTGCCGCGCTGTAGCCCGCTTCACTCAAGGCATTGAAGAGTCCTCTTTTGGTATCGCGCGTGAGGGCGACGTTGGCGGTGAGCTGGTCTTGGTTCGCGAACTGAAACCAGAGCGAGCCGGGGGCGTTGCTGAAGGTGAGGAGCGGGCCGTTCCAAACGACGACACCTTGCGCGTGGAGTCGCGACGGCAGCGGGAGGAAAAAAGTCAACGCGAGGAAAAGCGCGAGCTGGTTCAACATGGAGCGATTCTAGTGCAAGTGAGGCCGAACTGCAATGGACGGGAGTGTCCTAAATTCAAAAGGCTGGTGGGGCGAGCGTCCCTCGCGAGCCGCGTGAACTTCGGATTTAAGCGGCTCACGAGGCTCGCCCCACCGGATTAGGACACTGCCCAACGGACGGAAACATTTCAAAACCGGATGTCCAACGCCGCGCCGATGCCGCCATTGATTTCGTCGTAGTGCGGCGTGAGCTGGTCGTCCGAGGATTTGGTGTTGTAGCTGCAAAAGGCGCGGAGGCTGGCGTGCGAGTTGAAGCTGTAGAGGAACGTGATACCGACACTGTTTAAGAAGTCGTTGCGCTGGGTGCTGGTCGAGAGCGTGGCGCTGGCGGTATCGTTCGGATACAGCGAATATTGAAAACGGTAAAACGGCTGCACGGCAAATTTCGGGGTGAGCTGCCAGTTGACGGAGAGGAACGCCATATCGTCAAAATGGTCATTCAAGTCGTCGCGGTAGCCGGTGAAGGGCGCGGGAATGTGGGTGAAATGGTAGTCAATGACGTTGCCGAGAATGATGGCTACGCGGTCGTTCACCGGGAACACGCGCTGAATAGTATAGCTGGGCAGCCATTCGCGGTAGGTTTCTTCGTAATCTTGCTGGCTTAAGAGGCGCGTGTAATTCGCGCCGAGGGCGAACTGCCAGTTGCCCAAAAAATAGCGGAGGTTCACAAACGCGGTCTGCGCGTTGAAATCTAGCGGTGACATTTGGTCGCTTGAATAATTATACCATTGGCTCGAGAAGCCGACGGCGGGCGCAAACTTGCCGGAGCCGAGATCAAAGGGCGTGGGCGCAAGCGCGGCCTGCGCGGTGTTGACGAAGACGGCGCTGCGGATGCGGTTGCCGGCGCTGCCGAAATTGGCGTTGTCGGAATAAAACATCTGGCTGTCGAGCGTCACCGCCAGCCACTCACGGCGCGGCGCGACGACGGCTCCTGCCTGGCCGTTCACCTTGAGGATGCGCTGCGGCCCGATGTCTTCGTTTTCACCGACGTAAAGTTCCGGCGCGTTGGTGCCGGCGCGGAGTTCGAGCGACGGCATCTGAAATTGCGCCTGCGAATTTTGGAGTTGCTGGATGGCGGCGGGCTGCGCGTGTGCCGCCGCGATGCCCAGCAAAATAATTGAAGCCGCAATAAAAGCCCGGTTTGATTTCATGTCGCGAATTACAGTGAGGACTAAAAATTACTTGGCGTAGGAATGAATGCCTACCGCCGAGCTTGGGCCGCTAGTGAGATTGACTTGGCTGGCGCTGGTGATGGCCACCGCGCCGATGCTGTCGTGGATGAGGTTAAGCTGGCCGCTGTTGACGCCGTTGTTGACGTTTACCTGGCCGGTCTGTGTGCCGAAGCTATAGGAACCGCTTGCACTAAAAGTGGAGTCGGCGACGGTGATGGTGTTCGCCGTCATGTTTAAGAGGGCGATGTTGCTCAAATCTGCGCTCTGCACGGTCGCCAGATTTTTGGCGCGCAGCGTGGCGCTGCCGACGTTCAACACCTGCGTTGAGCCGTCGAGCAAAATGCCATCGCCGGAATCCACGCTGAGGTATTGCGCCTGGATGTAATTGCGCGTGAGATTGACGGAGCCGGACTTGGTATTGAACACGAGCGAATTACCGTAGAAACTTGAATTGTCAGCCGTGATGGACTGGTCCGCCGTAAAGTTGGCGAAGGAATTGGCGCTGATGCCCGCGCCAGAAAAATTCAGCGAACCACCGCTGCTCGTGAGGATCATGGTGTCACTGCGCAGCGAAGAATTGTTCAACGTGATGTCGCCGGCCACATCGGCCGTCAGACTCGCCGCCGTGTCAACGGAGGAATTGTTGAACGTCAAATCCGAGCCGAGGCGGAAGGACGTATTGGCTCCGGCATTTCGGACGGTGGCGGAATTGAAGGTAAGGTCGCCGGGTGAAGCCCAGTTAAAATTCGCCACATCCGCGCGGATGCTCGCGCCGTCGGCGACGAGGATTTGTTTTCCGCCGATGAGGGAAAATAAAATACTGAAGGGTCCGCCCGCGAGGCCATCGAACTGGACTGATCCGCCGATGGACAAAGTATCCGCCGCCACGAGGTCGAATTCGCGCAGCCCGGCGTAGGCGGAGAGGTTGACGTGCAATGGCGCTGCGTTGACGGTGTTGACGTAGACATTTTTACCGATGAAGCCGGTGAATGGCTGGCCGGTGAAAAATAAATTGCCCGGCAGCAAAAACGGCGCATCTACGAAGACGCGGTTTGGCGGGGTGGGAATGGAAGGACTTAACAGTGAAGATTGGTTGATATGCGCGTCGAGCGAGATGGCGGAGTTGAAACCTTCTGGGTATTTGAACGAGCCGTCGAGCGCCTGCTGGAGGGTGTTTAGGTCAATCACCTTCACGCTTTTGGAATCCGCGTCGTCGCCGACATTTTTGCCGGTATCTTCCAAGCCACCTGAATCAATTTGTCCCTGCTGCTTTCTGACCTGTTCCAAGATGAGCGGGAGCGACGGCAAGTTCTGGCTAAAGCCTTTCACGAGCTGGCTGTTTCCAATGAGGTCATCAAGGCGGAAAATGATGATGGGCGAAATCGCATTGCCGCCGGGAAGCACGAACGTCATCTGACCGGGTTGAAGTTTGATTTTGAGGCCGTTGAGAAATTTAATTTCCGCTTCGTCTTCCAGCGCGAGCACTTTGAAGCCGCCACTGGCGGTCGTCGTCACGATGAGGGTGGAGCCGAGCACCGAAGCCGTGGCAGAACCGGTGTGGATGGTTCCCCCGCCCTTCCCGTGCGGCGAGTGAAATAGCAGGCTGCCTTGCTTGAGATCAATCGTGCGGTTCGCCGGGTCGAAGGAGAAAATCGTGTTCGCGCCGACGCGGGTGACCGTGGCGTCATCCGCCACGAGTTCCGCGCGCGAAGCCGGGCCGGTGCGGAGGATGTCGGGCATGGTGAAAACGTCATTCACGCCGGCGGATTTCTGCTTCTGGTCGGCGGCGGAAATGATCTGCACGTCATTGACGACTTGCGTGACTTTGGATTTTTTGAAATCAACCGCGTGACTGGTGGAGACGGCCAGCGCCCAGCCCAGGCACAAAGGTAGGACGGATAATTTTTTCATAACGATTAACGGGTTAAAAGTTCACCTCACCGACAGTGGTTTTGTAAATTAACTGGCTGGGCGGGTCAAACTTAATCCAATTTTATCCCCCAGCGCCCTTTCCGGCAAACGGGGCTTTGGATTGGGCGCGCTGAAAAATTCTTTTACCCCGTCACAAAAAACGGCATAAGCAACGGCAACGATTACTGATGAACGCCCAACCCAACCCCAACCGCTGGCCGCCGCAGATCAAATACATCGTCGGCAACGAGGCGTGCGAACGTTTCAGCTATTATGGCATGACCAGCATTCTCGCCGGTTACATCAGCGGCCAGTTGGTCGCGGGCGGGTTGGGCAAGAGCGAAGATTTTGCGACCATCATCATCTCGCTCTTCAAGTCCTTCAATTATTTCACACCGCTCATCGGTGCGTGGCTGTCGGACAAAATGATCGGCCGCTACAAAACCATTTTCTGGGTGTCGCTGTTGTATTGTGCGGGCCACGGTATGCTGGCGTGCAGCGATTTTTTCGATCCGCAGGGAAAATTGAATTGTCTATTCATCGGCCTCACACTCATCGCGCTTGGCTCCGGCGGCATCAAGCCTTGCGTCTCCGCCTTCATGGGCGAGCAGTTCCGGTCCGACCAGTCGCACCTCATGCAGAAAGCTTACGGCGCGTTTTACGTCGCCATCAACTTCGGCTCGTTTTTCTCCTTTCTCATCGTGCCGTGGGTGAAGGATCACCATGGTTACAGCCTCGCGTTCGGTGTGCCGGGAATCCTAATGGCCATCGCCACCTTCATCTTCTGGCGCGGAAAAAAAATCTATGTCATCGTCCCGACCAACCGGGAGAAAAACCATGCGGGCTTCTTCAAAGTTCTTTTCACCGCGCTGTGCCTTCGCCGCGCGCCGGGGCAAAAGTTTTGGGACGCCGCCCGCACCCGTTTCAGCGAGAACGAAGTCGCCGCCACTCGTTCCGTGCTGCCGATCTTGTTCGTCTTCGCCATGATTCCAATGTTCTGGGCGCTTTACGATCAAGGCAATTCCACCTGGGTCTTGCAGGGCCTGAAAATGTCCCACGTCAATCTCCTTGGCCTCGACCTCGGCGCCGAGCAGATGCAATCACTGAATCCCCTGCTCATCATGCTCTTCGTGCCCGTATTCACCCTATGGATTTATCCGCGCATTGGACGCTTCGCTTCGCCGCTCAAGCGCATGAGCTGCGGACTTTTCCTCGCCGCCGGCTCCTTTGTTCTTGTCGCGCTCATCCAGAAACAGATCGAAGCCGGCGCGCAGTTGAACATCCTGTGGCAGACTTGGCCCTACATTGTTATGACCGCTGCCGAAGTTCTCGTCTCGACCACTGGACTCGAATTCGCCTTCCGCGAAGCCGCGCCGGAGATGAAAAGCCTGATCATGAGCTTCTGGCTGCTCACCACCGCGGCCGGAAATTTGTTCGTCGCACTCCTCACCCATTTTCTCGCGCACGGGTCCAGCCCAGCCGAGGATACCTCCGTCAGCACTGGCCGATTCATGCTTTACGCCGGGATGATGTTTGCCGTCGCCGTCTTGTTTAGCCTCATCGCCATGACCTACCACTACCGTGATAAGGCGGCAGCCGAAGGAAAATGACGGACACGCTTCCTCCCGTCGCCTCAAAAAAACAAAAAACGCCCCGCTGTTTCCAGCGGGGCGTTTTGCGAATTACGAAATCAGATTACTTCGGGGCGTCAGCCTTGGGCGCGGCGTCCATTTTCTTTTTCATGGGGAACGCCTTGGCCCACGCGGCCTTGTCTTCGCCGGACATGGCGGCTCTTTCTTCCTTGCTGAGCTTGCCGTTTTTATCGGTGTCGTATTTGGCAAGCATATCGGTCTGAACCTGCTTCTGTTCAGCGGTCAGTTCCTTCTTGGCCTTCTTCGGGGCGTCTTGCGCCTGAACGACGAGGGCGGTGGCGCAAAACAGCGCGACAGTGGCGATGATCAGTTTTTTCATATTCGAGTATTGTTGTTTAGTTGTTGTTGATGCGGTCTTGCGACCACCAATGGACAGACGACGGCGGCGACCGCCGGTTACACGATTTTTGCCGAAACCAAAAACCCGTCAATGCAGGGGATTATCCTTCAACCGCCGCTCGGCTTCCTGATTGGAAACATTTTCCTTTGTGCGCAACACCGCCATGCCCACGACCGGCGGATACGCCTGATCACTCTTCATGCGCGGCTCGACGTATTCAATGATCTCAAACAGCAATTCATTCGCCGCCTCGTAGTCGAGGCCGGTGAGCTTGTTGATGTAACGGGTCGCGCGGTCAATTAATTTCAAATTGCTCGGCACCACCCACACCATGAAATTTCCCAGCACGCGCCCCAACCGCACCATCGTGCAGGTGGACAACGTATTCATCACCAGCTTCACCATCACCCGCGTCACGCCATCCAGCAGAAAAACTTTTTCGGGCACCGGCACAAAGACCGTGAGGCTGCCGGGAATCCGCGCGTCCAACGTCAGCGCCTTCGTCCCGTCCGCCGCCGGGCCAAAATAAATTTGCGCCACCTTGGATTTCGTCTGCGCCGCCTTTTCAATTTGCTTCAGCAAAACCTCCGCGTCATCCCGGTGCGAAATGACCGCCACCGCGCCATCGCCCACGCCCTGCGTGCGGTAGCGCAGGCCGTTGATGCCGACCTTGAACCGCAGCAGTTCCGTGGAGCTGATTTTGGCAACCGTCTCCGAGGTGCGCTCAAATTTTTCCTCGCCCACGAGCGACATCACCTCGTCGCGCTTCCACTCCACGCAGCGCGGCTTGCGCTTCAAAATATTTTTCCACGCACTGTCCGTCCAGTCGTTTGGCATAAAAAGATACGCCCAAGACTCGGTCGCCTTCGCATCGTCAAACTTGCGGAACGGCGGCGTGCAATACGTCGGCGAACGCTCCGTGGTGTCCGTCAAAACATCAATGCCCAAGTGGTCCGCGTGATAATTATTCTGGAAACCGCTGCGGTAAATCTTTTCCTCCATCGCCACCAGCTTTGCCAGTTGCGCCCGAACTTCCGGCGAACGCAGCGTGGCGTAGCCCTCCTCCAGCGCCGCGAGAAATTGCGCCGGAATATTTTTTGCCTCCGCGCCGGTGAGTTCGCAAACGGCGATTTCCAGAATCGTCGTCATCACCGCGAGCTGGATGGACGTGGCCTGCATCCGCGTCGAACCCGTTATCGCCATTGGGCCGGTCGTCAGGTTAATTTTCTCGATGCGATTGTCCTCGATGACTTCGCGACTGCGCTCGACGTGCGCGCACAAAATGTCGTCGGGATTGTTATAGACGAAATAAACTTTTGCGCCCGCCGCCACGCCCGCCCACGCCGTGCCGATGACGAACGAAGTCTCGCCGCCTTCGGTGATGGCAAAGACTACATCCTTGGCCGACACGCCCAGGTCATCTATCTGCTTTTTGCCGAACGCCGTGAAATCCTCGAAGCCTTCCACCGACTTGATCAGCGCGTAATCCCCCCCCGCCATCACGCTGAACGCGCGATCTTCAAAATTGTTTTCGCTGGCCGCCTGCGCTTGCCAGAAATCGCGCCAAACCGAATCCAGCATGATGCTCAACCGCCCGGTCGAACCGCAGCCGGTGAAGAAAATTTTCCCGCCACCGCGCACCGCTTGCACCACGGTCGCCGCGATTTTTTCCGCGCGACCGGACGCGGCGAACTCGCGGAATTTTTTCACCACGTCGTCATCCGCCTGCAACAGCAAGTCCAGCGCGGCGGCAATATCTTTGCGCGCCACAGCGCTCAAGTTTGCCGTGACCGGATGCGATTGCTCAGTGACGAGGGCGCCCAGTTTGAACTGGGCGGCTATTTTTAGAAATTCATCGGAACGTTCCTTTGACGTGTCGCTCATGGCGGAAGATTAAATGAAATTGCCCGCGCCGTGTCACGCCGATTGAAACCGGAGCGCGGAGCATGGCTCCGCGCTCCGTCACGCGATCAAACCATCAATCACATTCGCCGGCACCACGCCGGTCAAACGCGGGTCGAGGCCCTGATAACGGTAAGAAAATTTCAGATGGTCAAAGCCTAGCAGCTTCAGCGCGGTCGCATGGAAATCGTGAACGTGGACGGGGTCTTTCACGATGTTGTAGGAAAAGTCATCCGTCTCGCCATGGATGACGCCGGGCTTCGCGCCGCCGCCCGCCATCCACATCGTGTAACAACGCGGATGATGGTCGCGGCCGTAATTATCTTTCGTGAGCTGGCCTTGCGAATAAATCGTGCGGCCAAATTCGCCACCCCAAACGACGAGCGTGCTGTCGAGCAGGCCCCGCGCTTTCAAATCTTGAATCAGTCCGTAGCACGCCTGGTCAATGTCCTTGCACTGGCTCGGCAGACGCCCGCCGGTGTTGGAGTGCGTGTCCCAGTTGTTGTGGTAAATCTGCACGAACCGCACGCCGCGCTCCACCAGCCGCCGCGCCAGCACCGCCGTGTTCGCAAACGTGCCGGGCTTCTTCGCCTCGTCACCGTAAAGTTGGTAGGTCGCCTCCGGCTCGCTGGAAATTTCCGCCAGCTCCGGCACGCTGGACTGCATCCGAAACGCGAGTTCGTATTGCGAAATGCGCGTGTGCGTTTCAGGGTCGCCGACAGTGCGGAAATTAATTTCATTCAACGCCTTCAAGCCATCCAGCGTTTTGCGCCGCACTTTTTCATCCACACCGGCGGGATTGTTGATGAATAAAATTGGGTCGCCCGCCGTGCGGAGCGAGACGCCTGCGTGTTCGCCCGGCAGATAACCCGCCGACCACAACCGCGAACCGATGGCCTGCATCTGCTCGGTGTTCGAGGGCTTGGCGACGAGCACCACGAACGTGGGCAGATTCTCGTTCAGCGTGCCGAGGCCATACGAAGCCCACGAGCCGAGGCACGGCTTGCCGTTGACCTGATTGCCCGTCTGCATAAACGTGATCGCCGGCTCGTGATTGATCGCGTCCGTGTTCATCGAACGAATGAAGCAAAGGTCATCCACCATCTTCGCCGTCCACGGGAGCAGTTCGGAAACCCACATCCCGTTTTTTCCGTGTTGCGCGAACTTGTATTTCGACGGCGCAATGGGCAGGCGTTTCTGATTGCTCGTCATCGTCGTGATGCGCTGGCCCATGCGGATGGAGTCCGGCAAATCCTTGTCGAACTGCGCCGCCAGGTTCGGCTTGTAGTCGAATAAATCCATCTGCGACGGCCCGCCGACCATGTGCAGATAAATCACCTGCTTCGCCGTCGGCGGAAAATGCGGGCCGAGCGCGCGGAGCATTTTGTCCGCGTCACTTTGGGCGGCGGCTTTTTTCTCGTCCGCGAAAAGGAGATTCGGCGCGAGCATCGCCAGCGCGGCGGTTCCCATGAGACTCGCGCCACGCTTGAAAAACTGACGGCGTGTTTCGCTGCGGATGTAGTCTTGTAGCAGCGGGTGCGGGTTCAATGGATTACGCGGACTCATAATTTATTTATTCAAAACCTCATCCAGGTTCATCAATTCATTCGCCACCATGGTGTAGGCCGCGAGCAGCGGCTTATCCATTTTTGAATCGGGTTTGGTTTCGCCGACGGCGAGAAGTTTTTCAGCTTCTTGCGGCGCAACTTTGTAGTGCGCATACAAGTCACCGAGGCTCGACTCCAAAATTTTAATTTCCGGCGTCGTCAACCTTCGAGCCAACAAGCGTTCCGCCATAAAATCCACGGGTTCCATTCCGCTCGTCACGCTCGCCTGCGCCAGCATCCGCGCGGCCTCGACGAACTGTGGGTCGTTCAAAGTGACGAGCGCCTGCAACGGCGTGTCCGTGCGCTCGCGTTTCACCGTGCAAACCTCGCGCGACGGCGCGTTAAAAATTTCCAGCGACGCCGGCGCGGCCTGCCGTTTCCAAAACGAATAAACACTCCGCCGATAAAGGCTTTCGCCGTGGTCTTGAATGTAGATACGCGTATTGCCCTCGGCCATGCCCACCACATCCCAGATGCCCGGCGGCTGATACGGACGCACACTCGGCCCGCCGATTTTTTCCACGAGCAGCCCGCTCGCCGCCAGCGCATAGTCGCGCACCATCTCGCCGTCCATGCGGAAACGCGGCCCGCGCGCCAGCAGAAGGTTCGACGGATCGCGCTCAACTTTTTCCAGCGAGGTCACCGCTGACTGCCGGTAAGCCGCCGACATCACCATCATTTTATAAATGCGCTTCACGTCCCAGCCATGCTCGCGAAAATCCACCGCCAGCCAATCCAGCAATTCCGGATGCGACGGCTGCTCGCCCGCCACGCCGAAATCTCCTGCCGTCCTCACCAAGCCGTTGCCGAACAGTTCCGACCAAAACCGGTTCACCGTCACGCGCGCCGTGAGCGGATTTTCCGGGCGCAACAACCACTGCGCGAAACCCAGCCGGTTGCGCGGCAACGCGGCGGGCATCGGCGGCAACGCGGCGGGCGTGGCCGGCGTCACCCGGTCGCGCCGCTGATCGTAAGCACCCCGAAACAAAATATACGCTTCCGGTGCGTTCGTTTTTTCCTGCATGACGTGCGCCACCGTGCCGCGCATTTTGATTTCATCCGCCTCCTTGATCTGTGCGTTTTTTATTTCCGTCAATTCCTGATACGCCGCATCGGACGACGCGAGCCAAGTTGGGTAAAGTTCCTTCACTTCATTTGTGCCGCGTTGATCGGCGGGCTTGGACGCAAAAAATTTCAGGCGCGGCAAGTTCGCCACGTCCCGCACCTCGGCCAGCGTCAGCACGCGCCCATAAATGCGAACGTCCTGCAAGCCCGTGCCCAGCACTGCCGCCCCGCCATCGCGCGCACCCAGCGTGAACGGCGATTTCGTGCGGATGCTTTGCTTGAGCACATTTTTTTCCACCGCCAGTCCCTGCACCTTGCCATCCACATAAATTTTGACGCCCTTGGCCTTCGACGTGCCATCGTAAGTCACCACGATGTGATGCCACCGTTCCTTGGGCAACTGCTCTTTGGCGGCGACCTTGAGCGCATCTTCCGGCCAGTCGTGAACGAAATGCAACGTCGGCTTGCCGCCTTCGAGATATAAATCCCAGCCCGTGTGTTTGCTGTCGGCGTCCGACATCCGGCCAAACAGCGAACCGTTGCTGTCCGTCGCCCGCCATACCCAAGCCGCGTAACTGAAGGCGTTCGTGCGTTCAAAGTCGCCCACGTCATCGAAGCGCGGCGCGTCCATCCCGCCGATGGCGAGTGCGGTCGTCGCCACGATGCCGGCCCGCGCGGTCGCGTTGGTGGAGAGCGGGACGACGCGTTCGGAACCGTTCACCATGGCCGTGAGCTGGTTGGTTTCGCCCTCATCCAGCGCGGCGCGGAACAACAAATTTTTTCGGATGCTCCCGTCGAGCGCGGTGAAATCAGGGTTCGCCAGCCAACGTTCAAAATCTGGCCGGGCCACTTTTTTGCGGGCTTCCATTTTTTCCTCGTTCGCCGATTGCTCCGCCGGCAACGCCGCCCAGCGCGCTTCATCTTCGGGTTTTACCAGTTGCAGCACGGGCGGCGTGTCCTTGATGTTTCCGTCCATCGCCTTCTGCGTGGTGTTGTTGAAAAACGCGGAGAGCGAATAAAAATCCTTCTGTGAAATCGGATCGTATTTGTGATCGTGACAAACTGCACAGCCAGTCGTCAGGCCAAGCCAGACCTGCGAGGTCGTCTCCGTGCGGTCGCGCGTGTAGGAGACATTCACTTCCTCGTCAATCGAGCCACCCTCGTTCGACGTGATGTTGCAACGGTTGAAACCGCTGCCGATTTTCTGGTCGCGCGTCGCGTTCGGCAGCAGGTCGCCCGCAAGATTTTCAACGGTGAACTGGTCGAACGGCAGGTTGGTATTGAACGCATTGATGACCCAGTCGCGGTAGGACCACATCTCGCGAAAATTGTCGAAGTGAATCCCGTGCGTGTCGCCGTAGCGCGCCGCGTCCAGCCAGTAGCGCCCGCGATGCTCGCCCCACTGCGGCGCGGCGAGCAGCCGGTCCACAAGTTTTTCGTAAGCGTCCGGCGATTTGTTTTTGACGAAAGACTCGACCTGCGCCGGCGACGGCGGGAGACCAATCAAATCAAGCGAAACGCGGCGAATCAAAGTGCGCTTGTCCGCTTCCGAATTGGGCGTGAGCTTTTCGGACTCCAGGCGCGCGAGGATGAAATTATCCACCGGCGTTTTAACCCACTTGGAATTTTTCACCGTCGGCGGCGGCGCTTTCACGGGCGGGATGAATGACCAGTGCAGTTCGTATTTCGCGCCCGCCGCGACCCACTGTTTCAGCAGTTCCTTTTGCTCCGGCTTGAGTGTCTTGTGGATTTTTTCCGGCGGCATCTGCTCGTCGTCCGTCAGATAAATCCGGCGCACGAGTTCGCTCTTGTCCGGCGCGCCGGGAACGATGGCGATGTCGCCGCTCTCCAACCGGTTCGTCGCGCCCGCAAAATTGTCCAGCCGCAAGCCCGCCTTGCGCGAGGCCGAATCCGGCCCGTGGCAGGCGAAACAATTTTCGGAAAGAATGGGCCGCACATCGCGATTGTATTGCCGGGCAGCATTATTCTCCGCCGCGTCCGCCCGCACGCCGCCCGCGAGAAAAAACATCAGCGCCCAACCGCATCCGTTGCGGGACGCGCGACCAATAAAATTGTTAAAATTCACAAACATTCAACCGAACGGTTTTTCTGGATTTCTTGGATTATCAAACACCCCGGCAAAAGTTGTCGATGAATAAAGTGATTGATAATTCACGGGCAGATTTTGATTAATCACGCCGCCCGAAAAAAATTTCCAGAAATCATTTTGCAGAAATCTTTTTTGATCCGCTACTGTCGCCATCACCCAAGACGCTAAAACAAAATTGCCGGTTTCATTTTTCTCAAACCATGCCCCCGGAACCGTTCGACTGATTTACGACCTACTGTTCACGCGCCACGGCGAACTGCGTGAGCGCGGTTCGCTGTGCCCGGGGCGGGCGCGCTCCCGGTTTCAATTCCTGAATTCGAGTTTAATGAAATTGCCACTGCGCCGTTGCGCCGATAGCTTGTGGCCGTGCTTTCCACGCAACAGATGGCCGCGCTGACGGCCGCCGACTGCGACGCCGCGTTTGATAACCAGACGCGCCAGCTTTACGCGACGGACGCCTCGCCCTACCAAATTGTTCCCGGCGCAGTGGCGTTTCCCAAATCCGCCAAGCAGGCCGCGTCCGTCATTCAGTCCGCGCTCGTCGCCGGGCTGCCCGTCACGCCGCGCGGCGCGGGAACCGGACTTTCTGGCGGCGCGATTGGTGACGGCCTCATCGTGGATTTCGCGCGACACAACCGCCAAATCTGGGACTTCGACAAGGAACGCCGCACCGTCCGCGTCGGCGCGGGCGTGGTGCTGGATCAACTGAATCAATTTCTTCGCACGGAAGGTTTCTGCTTCGGCCCCGACGTCGCCACGAGTTCGCGCGCGACACTCGGCGGCATGATTGCGAATGATTCCTCCGGCGCGCACACGCCGGTTTATGGCACGACGGGAATGCACGTCAACGAAATCGAAATCGTGATGTGCGACGGGAAAATCACGCGCGTCGGTTCGCACCTCGAAACCATGCACCTACAACGGCAAGTGCTGGAAGATTTGCTCGCGCTCAACTCACTGGAAGTTTCTGAACGCTTTCCCTCCGGTCTCCTGAAACGCTGGCACGGCTACGGCCTTGCGCGCGCGGCGGAAAATCCCGGCAACCTCATCCCCATCATCTGCGGCAGCGAAGGAACGTTGTGCGGAATTTTTTCAGCGGAACTCAACGTCGTCCCGTTGCCGGAGGAACGCGGCGTGGGATTAATTTTCTTCGCGTCCGTGGCCGAGGCGATGCAGGCCACGGAAGCATTACTCGATTTGAACCCGGCGGCCATTGAACACGTGGACGCCCCGCTTTTCGACCAGACGCGCGGCCAGCGGGATTTTCAGGCCGTGCGTTCACTGCTCGACCTCGACGCACAACCGTGCGCGTCCATCCTCATCGTAGAATTTTTCCAAGGCGCGAAAGATAAGCTCGCGCAAATGTCCAAACGCAAACTTGGCTTCCGCCAGTTGATCCTGAAAACCAAGCACGAACAAAACCTCGTCTGGGCGATGCGCAAGGCCGGCCTCTCACTGCTCACCAGTTGCAAGGGCGACGCCAAGCCCGCCTGTTTCATCGAGGACGCGGCGGTGCGCCCGCAAGATTTGCCGGCTTACGTTTCTGGGCTGGAGAAAATTTTCGCGAGCGTTGGCGTCACCGGTTCGTTCTACGGCCACGCGGCGGCGGGCTTGCTACACGTCCGTCCCGTGCTGGATTTGCACGATGCGGGCGACTTAAAAAAATACCGCCAGATCGCGGATGAAACCGCCGCGCTCGTGGGCCAGTTCAAAGGTTCGCTCGCAGCGGAACACGGCGTAGGCATCGCGCGCACGGAATTTTTGCGCGGACTCATCGGGCCGGAAATCTACCGCCTCATGCGTGAGATCAAGGCGTCATTCGACCCGAACAACATTTTCAACCCCGGCAAAATCATCGGCGATGGCCGCTACAAAATTGATTCGCATTTGCGGATGGGCGCGGACAAACGCATCGCCCTGCCCTTCGAGCCGCACCTCGCGTTCGCCGCGCGCGATGAATCGTTTGTCGCCAACCTCGAACAATGCAACGGCTGCGGCGGTTGCCGCAAAGATCCGCCGACGATGTGCCCCACTTACGTCGCGACCGGCGACGAAGGCATGTCCACGCGTGGTCGCGCGAATTTGATTCGTGCCGCGCTCGAACATCGCGGCTCCGACCACAACGCGCTGCAATCGGACGAACTCGATTACGCGCTGTCGAACTGCTTGAGCTGCCGCGCCTGCACGAATGAATGTCCGTCCAACGTGAACATGGCGCTGCTCAAAGCCGAGCTGCTCCACGCGCGCACGAAGGCGAACGGGCTTTCCTTGCAGCAACGGCTGATTAGCTCCGTGGATTTCCTCGGACGCGTCGGCTGCACCTTTCCTGGCCTGACGAATTTCTTTTTCCGTTCAAAGTCGCTGCGGCACATCATTGGAAAAATGTCCGGCTTCGCGAGTGAACGTTCGCTGCCGGAATACGCCGCCGAGCGTTTCGACAAATGGTTTGCCCAACGCGCGCACGACACGCACGGCCTGCGTGGGCGCGTAGTGCTGTGGGACGACACCTTCACGCGCTACCACGAGCCGAATATCGGCATCGCCGCCGTGAAAGTTTTGGAGGCCGCCGGTTTTTACGTCACGCTGCCTACGCAACGCAAATGCTGCGGCCGCCCCGCGTTCAGCACCGGCAACCTCGACGAGGCGCAAAAACTCGGCGCCCACAACCTCGCGCTGCTGGCGAACGACGACGCGCCGATTATTTTTCTGGAACCATCCTGCTACTCCATGTTCGCCGAAGACTATCGCGAAATGAAATTGCCCGGCGCAGCGGAAGTTTCCGCGCGCTGCATTTTGTTTGAGGACTTCATGGAGAATCTTTTAAAGGCGGAGCCGAATGCGCTGCGCTTCGATCACGAACACGGACGCGTCGCCATCCACGCGCATTGCCATGCGAAGGCGCTGACGAACACCAAGAATTCCACGCACCTCGCTGCACGCCTGCCCAACCGCACCGTGGCGATGCTTGACACCGGCTGCTGCGGCATGGCCGGCGCGTTCGGCATGATGGAATCCAAATACGAACTCTCGCTGAAAATCGCCGAGCCGTTGATCGAACAAATCAAACATCAGCCCTACGGCACGACGTTTGTTTTGTCCGGCACGAGTTGCCGTCATCAGGTGCAACACCTCGCGAACGTCCGCACCAAGCACATGGCGGAAGTGTTGGCGGATGCGCTGATTTGAATGGAGCGCGAACGGAGCGCGGGCGGCTCGCCCGCAGCTTCTATAGCAGGTTAAGTTTAATTGTAGCCGTCCGATGCCTCACGCCAAGGCCGCCAAGGGCGCAAAGTTTTTTCAGCATTCATCCTTTGCGGCCTTGGCGGCCTTGGCGTGAGGCTATCGGTTTAATTTACCGCCCTTGAAAATTATTTTGCACCGCAGGCGAGCCGCCTGCGCTCCTGCCTGCGCTCCATCAGCCGCACAAGTCCGCCAGCGCGCGGTTCAATTCAGGAAATTGAAACTGAAAGCCCGTCTCCCGAAATCGTTTCGGCTCGCAACGCTGGCTGATGAGCGCCAGCGACGGCTCGCTGCCCATCAAGCGCGCGCCCAGCTTCACCGCAAACTCCGGCGCGGGCGGACTCCACGGACGATGCAACGCCCGGCGCAGTTCGCGCATGAACTCCGCGTTCGTCACCGCGTTTGGCGCGACGGCGTTGAAGGTGCCGCAAAGTTTTTCATTCTCAACCGCCGCAACGAGCATCTGCACCAGGTCCGCGAGGTGAATCCAACTGATGAATTGTTTGCCGCTGCCCACCGCGCCGCCGAGAAATAATTTTGTCAACTTCGCCAGCACCGGCAACGCGCCGCTTTCGCGTCCCAGCACAAAACCGATTCGCAGCGTGACCTTCCGAGTTTGCGGCAGTTCGACGGCAGCCAAACTCCCTTCCCACTCGCGACAGAGTTTGGCGAGCGCATCCTGCCCATTCGGCGCGGACTCATCCGCCAGCCGATCTTGCGTGTCGCCGTAAAAACCAATGGCGCTCGCTTGCACCCAGACGCGCGGCGGAGTTTTAGTTTTAGCCACGGCAGCGACGAGCGCCGCCACCGAATTCGTCCGCGAAGACAGGATGCCGCGTAAATTTTCCGGCGTGTGCGGACAATTGACGTTTTTGCCGGTGAGATTGATGACTGCCTCGGCGCCTTCCAGTTGTTCCACCCATGCGCCAACCGTTTCAGCGTCCCACGACATTTCCTGCGCACCATCCGTCCGCGCGCGTGGCGAACGCGTCAGCACCACCACCGCGTAATCGCGCCGGATAAATTCACGCGCCAGCGCCGTCCCGATAAATCCGCTGCCACCCGCGATGATGATTCGTTTCATTTTCTGCCGGTTAAGTTACCGCGTTCACAGTGAGTGGGTCAATTTCAAGAAGCCCGGTGGGGCGAGCGTCCCCGCGAACCGCGTGAACCTTTGACGTAAACGGCTCGCGAATTTTTTTCTCCCTCGCCCCCCTTGGCGGAGAGAGCCGGGGTGAGGGGTAACTATTTTCAAACCCATTTCCAAGTTCCGTAGCGGTCTATTTTGAAAATGTCGCGCGAAGCTCTCGAAGGTTGCGAAGGAAAAAAAAGAGATGTCTTCGTTCCTTCGCCACCTTCGCGGCCTTCGCGCGACTCACCTCCCCCGAGGGGGCGATGGAATCGGAATCAATCAGCCACCCATTCACACTTCCTCCGGCGAAAGCCCGATGGCCACAATGCTACACGCCTGAATGACGTTTAGCCCCAGTTTTTCCGCCGCCGCCTGCACTTCAGCCGATTCCGTTCCCGGATTCAGCCACAGCTCATCGCAACCATGCGCGGCGATGGCCGGCAAAACTTTCAGCACCACCGGCGGCGGCAGATAGACGCTGATGAGATTCGGTCGCACAGGAACATCCGCGATGCTGGCGAACGCGGGCAAACCTTCGATCACCGCTTCCTTGGGGTTGACGGGATAAACGGTAAAACCCTGACGCACGAACGCGCGCACGGCTTTGTTGCCGAACTTGCTGCGGTCGGCAGAGGCACCGATAATGGCGATGGTTTGCTGGCTCATAAAAAATTCAATCCCTCTCCCTGCTCTCACGCATCCAACGGACTCCGCACCCCCAGCCCTGGCTTCTGCATCACATACGTATAAATTTGTGTCGTCGAAACATCCTTGTGGCCGAGCAAATCTTGGAGCGTGCGGATGTCATAACCATTCTCCAGCAAGTGCGTCGCCCGCGTAAAAGGCTCGCTGACTCGCCTCACGCGGTCACGCGGCGGATCGCATCGGATGCTTGGCCAAGTGTTGCCGCAGTTGGTTCTTCAAAAACCGCCTGCCGCCACCGCTCTTCAAAAATTCCTCCCGTCCGAGTGCATCCGATTCTTCCAGATAAGCCTCGTAATAAATCAACTTCCACGGCCCGCGATACGAGGTCGCAAAAGACTTTCCTGCTTGATGTTCTTTCAACCGCCGTCGCAGGTCTGTCGAAAATCCAATGTAAAGCCCGTCGTCAGTTTCCGATTGTAAGATGTAAACGTAACACATAAAAAAAATCGCGTGGAGCGAAGCGATTTACGCGACCATCAACCTTGCGCCCGTGCCATACAGCAACCGCAGCGGCAATTGAAATTCCGCCGCCGCCGCCGCCAGCACCAGCCGCACCTCTTCCCGCGATAAAACTTCCGGCAACCGCGCTGGCCGGCGCACCCGCTCAAAGTTTCCCATCGCCTCGACCGGAAACATGGAAACGGCCATGTTTATTTTAGGAACGACCAAATCCGCGTGGAATGGGTCATGTTTATTCTGTGAGGTGGCAAATCCGCGTGGAAATGGTCATGTTTATTCTGTGAGGTGACAAATCCGCGTGGAATAGGTCATGTTTGTCCTGTGAAGTGGCAAAGCGATGGTTTTTGGCAGATTTGGCAGCCAAAACCACCCGCCGGAAGGCAGCTTGGGCGGAGCTGGCTTCAAAAACCACCCGCTCCATAAACTTCCTACCCCGCCTTGACCAGCGACTTGCGGAGCGCCGTCATCACCCGCGTGAGCGATACCGGCTGACCGCTCTTGGGCCACGGCTGACCATTCATCTTCACCCAAAACTGCCTCGCCGAAGCAAACGGCACCCGCGTGAGCTGCACCTTCAGGTTTTTGTTGCGTGAATAATCCTTGATAGAAATTCGCAAGTCCGCTTTCATAAACCCATGCTAACAAAGGCCACCGTGAAAACAACCGTGCACGACCCCGTGCACGCTCGGCGGCCGAATACCTGTTAGGCGTCTTCCGCACCCCATGAGTTCCGCACTGTCACAGAAGCTGGATGAGATTGAGACCGAGATGAAGCGCATCGGCTATTGGAGCGCCAATCCACCCGACTTGCAGGCGCAGGCCGCTCGCGGCGAGCTACGCTCGTATCTTGACGCCCCATCGTTTGAGGTGTGGCTTCAGGCGTTGTTCCTTCCGAACGCGCGGCATTCAGTTCAGACAGACACGTTACCGTCGGATAGTCAGGTCGGCTTGATGGCG
>JANOBC010000145.1:0-2839 GCA_031411455.1 Limisphaerales bacterium
CCGCGAAAGAAAGTCGAGCGCACAGAATGGCGGGCAGTTAAAATTTCGCGCAAGGGAGGCGAACTTAAAGATGTTTCTTCCTTAGGTTATTCTTCGCTTCCTTCGCGCGACAATTTTTGACAAGAAGCGCTTGCCTCGTCATCCCGCAACCGGCTTAATTCGTGCATCCCAATCCAATCACCATGAGCCAAAAACTTTTCCGCCCTTTCACCACGCTCCTCCTCACCCTGCTCGCGCTCAATCTCTACGCCGCCGCGCCGACCGATGAGGTTTATCTCCTCGGCCCCGATTCGCAAGCGCATGCCAACGTGCCCCACGGCAAAATCATCGGACCACTCACGCTGGCCAGCAAGGTCTTCACTAACACCACGCGCCACTATTGGATTTATGTCCCTGCGCAATACCAGCCCACCAACGCCGCCTGCCTCATGATTTTTCAGGACGGTCACACTTTCCTGAATACCAACGGCGAATTCCGCGTGCCGAATGTTTTTGATAACCTCATCTACCGCCGCGAAATGCCGGTGACCCTGGCCGTCTTCATCAACCCCGGCAATACGCCCACGCAGCCGGAATCCAGTGCCACAAACTGGGGCGACGGCAACAATGGCCGCGCGACGGAATACAACGAACTCAACGATAACTACGCCAAACTCATCATCAACGAACTACTGCCCGCGCTGGAAAAAGATTTTAACATTTCCAAAAATCCCGACGACCACGCCATCGCCGGGACAAGCAGCGGCGCGATTTGCGCCTTCACCGTGGCTTGGCAGCGGCCCGATCAATTCCGCAAAGTCATCAGCACCATCGGCAGTTTCACCAACATTCGCGGCGGCCACGTTTATCCCGACCTCATCCGCGCGAGCGAGCGCAAACCCATCCGAATTTTTCTGCAAGACGGCCTGAACGATCTGCGCGGCACCCGGCGCGGCACCGTGGCCTACGATCCGAAATGGGACTGGCACGCGCAGAACATCAAGATGGCGGCGGCATTAACCGAAAAGGGTTACGACGTGAATTATTGCTGGGGCATCGGCACCCATTCCGGTCGGCAAGGCGGCGCGATGCTGCCCGAAATGCTCCGCTGGCTCTGGCGCGATTATCCCCGCCCCGACGACCCGCAGGACGACAGCAACCGCAAACTGTTTGTGCCAGTGAATTGAGACAGGGTTTTGACAGGATGAACAGGATTTTACAGGATCAGAAAAGACAAATTCAGTTCTTCAGGTTTTTATCCTGTTCCATCCTGTAATCCTGTCAACTTTCCCCGGCCTGCTTTGGGCGATACGTGCGGTGCTTGCGTTTGAACTCCAACTTCTCCGAGCCGAAGTTTAACAACAGGCCAATTTCGATACCGGTAGCAGTAAGGTAATTCACCAATTGCGCCTCGTTCTTCGGGTGAAGCGCTTGGGCAGCCTTGTTCTCAACCATCACAACATCCTCAACCAACAATGTCGGCAGAAAAATCACCGACGATTTCGCCGTCGTAGGTGACACGGATCATTTTTTCACACTCCACACGCAAGCCAGTCTTGCGAAGCTCATGCGCCAGTGCCTTCTGATAAACCGATTCCAGAAATCCCCGACCAAGGGCGCGATGCACTTTCATGGCACAACCAATGATTATTTCCGTGAGTTTTTCGTGTTCCATAAAATCTGACAGGATGAACAGGATTTTATAGGATTCCCGAACCAGATTCAGTTCCTTCTGTGCTTTTATCCTGTTACATCCTGTAATCCTGTCAAAGCCCCAGTTTCTTAAACCGGTTGTTCACTTCTTTGAAATGGAAATCCAGCGAGCAGAGGGCTTCAAGTTCGCCTTTCTTGAAAAGCTTTTTCACTTGGGGATCGAGTTTGAGTTGCTCCACGAAGTCGGCGTCATCGCGGCCGGCGTGTTTCACTTCCCACGTCTGCATCGCGGCGTCCTGACAGATCTTGTAGGCGGCTTCGCGCGTGAGACCTTTCTTGATGAGCGCGAGCAGAATCGTCTGGCTGTTCCACATGCCGAGCGAAAGGCCGAGATTCTTCTTCATGTTCGCGGGATAGACGACGATGCCGTCCATCAGGCGCGTGAGAAGACCGAACATGTAATCGAGCAGCGTGCAGGAGTCGGGGAAAATAATCCGCTCGACGGATGAATGTGAAATATCCCGCTCGTGCCACAGCGCCACATTTTCCAGCGAAGCCATCGCGTTGCCGCGCAACACGCGGGCGAGACCGGTGAGGCGTTCCCAAGTGATGGGGTTACGTTTGTGCGGCATGGCGCTCGAACCTTTCTGGCCCTTGGTGAACGGCTCCTCGGCTTCGAGCACTTCGGTGCGTTGCAGGTGACGAAACTCCACCGCCCAACGCTCGATGCTCGCGCCGACGAGCGCCATCGCGAGTTGAAACTCGGCGTGGATGTCGCGCTGCACGACTTGCGTGGCGATGGGCGCAGGTTGAATGCCGAGCTTCTTGCAGACATACGCTTCGACGCGCGGCGAGAGGTGCGCGCTGGTGCCGACGGCACCGGAGATTTTGCCGACGGCGACGACCTGGCGGACACGTTCGAGGCGTTCGAGGGCGCGGCCGAATTCATCGTGCATGAGCGCGAGCTTGAGGCCGAAGGTCGTCGGCTCGGCGTGGATGCCGTGGCTGCGACCAATGCAGGGAGTGAACTTGTGTTCTTGAGCGCGCTTCGCGATGGCGGCGCGCGCGGTCTTCACATCGGCGATCAAAATATCGGCCGCCTGGGACATCTGCACGGCGTAGCAGGTGTCGCCCACGTCGCTGCTGGTCAGGCCGAAGTGGAACCAGCGGCTGGCATCATCGCCAATCTTCTCCGCCACGGCGGTGG
>JANOBC010000146.1:0-9495 GCA_031411455.1 Limisphaerales bacterium
TCCGATCTTTACCGCGAATACAAAATTGACGCCGCGAGCATCTGCGCGGCGTGTGTTCAGGCTTTGAAAAAATAAATCACAACAACCACCAAAAATTATGCCCCACAAATATCGTTTCCAAATCTACAAGGAACTCCACAAGAACATCGCCACCATCTACGGCGAGGCGAAAAAATACGCCGACGAGATCGGCATCACGCCGGAGATGAAGGGACAGATCGGCCTGACCGGCGCGGTGTCGAGCTGTCACGCGCTGCTGACCACCGAGGTCGGCAAGGCCATCGAGGCCGCGTCGCGCAAGGTCGTGGAAAATAAATTTCTCATCGAAGAGATCCGCGAAATCGTGAAGGACGTTTACGGCGACGGCTTCGACGCCGCGCCGACGAACACCTGCGAGGCCGCTCTGTGGACGAGCTTTGACTGTCTCGCCAGTCCGCCGATGACTGGTCGCGGCGACAATTACCGCGCCCGCTACCTCGCGCCGTTCGAGCGCCATCTGCATCATCACGGCGGCTACGGACGTCCGTATCCGCCGCGCTACAAAGACTTGTTCGCCGACCGCGGCGTGACGGCGGGCGAACTCGGCTTCTCCGGCAAACGCCTCGACAACACCGACGCGATTTTTGTTCCGCTCGAAGGTGCGCGCTACGAAATCCACGGCATCAAACAACATCCCGCCGCGTTGCTTGCGAACACGGACGCGAAGAAAACTTTGGCGCGCATTGAGCAAACCGCAGCACGTCACGCGTCGTCGCTCACGGCGTTTTCCTCGCTTGGCTACGACAGCGTTGGCTACGGCTACGGCGACCAGGACGCGGGCGGCACACCGCTTTTGCAGACCGGCCTCGCCAAGCTCGCGAAGGAATACGGCGTGCCTTACATCGTGGACAATGCCTGGGGCACGCCCTTCATCGGCGCCGACCCGCGCAAACTCGGCGCGGACGTGATGGCGTATTCCATGGACAAATCCTCCGGCGCACCGACCGTCGGCCTCATCATCGGCCGCGAGGACGTGATGGTGCCCATCCGCCGCGCGCTCGGTTATCATTCGGACCGTTTCGGCACGGGCTATTCCTACGGCAAGGCCGCCTACGTCACGAACGATCCCGGCAAGGAAGCGCTCGTCGGCCTCATCGCCGCGCTGAAGATTCTCCGCGACAAACCGCAGGTGATGACCAAACCGCTCGGCCAGTTGCTCGCCATCGTGAAGGATGAATTCAAGGCGCTGCCGAAAAAATTCCACAAGGACATCGTCATCAGCGCGAATAAAAATTCCCTCGCGGTCGAGGTCAATTACGAGAACACGTGGAAAGACGGCCAGCAGGGCATCCCGATTTTTTCCATCGAGGACATGTATGGCGGCACGAACATTTTCCAGGCCGGCATGGCGCAGATGGGCATCATCCCGACGATCGCCTACGACGGAAACATTTTCATCTCGATGGGCCTCGGCACACTGGACGCCGACGGCAACTTGCTGGAAAAGCAAACCCGGCTGATAGTCAAAGCGATGGTCGGCCTGATGAGCATCACCTGCAAACACACGGGGGTTTGAAACAAAATTAAAAGCATGGAACAAAGCGAAAAAATAAGTGCGACGGAAGAAGTCTGGTTGTATGAAGCCAACTGCGAACATTGTCGCAGGACTTTTACAATCCCGCTGCTGGGAGATTTTTCCTACGGCTGTTTTATTTTGCACGGCGAAAATGGTCGCGTCTTCGGTTATCTTCCGGCACTTGTTTGTTCTTCATGGAAAGATATTGAATCTAGGCTGCTCAAGATTGCCGGTCTTAAAGAATTCACCCGAAAAAACATTTGCCAACTTCAGGAGGTGATTGCGAATTGTGCGGACAAAATAAATGGTCAGCGTTTATTTTTGAAACCTGCCTGTCCGTTCTGTCGTTCGCAAACGTTGGAATATTATCCCGACAGCAAGCCGGTTGATAAACTCGCAATACCGATTGTGACTTTCACAGAATACGAGTCGCTTTCAGACGCAGAAAAAATACAGCGATTAAAAGAATTGTGGGAGCAATGATTGTTCAGTTCCGCATTTTAATTTACGAATAAAATTATGACCACCGCCCGTGACACCATCGTTGATGCGCTGGACATCGAGAGCTTCGTGCTGTGCGCGGGCGGGCTGAAAGCCCCCAACATGACAGCCCAGGGCAACGCCCGGGGTAGTGGCACCCAAAAAATTTCCAGCCCTGAAAGGGCGACACAAACATCACGCGTCCGTTTTGTTTCGCCCTTTCAGGGCTTGAATTTATTTTTGGGTTACGAATCCCAGGGCGTTGCCCTGGGCTATCATGTCATTGCGCTTTCAGCGCGCAAAACGAATCACCGGGATCTGAACCGCCCGGAATTTTACCAGCGTTCCAAACATTTGAATGTTCCAAACATTTTTCAACGCGGCCTAAATTCTATTTATGACCACCGCCCGTGACACCATGGTTGATGCGCTGGACCTCGAGAGCTTCGTGCTGCGCGCGGGAGGGCTGAAAGCCCTCAACATGACAGACCAGGGCAACGCCCTGGGTCTGCCGGTCAAAAACATTCCAAGCCCTGAAAGGGCGGCACAAACATCATGCGTCCTTTTTGTTTCGCCCTTTCAGGGCTTGAATTTATTTTTGGGTTATGAATCCCAGGGCGTTGCCCTGGGCTATCATGTCATTGCGCTTTCAGCGCGTGACGTGGGCGCGCGCGAAAATTACGAACGCGGTTTCAAACTCGGACGGAAATTACCGACACGACCCGGAACCCGTCTCGACATCCGCACCGCCAACGGCAAACCCTGAAACAACGAAACAAAATGCCCCAATCCCTCGCCAACATTTTGATTCACGTCATTTGGAGCACCAAGGAGCGCCGTCCGCTCATCTCCGATGCCGTGCGTCCGGGTTTGCATGGATACATGGCCGGCGTTTTGAAAAATGTTGAATCGCCCGCGCTGATCATCAATTCCGTGGACGACCATGTCCATGTGCTTTGCCAGCTTTCAAAAAATGTGGCCGCGTGCAAACTGGTGGAAGAAGTAAAAAAGAGTTCCAGTAAATGGATTAAGGAACAGGGCGTCTCCGATTTCGCGTGGCAAAATGGATACGGCGTATTTTCCGTCAGCCAGTCCGGCGCGGATGCCGTGCGGAAATACATCGAAGGCCAGGCCGAGCATCACCGGAAACGCGATTTCAAGGACGAGTTCCGTGAGTTTTGCCAGAAATACAACGTGCCATTGGATGAACGTTATGTGTGGGATTGATTTTATGATGACCGCCCGCGATGAAATTGTTGATGCGTTAGGGATCAAGAATTTCGTGTTCCGTGCGCCGGGGCTGAAAGCCCCAAACACGATAGCCCAGGGCAACGCCCTGGGTCTGGTCGCCCAATTCATTTCAAGCCCTGAAAGGGCGGGACAAAAATCGCGCGTCCATTTTGTTGTGCCCCTTCAGGGCACATTATTTTTTGGTTTTGTTTCCCAGGGCGTTGCCCTGGGCTGTCATGTGATTGCGCTTTCAGCGCGTGACGAGACCGGGCTGAAAGCCCGGAACAAGAAAGCCCAGGGTATTGGTGTCCGAATCATTCATAGCCCTGAAAGGGCGAGACAAAAATCGCGAGACCGTTTTGTGGCGCCACTTCAGAGCACATCAGAGCCAGAATTTATTTTATGACCACCGCGCGCGATACGATTGTTGATGCCTTGGACATTGAAAGTTTTGTCCTGTGCGAAAGCGAGGCGGAGGCGAAGGAACTCGTCGGCAAGCTGATGCAATCGCTCGGCCTCACGCGGTTCGTCATCGTCTCGCTGGATTTCAACGGCCCCGGCGCGCATTTCCGCGTCCGCGCCTACATGAACAAACCCGGCGACACTTACACCTGGCTCAAGGAATGAAAACACGATTTCAACGCAAAGGCGCAAAGACGCAAAGACGCAAGGGAAAACAGGCGGCGCCGCGGTTAGCTCAGGCATCAGGGTTGGGTGAACGGCTTTCATCCTTCCGGTTTTTCTTGGCGTCTTTGCCCCCTCGCGTCTTTGCGTTAAATTTTGAGGCTACACCATGAAAATTCTTCTCGCTCCACTCGACCCGGTTCACGATGCCGGATTGAAACTCATCAAGCGCAAGCTTGAGGTGCTCGGTTATCCGTGCGTGCTGCTGCCGCCGGACATCACCGTCGAAGAAATCGGCGAGGCGGCCATCGCGGAAAAGGTGGACATGATTTTCGTCGGGCGCACGGTTGGCTACGGCGTGGAACAGCTTTTCCGTCGCGTGCGCGCGGTGCTCGTGGCGCAAGGGGTGTTCGACAAAGTCCGCGTGGCCATCGGCGGCATGGCGATCACGGATGAACTCGCCAAGAGCCTCGGCTTCGAGGCTGGTTATGGCCCGAACACGCGCATCGAGGAAATCCACGCGCTCATCGAACGAAATCCCGACCTCGCGCGCCATGTCACGCATCCGGTCAAAGACAAACCGAAGTTTCCCTTCCCGCACGACAACGAGGTGAAGGATTCCACCACGCGAAAGCTGCTCGATGAAATCGTGGATGGAATTCTCGATTGGACTTCCAATAAAACTTCGCCGGGTGTCGTCCGCGCGCATATCACCGAGTCGCAGTTACAAGATGTGAAAGGCTCGGTCGAGAGCTATACCGCGCTGCCGTTCACGCGTGATTATCTCGCGCAGTGCGACGAGTCGGTCGTGGATTTTTTCCAAAAGAACATTTGCCCGCCCAGCGTGCGGCAGATCACGCAGAAGGAAATTGACGCTTACCACCGGCGCATTGACATCGCCAAGAAAAATTTCCATCCGCGTGTCCTTCAGCACGGACGCAAGAAACCGCTCGTGTTCATCCAATACGGCACGGGTTGTCCGATGATGGACGGCATGCACATCAAAGTTTCCGAAAGCTGGGGCGCGGATGGCGTTCTGCATTTTGATCCCGCGTGGGGCGCGCGCACGGAAGGTTTGATGGATGGCTTTCTCACCAACGCCGAGGACGGCACGCCCGTGACCTACGCAAATCTTTCGCTCATCAAGCGCTCGCTCGACAAGGCGACGTTGTGGACCATCCGCGCGCATCGCGGCTTGAACACGCCGGAGATCACGGTGCTGTCGGGTTTCCTTGGCGCGGATATGACGAAAATAAATATCGTCTATGGCTCCATCTGCGGTGGAACGGATCCCGCGCGACTCACCGTGGACGGCGTGGACGCCATCCGCAGCGCGGCGCGATACGGAATGCCGTTCGACATTCCGACGAACGAAGAACTCGCCGGTGTGCCGCCGCACAAGGCGTTCGCGGGAATGTTGGTGATGGCTGCGCTGGGCAAGCGGCTCGGCGCGCAACCAATTCTCAAGCCGCTACTTTGCCACGGGCCTTACATCATGGTGAACGAATTGATGGAGCAGAACTATGTGGACTACAACTTCGCGAAGATTCGCGCGCTTCAGACCATGACGGATTTCCCCATCTGGCCGGGCGAGCCGATTGGCTTCATGACGCACGGCGAAGAGAAGGAACAGTCGGCGATGACGACCGCGCTCCACGCTGCGATGTGTTCGTCGCTGGGCGTGGACGCCATCACAACGGCCTCGACGGATGAAGCGTTTTCGCGCGGGCCGATCACGGCGGAGGGACGCGTCGGTTCGTTGCGCGCGATTCAAGAGGCCTTTCGTTTCTTCGGTGAAACGGATGTGACGCCGACGGCGAAGGCGGACGAGTGGCGCGATGAAATTATTTCCGGCATCAACGACACGCTAAAGCTGGCGGCAAAGTCGCCGTCATTCGTGGACGCGCTTTACAATGGCGTTTTTGGGGACAAAGCGGATGGCGTTTATCCTGGTCGCGCTGGGAAAAATTCCGTGCAGGAAATTAGAACGCCGGTCATTCCGCAACGCGCTGTGCCTCCGCGCCGACACGCGCTGGCACGGGGCAGGTAGTGGCACAGTCTTCTAGCCTGTGAGTTTCTGGTGATGCGGACGATTCCAAATACACAGGCTAGAAGCCTGTGCCACTGTGCAACCCAGTCTTGAACTTTCGCGGCTTGTGCGTAAAATGTCCGCTTTATGCACCAATTTCATTATGTCGGGAACAAACTTCAGTGCGAAGGCGTCGGTCTGGATTCGCTGGTGAAGAAATTCGGCACGCCGCTCTACGTTTATTCGCAGGCCACGCTGGAAGATCATTTCCACAAGCTCGACCGCGCGATGAAACCGGTGGATCACATGGTCTGCTTCGCGGTGAAGGCGAATTCCAACCTGTCCGTCCTGCGCACACTCGCCAACTGCGGCAGCGGTTTTGATATCGTCAGCACCGGCGAACTGATGCGCGTCATCAAGGCGGGCGGCGACCCGACGAAATGTGTTTTCGCGGGTGCAGCCAAGACGGAAAAAGAGATTGAATTTGCCTTGAGCAAAAATGTTTATTGCTTCAACGCCGAGAGCGAGCCGGAATTGGTTCGCATTAACAAGGTCGCGGCGCGGTTGAAAAAAATCGCCTCCGTCGCCGTGCGCGTGAACCCGAACGTTGCCGCGAAGACGCACTCCAAAATCACGACCGGCACTTACGAAGATAAGTTCGGTATCGCGTTCGAATCAATCGAAGGCGTGTATGCCCGCGCCTCGAAATTGAAAAACCTCAAGCTGCGCGGTGTGCAGATGCACATCGGCTCGCAGATCACGGAGACAACGCCGTTTGAAGTGGCCGTTAAAAAAATGCTGCCGCTGGTCGCGAAACTAAAGGCGCGGCACGGGATTGAATTTTTCAGCATCGGCGGCGGCTTGGGCATCGTCTACAAGCCCGCGCTGGAAAGCGGTTCGACGGCTTGGTGGAAATCTGCCGCCGCGAAAAATATTCTCACGCCACAGAAATATGCGGATCGTCTGCTGCCGCTGTTGAAGCCGCTCGGTTTGAAAATCCTGATGGAGCCGGGTCGTTTTATCTGCGGCAACGCGGGCGTGCTCGTCACGCACGTCGAATATGTGAAGCGCACGGGGCGGAAAAATTTCGTCATCGTGGACGCGGCGATGAATGACCTCATCCGCCCGGCTTTTTACGAAGCCTACCACCAGATTTTGCCGCTGGAGAAAAAAGTTCGTCCGTCAATGTCGTCGGATGTCGTCGGCGGTGTCTGCGAATCGGGCGATTATTTCTGCAAAGATCGCCAGTTGCCCAAGTTCACCGAGGGCGAGCATCTCGTGCTGATGAGCGCGGGCGCTTACGGCTTCGTGATGGCAAGCACCTACAACACGCGTCCGCTGACGGCGGAGATTCTGGTGAGCGGCAAGAAATTCGCCGCCGTGCGCGAGCGCCAGAAGGTGGAGCAAACGTGGGACGGCGAAAAAGTCGCCGCGTGGCTCAAGTGAGCCGCGTTTCTCGCCGATAGGACAGTCGGCGCACTGTTCAAAAATAAATTTCAAGCAAAGACGCGTTCGCGCTTTGCAATTTTCCTGCGCCCCGTTAGAGTCGTTCGCGTGAACAACGAATTTTCCATCGCGGCCTACTGGTCGGACGGCATGGACGAAGCTGGCCTCGCCGATTGGGCGCGACGGCTCCGCGCCCGCCTGCCGGCCAAAGAGGTTTCGCTTGGCCTCGTGTTCATGTCGCCGAAATTTTTCCCGCACGCGGAACAGGTTTTGGAAATTCTCCGCGTCCACGCCCGTATTCCGCTGCTCGTCGGCTGCTCCGGCTCCGGCCTCGTCGCGGGCCAGGAAGAAATCGAGAGCGCCGGCGGTCTGGTGCTCGCGCTCTACTCATTGCCGGGTGCGCAGTTGAAAGCCGTCCGTTTTACGCAGGAGCAGATTGAACAGGCGGCGGGCGATGAAAATTTCTGGCCGGTCGAGTTCGGCATCGCCAAAGAAAAAGTGAATGGTTGGCTTGCGTTTATTGATCCGTTTCACCTCGACGCCGAAGCGTGGCTGCGTTCGTGGAACAAAAATTTTGTCGGCCAGCCGGTTTATGGCGGGCTGGCGAGCGGCGTTTTTCCCGAACCTGCGACGCAGGTTTATCTTGATGGCGACGTGTTTGACGACGGCGGCGTGGCCATCGCCGTCGGCGGCGACGTGGCACTCGAAGGCGTCGTCGCGCAAGGCTGCACGCCCATCGGTGAGGCATGGACGTTGACGCGGGTGGAGCAAAATCTCATCCAGCACATCGCCAACCGCCCCGCCTACGCCGTGCTGACGGACACGGTGAACCAGCTTCCGCCCGCCGAGCAGCAGCAGGCGCGCGGGAATCTTTTCATCGGCCTCGCGGTGAATGAATATTTGGAGGAATTTCATCGCGGGGATTTTCTTGTGCGCAACCTCATCGGCGGCGACCCCAATTCCGGCGTGCTGGCCGTGGGTGCGTTGCCGCGCGCCGGGCAGACGATCCAATTTCAGCGCCGCGACGCCGCAACCGCGTCCGAAGATTTGAACCAGTTGCTCGGCCTTGCGAAACAAACTTTTGCCGATACGAAAATCCTCGGCGGCTGCCTCTTCTGTTGCACTGGACGCGGAAAAAATCTTTTTGGCCGCCCCAGCCATGATGCCGAACTTGTGCAAAAAAATCTCGGCCCACTCGGCCTCACCGGCTTTTTCTGCAACGGCGAAATCGGCCCCGTGGGCGACAAGAATTTCCTCCACAGCCACACCGCCGCCCTCGCGCTATTTGTGAAAAAGTAACAACCTATTCGCTTTGCATTTTGCCCGGCGGACAGCCATCCTCACCAAAATTTGTGCCAGACGAAAACTCCAATTTGAAGTCGCCCGCACCCGCCGGACGTTCCACCCCCAACCGTCGCCGTGGCCGTCGCGGTGGCCGTGGCCGCAGCCAGGGACCGCGCCCGACCGGCGACAAAGCACCCGCCGATAACTCCCCCGCGCCCGAAGCCGATGACGCAGCGGATGAAATCACGCGGCCCGACGAGGTGGCCGAATCTCACGACGCCGAAGCCGAGGCTGATAATTCCGGTGGTTTCCGCGTGCCGCATTCAGACGTGCCCGCTGAATTCGCCTCCCACGCCACCGCACCCGAAGACCACGAAGCTGAGCCGGCCAGCGAACCCGCCGCCGAAGCAGCACCTGAACCGGCACCGCAAGCCCGTGAACCGCGTCGGGACGACCGTCGGGAAGATCGCCGTGAACCGCGACGTGATGACCGTCGGGAAGATCGCCGCGACGAACGTCCGCCCACGCCGCCGCCGCGCGTTCCGCCCGCGCAACGCCAGTGGGTCAAGCCCGCCGATTTCCGCCCCGCCGAGGCCAGTGCCATCAGTGAAGCGGTTCAGCACGCCACTTTCATCGCCAATGCGCTGAAAGATTTGCACGACCAGATGGATGAAATTTTAGAACTCGTCGAAGTCGCCGACCGTCAGAAGCTCGCCGACGAACGCGAACTGGAAGAACTCCGCCGTGCCCTGCGCCGCATCCAGCCGCAACGTCCGCCGCAGCAACCGCAGCAACAATACAATCAACGCGGTCCGCGCCGTGATGAACCGCGTCGCGATGACCGCCG
>JANOBC010000147.1:0-6459 GCA_031411455.1 Limisphaerales bacterium
CGAGCGGCGCGTGCGCGTGCGCGATGCTGGTGTAATTCACGAGCGCATCGAACCAGACGTAAGTGACGAACTCCGGATCAAAGGGCAGGGGAATGCCCCAGTTCAAACGCGCCAGCGGACGCGAGATGCACAGATCTTCGAGCGTGTTGTTTTTGAGAAAGCCGAGGACTTCATTGCGACGATAGCTGGGCGAAATAAAATCTGGATTCGCCTCAATGTAATCAATCAGCCATTGCTGCTGCGCACCAAGCTTGAAGTAGTAATTATCTTCCTTGAGCTCCACGACTTCACCGTAGCTCGCATCGAATTTCCCGTCGGGCAGCCGATCCTTCTCCGTGAGAAATGTTTCTTCCTTCGCAGAATAAAAGCCGGTGTAAGTCGCCTTGTAGAAATGCCCGGCAACATTGAGCTTCGCGAGTGTGGCTTGGACAAATTCCTTGTGGCGCGGCTGCGTGGTCCGGACGAAATCGTCATTCGTCAGCTCCAGCTTCTTGGCGAATGCTTGCCAGTCCAGCGCGAGCGCGTCGCAATATTCCTGCGGATTTTTTTTCTCCGCCTGCGCCGCCTGCTGCACCTTCTGACCGTGTTCGTCGAGGCCGGTGAGAAAGAAAACTTCCTGCCCCAAACTGCGCCGCGACCGCGCAATGACGTCGGCAATAATCTTCTCGTAGGCATGGCCAAGATGCGGCTGGCCATTGACGTAATCAATCGCGGTGGTGATGTAAAACCGTTTGCTCATTAAGACGGACAGTTTGGCGCACAAAGGCAGCAATGGCAATCTCACTTGCGGCGTCATGGCTGCGTGTTACTCTGCCCGTCGGCTGTTGCGGAAAACCAGCCACGAACAAACACCGCTTGAATCCAGAACTTTCTAACTACGCCACGCGTTTGCGTGAATTGATTTGCCAACACGAGTTTTTGGTCGGCGAACAGACTTTGCACGGTCAATTTGAAACCCTTGCGCTAGAACTTTTTGCCCTTCAGTTCGCTCACAACGTCGCTTACCGGAAGATCTGCGAGGCGCGTCAATTGACTCCGCAAAGCGTCACGCATTGGACGCAAATTCCCATTGTGCCCACCTCCGCGTTCAAGGAGTTGGAGCTGACGAGCATCCCCGCAGAGGAACGCATCGCCGTCTTCCATTCCAGTGGCACGACGGAGCAAAAGCCCAGCCGCCATTTTCATTGCGCGGAATCGCTAGCGGTTTACGAGGCGAGCCTGTGGAAATGGTTTCAAATCCGTTTTAATGATCAGGCGGAATTCCTTTTCCTGACGCCGAATGCCAAATATGCGCCACATTCGTCGCTGGTTCACATGTTCGACACCGTGCGCCAGAAATTCGGTCTGCCGGAATCGGCGTTCATGGCCAATCTTGATGCCGATGGTTCATGGGTGCTGGACTTTGATTCCATCTTGAAGCAACTGGAACTGGCGTGTGCGGCGGGAAAGCCGGTGGTGTTACTAGGAACTGCATTTTCATTTGTTCATCTGGTTGATTATCTGTCCGAAAAAAACCGATCATTTCAATTGCCCAAGGGGTCGCGGGTAATGGAAACGGGCGGCTACAAAAATCGTTCGCGCACGATGCCGAAGGCCGAATTGCATTCACTGATCAGTAAGTTTTTAGGAGTGAAAACTATCCTGTGCGAATACGGCATGAGCGAGTTGAGCTCGCAAGCATATGATTCCGCTTTGCGCGCCGAGTCTGGTAAGCAGGGTATCAAGAAATTTTTTGAATTGCCGCCTTGGGCGCGGGTTCAAATTATTTCACCGGAAACTGGACGCGAAGTCGCCGATGATGAGACTGGCCTTATCCGCATATTTGATTTGGCTAACGTCTTTTCGGTCATGGCAATTCAGACCGAAGATTTAGGCATACGGCGCGACGAACATTTTGAACTCATCGGCCGCGCGCAACTGGCCGAGTCGCGCGGTTGTTCGCTGATGACTGCGTGATGAAGACAGGATTAACAGAATTAACAGGATTTTCCCCGAGTCGTTCGGAGGGTGTGGGACTGTATTCCAGAATCCTGTAAATCCGGTTAATCCTGTCCAAAAATGAACTTACCCAATTACTTCCTCGCCGATCTGCCACCGGAAGCCACGCTTTCGTCCGCGATGATTCATGCTGCGTGCGACACGTTGAAGCGCAATCGCGACAAGTATCTGCTGCCGCGCCCCACGGCGGCCGTGGTGAAAATCTTGTGCGAAGTGGCGAATGATTGGCTACAACCCGACAACGTGTTTCGCAAGCTGGCGTTGGAACTGGGGCCGGCGGAAACCGGTTTTTCGCGCGCCGTTTTGGAAAAGGGGTTGGACGGATTTTTTCGCCGATTCACGCCGGAAAATTTTCAGGCGTTGCTGGAACAGGAACTCGGCCATGTGCAGCGCTTGGATGAATTCACCCGCGATAGTATCACCGGCGAACAACGGCTGACGATGGTGCGCGGGCCGGAATTTCTGATCCACATCGCGGCGGGCAATCTGCCGAATCCCGCCTTGATGAGCATCGTGCTGGGATTGCTGACGCGCTCGGCGCAGTTTGTGAAATGCGCCAGCGGCGCGGCATTCATCCCCCGACTGTTCGCACATTCAATTTATGAGATTGATCCCAAGCTCGCCGCGTGTCTGGAGATTGCGGAATGGCGCGGGGGGAATCGTCCGCTCGAAGAGGCGTTGTTCGCCCACGCGGATTGCCTCACCGCAACCGGCAGTGACGAAACCCTCGCGGCGATTCACGCGCAGTTGCCCGCCAAGGTGCGGACGCTCGGCTACGGCCAGCGCGTGAGTTTTGGTTTTATTTCCCGCGAAGTATTGCGTGATGAAAGTATTGCGCAAGTCGTCGCCAGCGCGGCGGACGCGGTCGTCGCTTGGGATCAACACGGCTGTCTTTCGCCGCAGGTCATCTATGTGGAGGAACGCGGGTTGGTGGAGGCGGACAAATTCGCTGAGTTGTTGGCGGCGGAACTCGCGAAGCGCGAACTCACCGAGCCGCGCGGAAAAATTTCCGTTGAAGCATCCGCCGCCATCGCGACGCGACGCGCGACTTACGAGGCGATTGCGGTGCATCGCGCGGATGCGAAAATTTGGGCGAGCCAAAATTCCACCGCGTGGACAGTGGTGTTTGAACACGATGTGCGGTTTCAATTCTCGCCGCTGAACCGTTTTATTTTCGTGAAGCCCGTGCCGGACATCGCCGCCGTGCTGCGAGGCGTGGATGAGATTCGCGGTAAGGTTTCCACGGTGGGCATCGCCGCGCCGCCGGAGAAAATGAAGGAACTCGCGGTCAAGTTTGCGCACTGGGGTGCGACGAGGATTTGTCCGCTCGCACAGATGCAAAACCCGCCGCTGACGTGGCGGCATGATGGCCGTCCGGCGTTGGGAGATTTAATCACTTGGACAGATTTTGAATTATGAAAATGGAATTACGAAAAACGTTTCAGTTTGAAGCCGCGCATTTGCTGCCGCACTTGCCAAAAGGTCATAAGTGCCGTCGGCTGCACGGCCACAGCTTCAGCGTGGAGATTGTGGTGGCGGGCGAGTGCGACGCGAAGCTGGGCTGGTTGATGGATTACGCGGAAATTTCCGCCGCGTTCAAGCCGCTCTGGGAAAAGTTAGATCATTATTATCTCAACGAGATTCCCGGCCTGGAAAATCCCACGAGCGAAGTCGTCGCGATGTGGATCTGGAAAAAGCTCAAGCCCAAACTGCCGCTACTCACGGAGGTCGTTGTGGCCGAGACGTGCACGGCGCGCGCGGTCTATCGCGGGGAGTAGCGGCTGATTGCTCGGAGTGCGGAGCAATGCTCCGCGCTCCACCCGCATTATTTCCTCGGCGCTTCTGCTGCGCGCCCGGCGACGAGCGCGGAGAGCAGTTCGTTGTTCTTCGGGATGAGCGTAACGTGTGCGTTGCTCGCCAAAAGATTCTGCACTTCGAGCACGTTGAACAGCGCCGCCGAGACTTCCTTGTCCGTGGAAATTTCCTGCAACGCCGCGCCCACGATGCGCGGACGCATCGCCGCCGCCTTCGCGAACTCAATCGCCGCCTGCCGCTCCGCCGTGCTCGTGATAATGCTCACTTGGTTCGCGCCCGCCTGCCGGATCGCCGCCGTGACTTGACGCAAACGATTCACAACTTTTTCTTCAATCTGATGAATCATGTTCGTGTCGCGGAAATGCACCTTGCGGATATACACCGAGCCGAGTTGGTAGCCCCACTGGTTCGACTTGGGCGAAACTTCGTTGCGCACCGTGGAACTCATCGCGTGACGGTTCACAAGCATTTTATCCAGCGGCAGATTGCTCAAGCAGCGCACGGTGGAGTTGCTCACGTTCGCGCCGAGCGAGCCGCGCGGGTCGGCGTTCTTGAAGAGATACGCGGTCGGGTCGCTGATGAACATCTCATACCAGATGCCAATGCCCATCGGCGCGCCTTCCTCGGAATTCACCGGCTGGCTGCGGAGATATTCTTGGTCGAGCCGCATATCCAGTTCGTAGCACTTGCCGAGAAAATTCACGATGAACGCCGCCAGCCCCAGCTTGACCGGGAGAAAATGCAAGCCCGGTTCGTTGAGCGTCGCCAGCACTTTGCCGAACAGGACGTAAACTTTGCAGCGGCCCTCGTTCACCGTGGTGAACAAACCGCACAGCCGACAGATACCCAGAAACAGCGGCACGAGAATGGCCCAGCCGATGACTGACACGATGAAGGCGACGCCAAATAGTTGAATGGTGGTCATATTATTTTCCTTCCAAAATGACTTGTTGCGCCTTGGTGTAGAGCGAGAGCCGCACGTTGCGGAGATAGGATTCTAGCGCGCCATCGCCAGATTTTTTTAGCGACGCGAGTTGCGCCGTCATCTGCCGCAGCGGTTCCACTTCCGCCTGCGCCTTGAGCGTTTCGATTTCCACCGCGCGTTTGGACTGCTCGATTTTCTGATCCGCCGTCGCTTGCGCGAGGCTGATGTCGGAAGAAACTTGGTTGTGCGCCGTGTTGATCGCCGCGAGCGCGGACTCGACCTCCGGCGGCGGATCAATGCTCGTGATGAGCGACGCGTCCAGTTCGATGCCGTAGCGCGCGGGGCCGGACGCACATTCGCGGTCCATGTGCTCGTTGATGTCGCGCAAATTTTTTCGCAGGTCGTTGATGGAAATTCCCGTCACCACGCTCGCCTCCGGGTCGGTGACCGCCGCCTTCGGCGCTTCAAAATTCGCGATGCGCTCACGCAGGACGGAAACAAAATAACCCATGACGTGACTGATGGGTCGCTTCACGCCGAAGAGATACGCGTAAAGATTCCGCTCCGAAATGCGGTAGCGGATCTGCCCGGTCAAGCCGGTGTTCAACTGATCTTTCGTCACCGCCTCAAGGATTTGTCCGTCGCGATTGGCTGAATAATTCTCCGGGTCGAACGCCATGCTCAACGTCTGCGTCGCTACGGAAACTTTGTAGACCTTTTCCCATGGCCATTTGAAATACGGGCCGCCCGGCGGAATCACCCGCACCTGCGGATAGTTGTAGCGCAGCTTTTCATCTTCCGTGAGCGACTCCGCGATAGGGTCGCTCGCCGTCGTCGCGTCCGGCACGCGGTCGGCGCGACCGAAACTCGTTTTCACCGCGCGCTCGTTTTGATCCACCGTGTAAAGCCCGCCCACGAGATAACGGGAAAGAAACCAAGTGATAAACCCGATGACACTGCCCAGGAAGATTGCGCTCATGCCCGCGAAGTTAAACCTGCGTTCTGCCAAGTCGAGGAATTTTTCGTAGTCGGTCAGTGTGGTGGGGAGAGCGTCCTCGCGAGCCGGGCGTCGCTTTCTTCAAACGTCCCCATCCGCCGCAGCATCCCATCCGCGCCCATCACCGCGACTAGATTGAAAACATCCCGCTGCGCGCAGAACGCCACATCATCGCGCAACTCCGCATTTGCCAGCAGCCGCTGCCCGTTCTGCGAACTGCCGATAGCCACCGCCAAATCCGTTTTCATCCGCTGAAAAGTTTCCCACGCAATCTGCGAAGAATCATCCAAGGTGGGGCGAGCGTCCCCGCGAGCCGTCAGTAATTCCACTAACGCTCCCGCCGCCAGCACATCTTCATCTGCCACGCCCTCACCCGTGCCCGCGCAGATGAGCAGAACTTCCGCGAAATTTTTCTGCTGAAGAAATTTCGCCGTCGCCGCGAGATTCAGGAACGACGAAGCGACCACACACTGCGCCCCCGCGCAGGCGCGCAAGGCACGCGTGCCATTCGTCGTCGTGCTGACGATGGTTTTGCCGCGCACGCGTTCCGGCGTGAACTCGCGCGGTGAATTGCCGAAATCAAAATCCACGCCGCCCGATTGCGCCGCGCGGATGCGAACCCCGTCGCGCTCACCGCCGAGCAAAATGGTTTCCGCTTTCCGCTTTCCGCTTTCCGCTTTCTTGAAGGCCACTGCCTCGACAATCTCGCTGACGGGGATGATGG
>JANOBC010000148.1:0-6382 GCA_031411455.1 Limisphaerales bacterium
GGTTTATGAATCTTCGCTGGACGAGGCGGCAAACAAAGTCGTCGCGCGCATCAACGGCGGCGACAAGCTGCGCATGATCTGGGTGAGCGGGCCGAGTTCCTCCGGCAAGACGACGACGACGGTGAAGCTCACGCAGCGTCTCGCCGCCGTTGATGCGCGCAACGACTTTATTCGCGGCTTCGTCCAGCGATGATTCATAAACCGCGAGCGACGCGCTGATGACATCCTTCATTTTTCCCGCGCGAACTTTTTCATTTAGCCCCGCAATCGTGTCCACGCCGTGCTTTTGATTCCACGCGAGCGTCTGTTCCATGCGCGCCTTCGGAAAACCGTTGCCGGAAAATTGTGCGGGCGTGATCGCGCCGTCGCGCATCCAGTGCCGGCCCCAGCGGTAGCACTCGTAGGCGTCGGCGGTCTTCTGAAAACCGTAGCTGCGCAGCGCGTGCAAGACCTCGTCCTGGATCGTCTCGATGGTCGGCGGAAAATTGGAGATGAAATGCTGCGGGTTGGAATTGAGGCAGACCACCGCCGTTTCGCCGAGGAACGTGGCGACCTCCGCGTCGGTTTTGTATGCGGCAAAAATCTTGTCATTCACGCCCGGCAGAAAATCCTGCTGGAAGCCGCCGATGGATTCCGCCGCGCGCGCGATGGCCTTGCAGATGCGGTCGGCGTCAAACCGCACGAGCGCACGGTTACGTTTCTGGATTTTGACGATTCGGTTCTGGACTGCCATGCCTGAATTGTAACGCGCCGCTTCCCCGGGACAAACTCGATTTGGCGATTTTATAAACGCCCTGTCATCTGCGTGGATAATTTATTCTTCAGTAATCAGGGCTTATTTGCTCGCTATGAGGAACGAATTCTTGCGCCAACCGTTTTGCCTCGGCAGTTTTTTCTGGAGGCATTTGACCTTCAAGTCGCTGGAGATTTTTTGCGTTTTTACCGCCGTTACTATCAGCAATGGTGAACCACTTGTAAGCCTGAACCATGTCTTGGTCTACGCCAACTTGACTTCAATATTTGCTGGTGGGACGCTCACCCCCTTCAGATTAAGGCACGGCCATTACATTTAATCCGCTCAGAAGCGGATGTTCGTAGGGAGGGCGATCCAAGGGATGCTGACTTCGGTGGAGCTGTTCGAGTATTCACTGCTCCGCATATCGCTGGTGCCGACGTGGCGGGTGGCGGGTCGTCAGGCTTGGCGGGGAATGGTCGTCGTGTAAAGCATCTGTCCCTGCGCGTCCAGCATCCGCACGTCCATTTTCTCCGCCGTCAGCGCCACGGTGACGAAGCCGGGCGTGCTGCCCTTGGAAAATTTCGTGTGCTTGGTGCTTTTCGTTTCGCGCACTTTGGAGCCGGCGCCGGCGCAGAATAAATTCACCTTGCCTGCCTGCAAATGTTGCAGGTCGTGGTCGTGGCCGTTGAAGTAAGCCTGCACGCCGTATTTTTCCAGCAGCGGCAAAACGTGTTTGATGATGTAGGGCGTGTCGCCGTGGACGCCGCCGGAATAAACCGGATGATGTGCCACGAGAATTTTCCACGGCGCGGTGGAGGCGGCGAGGGATGACTCCAGCCACGTCAGTTGTTTTGAGATGTTCTGATCTTTTAACGCCTCGGGTGTGACCGCCTTGTCGTCCTCCGCCTTCGCCATCGGCGTGGTGTCGAGAAAGAAAAATTCTACTGTCGTAGCCGCGTCAATTTTTTCTGTCCGTTTGAAATAGCGCGCGGGCATCTTCCAGCGTTTGCTCATCTGGCTGTAATCAATTTGCGCCTGGCAACTGCCGTGATAATCGTGGTTGCCCAGCACGACGTGCCACGGCACTTGTAGCGACGCGGCGGCATAGATGGTTTCAAACGACGTCAGCCACTGTGGATCGTTCACGGACTTGACGCCGTGCTCATAAAAATTATCGCCGACGGAGATGACAAACTTTGCGTCAATTGCGGTGGCGGCGGTTCCCATCTGTGCGGCCACTGCAAGCTGTTCCTTCTGGCCTTCACGACCCCAATCGCCGAAGACGAGAAAGTTCAGCCCGTCGTTCCGTGCATCGGCGGCGAACAGCGAGCGGGGAAAAACCGCGCCCATCGCCGTCGCTGAAGTAGCGACGAACAGGGTGCGGACAAATTGGCGGCGGGTTTGTTTCATGGCGAAAATTAACTCGCGTAAAATAACCGTCCGCAGCCGAGGGTGTCCATCACGAAGCTGGTGGGGTGAGCGTCCTACCTGGCTAAACCATTGTCCGTGAGTTTTCCGGTTTGCCCTGCGCTCCCATTTCAGGGATAGTCTGCGTCCGCTTTTTGCGGATAATTATGAAACCCCAAGTGGAAATCTATGACACGACCCTGCGCGATGGCAGTCAGGGCGAAGGCATCAATTTCTCGGTCGCCGACAAACTGCGAATCGCCGAGAAGCTCGATTCTTTTGGCGTTCATTATATTGAGGGCGGCTGGCCCGGCTCCAATCCCAAGGACATCGAATTTTTCGCACAGGCCAAGAAACGCAAATTTAAGAACGCGCGCCTCGCAGCGTTTGGCTCGACGCGCAAAAAAAATACGCCGGTGGAACAAGACGATCAGGTGCGCCTGCTTATCGAAGCGGAAACGCCCGTCGTCACGATTTACGGAAAAACTTCGATGCTGCACGTCAAAGAAGTTCTCCGCTGCACGCCGGAAGAAAATCTTGCGATGATCGGTGACACCGTGCGCTTCTTGAAAGACCACGGCAAGTTTGTCATCTACGACGCCGAACATGGCTTCGACGGCTACAAGCTGAATCCCGAATATGCGCTCGACACCTGGCGCGCGGCAGAAAAAGCGGGCGCGGATTTTGTGGTGTTGTGCGACACGAACGGCGGTTGCTTGCCGCAGGAAGTCGCCGCCATCACCAAGATCGCCCTCGGCAAATTGAATTGCAAAGTCGGCATTCACACGCACGACGACATCGGCCTTGGCGTTGCGAATGCCTTGGCGTCGCTCGAAGCGGGCGCGGTTCATGTGCAGGGGACGATCAACGGCTACGGCGAACGCACGGGCAATTGCAATCTGACGAGTGTGATTCCTTGCGTGGCGTTGAAGCTGAAAAAAACTTCCATCCCCGCGAAGTCGCTGGCGAAGTTGAAGGAACTTTCCATGTTCGTGGATGAAGTCGCGAATCTCCGTCACAACCCGCGCCTGCCGTGGGTGGGTTCGTCCGCGTTCGCGCACAAAGGCGGCGCGCACGTCAACGCCGTGCAGAAGCTCGCGTCCAGCTACGAGCACATCAATCCCGAACTGGTCGGCAACGAGCGCAACATTCTCATCAGCGATCTCGCGGGCCGCAGCAACATCGTCATCAAGGCGCAGGAGCTGGGTTTCAAACTGACGAACGACACGCCGGAGTTGAAACCGATTCTGAATCGCGTCAAGGAACTGGAGAATCAAGGCTACGAATACGAAGCCGCCGAAGGTTCGCTCGCGTTGCTTATCGGCAAGGCGCTGAAGCATCGCGAACTGCCGTTCACCGTGGACACCTATCATGTCTCGATGCGTCGCACGGCGAAGAGTTCCGTCTGCGCGGCAACTGTCGAAGTGCGCGTCGGCAAACGCCGCGCCAAGGCGCAGGCCAAAGGCGACGGCCCGGTGAACGCGCTCGATGCCGCGTTGCGTCTGGCGCTCGCGAAGTTTTTTCCGCAATTGAAACGCATCACGCTCACGGATTACAAAGTGCGCATCCTCGACGGCGTGGCCGGCACGGCAGCGAAGACGCGCGTGCTCATCGAATCCACCGACGGCAAGCGCGAATGGGGCACTGTCGGCGTGAGCGAGAACATCATCGAAGCCAGCCTCGAAGCGCTGGTGGACTCGATGGAGTTCGCGCTGCTGAAAAAATAGCGAGACAGGATTTACAGGATTAACTGGATTGGATTCAACCAATGCCGAAGAAATCCTGTAAATTCTGTTAATCCTGTCTAAAAAATGTCTGAAATTCCAAAAGCCTACGAACCGCAGTCTGTCGAAGACAAATGGTATGACTTCTGGCTGAAGCAGGGGTGCTTCACCGCCGATCCGAAGTCCGCCAAGCCTGCGTATTCCATCGTCATTCCGCCGCCGAACGTCACCGGGATGCTCCACATGGGCCACGTCCTCAACAACACCATCCAGGACATTCTCGCCCGCAAAGCGCGCATGGACGGCAAGGAAGTTCTCTGGCTGCCGGGCACGGATCACGCCGGCATTGCCACGCAGGTGATGGTGGAAAAGCAGCTTAAGAAGGAGGAAAAGAAATCCCGCCACGATCTCGGCCGCGAGGAATTTCTCAAGCGCGTCTGGGTGTGGAAGGAAAAGCACGGCGACATCATCATCAACCAGCTCAAGAAGCTCGGTTGCTCGTGCGATTGGACGCGCGAACGCTTCACGATGGACCCGGAGTATTCGCGCTGCGTGCAGAAGGTGTTCGTCGAGCTTTACAAGAAGGGCCTCATCTATCGCGGCAAACGCATGGTGAACTGGTGCCCCGTGTCGCAGACCGCCCTGTCCGATGAAGAAGTGGAAATGAAACCGCAGAAGGGTTTCATGTATCACTTCAAGGTTGAAGTGGCCGAGTCTGTGGATTTTTTGGGGAGTGCACGCGTCTCGCGTGCGGATTCCGGCGTCGCGCCGGAATCCTCGTCTAACAAATCAAAATTTGAGGGACAAGCATCGGGCGCGACGCCCGATGCTGCACGCGAGACGCGTGCGCTCCCCGGAGCCGATGGAAAAATCTGGCTCACCATCGCCACCACGCGGCCGGAGACGATTCCCGGCGATACCGCCGTGGCCGTGAATCCGAAAGACCCGCGTTACGCGCATCTCATCGGCAAGCACATCGTGCGTCCGCTGCCCGCCGAATTGCCGCGCGAGCAGAAGCTCATCCCGATCATCGGCGACGAGCATGTGGATTTTGAATTCGGCACTGGCGTGCTCAAGGTCACGCCCGCGCACGACAAGGCGGACTTCGACATCGGCACGCGCCACAAGCTGCCGCTCATCGAAGTCATCAACGCCGACGGCACGATGAACGCCTTGGCAGGCGGGCCACTATCAGGACTCGATAGATTTAAGGCGCGCAAAATTGCGGTGGAAATACTCACGGAACAGGGCGTGATGATTGAAGCCAAGCTATACGAGAACAATGTCGGTTTCAGCCAGCGCGCGGACGTGCCGATTGAACCGCGTTTGAGCGAGCAATGGTTTTTGAAATATCCTGCCGTGCCGGAATCCAAGGCCTGCGTGGCCGAAGGCCGGATGAAATTTCATCCCGACCGCTGGGCGAAAGTTTACGACCACTGGCTGACGAACATTCAGGACTGGTGCATCAGCCGCCAGCTTTGGTGGGGGCATCGGATTCCGGTGTGGACGAAGCGAATGACGCTAACCAAAGAAAACTGCGGTGAACTTCTTCATTGGGGTTTTGACACATACGTTTCTGGTGAAGCGGAGAAGTATGATAAACAGGGAAACGGAATGGGAATGGCTATTCGCCTAATTCGCGTTCGCGACGGCAAAGTTTTCGATCCACGACAAACCACGTTTTATCCAATCGCAAAAGAACTCGAAGGAGAATACAACATCCAATTTGTTGGAGAAAATATTCACGAGTATTCTAACGGCAAGCGGACATATACGAATACCAATTCATTGGAGAATTATGGCTTCACCCAAGACCCCGACGTCCTCGACACCTGGTTCAGCTCGTGGCTGTGGCCGTTCGCCACGATGGGCTGGCCGGAGCAGACCGAGACGTTGAAGAAATTTTATCCGACCACCGATCTCGTCACCGGGCCGGATATCATTTTCTTCTGGGTCGCGCGCATGATCATGGCCGGCTACGAATTCATGGGCGACGCCAAGTTCGCGCTCCCAGATGCGATGCCGTTCCAGAATGTTTATTTCACCGGCATCATCCGCGACAAGCAGGGCCGCAAGATGTCCAAGACGCTCGGCAATTCGCCCGACCCGCTTGTGCTCATCGCCCAATACGGCGCAGACGCCCTCCGCTTCGGCACCATGCGCAGCGCGCCGCTCGGTCAGGATGTGTTGTTCGACGAGAAGGATGTGGAGCTGGGCCGCAATTTCTGCAACAAGCTTTGGAACGCCTGCCGTTTCCGCCAGATGCAGGGCGGCGGTGGCAGTGCCACTTCCCAAATTCAGGGCGAGATCGAACGCACGTTGCTCACGCCGGATGACAAATGGATTTTGCTCAAGCTCGATGCCGCGATCCGCGAAGTCTCCATCGCGCTGAACGAATACAAATTCAGCGAAGCCACCGCCGCACTCTACAAATTTTTCTGGAGCGAATATTGCGACTGGTATGTCGAGGCGAGCAAAGCGTCGCTGCCGCGCCCGCCCGCCGAGGCTGCGCCCG
>JANOBC010000149.1:0-10619 GCA_031411455.1 Limisphaerales bacterium
CTTGGCGACGCGGGCGACCGGTTGTTTGGGACTTGAAATCCATAAGCGAAGATGACTTGAAATCTTTTCTGGCCAGCTTTGAGCTTGTTAAACGATTAGTCATTTACAATCCATCGAACTCACCAAGAGCCAGCATGACGCTCAAAGAACGTGTGAGCTTGGATCAATGGTTTGACCGGCTTTGCAACACCTATGCCAAAGGGAGCGAATCTGACCGTGATTTCATCAGAAAATATTTTCAGGCTCAGCAACAATCTGGCGCACTCCTCGACTACCTTGACACCATTTTAATCCGTTGCGTTCCCAGCAACGCCACTCAGTTTCTGAAAAAATCTCTAGTGCTGCTCTGCATTCAGAACCAAAAATTAGATTACAGGGAGTTCGACCTGCGACTCGAAAAAGTTTGGAAGTTGAGCATCGAGACATTGGGCAGTGCCAGCGGGCTTTTTACCGAGTTCGTTGAACTGGCCGATTCAGCGCCGCCAGCTTCAAGAAACTGGTCCACGCGTGAAGCGCTTAAACATTGGCAAAGCAAAAGTTAAAATCACTTCTTCTTCCACGCCCGGAAAAAATTGTCGAACTGAAATTCCACCGACGGCGCGAGGGAAAAATTAAAGGTTCAGCCAGCGGCGCAGCCGTTCATCGAGAATTTTCGCGTCCGCGCCGCTCAACCGTCCAACAATTTTCACCGCCAGTTTTTCCTCCACCGTTGCCAGTTGCGCCTTGATGCCTGATGGCACGTTTAAGCCAGCAGCCTGCCACTCTGCGATGGCAAAATCGGTGTTGGCCAAGACGGAAGAAACCGGGACGAGAAAAAGATCAGCTCCATTTTTCCCGACCACGATGGCCGGGCGAACTTTCCGGCTGGTCAAATCCGTGAACGGAATCGGCAGAAGAACGATGTCATTTCTGAAGCAGTTCATTGAAGACATCGTCCGCGTCGTTGTCCCACGTCTGCATGAGCGAGGTCTCGGAAAGTTTGAGCCAGTTTTCCCGCTCCGCATCGTCCGATTCAATCGTCACGCGGACGTGCGATTTTTCGGGCAAGGACAACGGCTGCGGCAAGGTCAGTTTGCCGTGTTCGTAGATGGCATCCAGCGTCGTTGTCATGTTGAAAAACTAGCCGCTTTGCTTTTCTTTGCAAGCGGGATTAAACATTCACTTCTTCTTCCACGCCCGATAAAAATTGTTGAATTGAAATTCCACTGACGTCAGCAAAAGTTTTTTCAGCAGCAGCGCCAGCGGAATCGCCAGCACCGCCGAGGCCAGCATGTCGGAAAGATGATGCCATTGCAACGCCACGCGCGACCACATCACCGCCAGCGCATAGACCGCCGCGACCGTTCCCCAGCCGCGATGCACCAGCCACGCCGCCGCCGCCAATCCCACCGCCACCGCCGCGTGGCCGGACGGAAACGCGCTGAACGCCGCCTTGCCGACGATCCAATGCCCGTCGTGCCACACGCCGTAAAATCCCGGCAGCACGCCATCCGGCCCGTGAATTTCTAGCTGGATTGTTTGGCCAGCCACTCACTGAATTTTGGCAGCGAACGCGACAGATTTTTTTGCACTTTAGAAATATCCAGCGATGTATCCAGTGCGCGCGGCGGGCCGGGGAAATCTTTGCCGGAACCGGATTTGATCTCCGTCTGGATTTCTGGCCAGCGTTTGATGAGCAGCTTGCCGATTTCCAATCGCGACAGTTTTTCCGCGCCGGCGACGTGGTAAAGCCCGTTGCAATTCTTTTCGACCAGTTCCCAGACGACGCGCGCGGTTTCTGCCGCTGGAATCGGGCAGCGGAATTCATCCGTGAACAGCGTCATCGCTGCGTCGGACGACTGCAGGGAGCGGCGCAACTGTTCGTTGAACGCGCGGTTGCCGGAGAGCGAAGTGCCGGCGTTGATGGACGTGCGGACGACAAGGTGACACGGATTTTTTAGGACGATTGCTTCCGCCGCCAATTTCGTTTCGCCGTAGAAGTGCAGGGGATTGGTCGCGTCCGTCTCGGAATAATTTCCTTTGCGGCCATCGAAGACCAAGTCGGTTGAGAAAAAGACGAACGGAATGTCCGCCGCCAGTTCCGCGAGATGTTTGGTCATCTCCACGTTCACGCGCCGTGCGAGTTCAGGATTTTTCTGCGCCTCGCTGACGACTGTGATGGCGGCGCAGTGGATGATGAGTTGCGGCTTGTCTTTGGCGAACGCGCGTTCGACGGCGACGAAATCGAGCAGGTCAAAGTCTTTGCGCGTGAGTGCCCGCACGCGCCAGCCTTCGCGCTGCGCGCTTCGGCTCGGCAGGCCAGCGGCAATCGGTTTGATGGTGGGTGCAGATTGGACGAGATAATTTCCAATCAGCCCGTTTGCACCGGTAATCCAGACAGGGTTCATTCGGAATTTGGCAGCGTGCTGGAAAAAGTTTTACCGGCTAACTGAATCTATTTCGGTGCGGCTGAACCGGAGTTGGGTTGCGACTGGGGCAACCGGCCAATCCAGATTTCCGTCGCGGCGTAATACCATTCCAGTTGCGGCAGGTTTGGCTGGCCGCCGTTGCGGGCGTGGATGATCAGGCGGTCGGTGGGGCGCATTTTTTTCACCCACGGTTCGTAGGCGCGGCTGTCGCCAAGATTCCATTGTGCCTTGCGCAGCACGGCTAGATCTTCGGGCTTCATCAGGCCAGCTTCAAACCCGAGGACATAACGCCACGGTGCGGTCGGGTTTTTGTAGAAGGTGTCAAAGAAAACATCCATGTCGGAATTGTAAATGATGCCGCCGGGTTCCGGCAGCCAGCCGACGAGGTCAGCTTTTTCCGGGGTGAGATAATCGTTCATCAGCGCGGCACTCCAACGGTTCTCGCGGTCGTTGGTGTAGCCGAACACCAGCCCGGCGCCGAGCACCAGCACTGCGACCAGCCGTTTGGCCGAGTCCAGTGGAACGTGGCGGGTGAAGTGTTCCTGCAATTCAAATGCGACCCAAACCATGAAGGCCATCATGCCCCAGTCCCACCAAAAGCGTTGCACTTTGAAACCGAGGAGGCAGCCCATTGCCATCATCATGAAAAAGGGATTGAAGATCACTTTGCGATTCCAACCGAGCGACTGCACCCGCCACAACAACAGCAACGCGACCACGATGATGGCGAGCGGCGTGCCATCCGATCCGCGCAATTCCGGCGCGAGCTGCCGTGGCAAAACGGTGTTGCCGAAAACTCCGAACATATGGCGCACCGACTGCCAAAGAAACCCGACTGGATGCCCCGTCAAACCGCAGCCCAGCAGGCTGCCGCCGAGCCAGCAGGTCCAGTAAGCCGCCGCTGATCGCCAGTATCCCGTGAGCAAAATCGCCATGCCCGGCAGGACGAGCATATACCACGAGCCGTGAATCCAAGCCGAAGCCGCCACCAGCAACGGTGTAAAAATTAGCGCCAGACGGGTAGGCGAATCTTTCTCCTGCCGTGACCAGAGAAATAAAATCATCAGCAGACAAAAGTCCGTCAGGATGTAAGGCCGTCCGCGCATCAGGCGGGTTGCACATTCGGGGGTGAAGATGACGGCGAGGAGCAGAGCGCCCAGCCACGCCTCCGGTCGGCGCAACCACGGCAGCACGCTCAACGTGACCAGCAGCATGAGGCCGACCGATGAGAAGATGACCAGTGATTCTGCGTTGCCACCGGAAAGATTGTGGACTCCTGAAAGGATTGCCTGCCAGCCGGGGCTGGGGTCAATCTGAAAATCTTCCCGCATGACGAGGATGTCCGGCCAGGATTTTCCCGAGACGGCCTTCGCCGCGTGCCGCATCGCGTCATCGCCCGGCAGAAATCCGGTGCTGCTGATTTTGAAGGGGATGTAAAGCAGCGCGGAAACAGCGACGACCCACACCGCCAACGGCACATAGCGCTGATACGCGTTTGAATTCATGGAATCAGTCTACAAACCGCTTCGTCAAATTTCCGTAGGCGTCAATCCGGCGGTCGCGCAGGAACGGCCAGTGGGTGCGCGTGGTGTCCACATGGGCGAGGTCAACGGGGACGATGAGAATTTCTTCCTTGTCCGAACCGGCTTTGGCGAGGATTTCGCCGGACGTGCCGGCGACAAAACTTTGCCCCCAGAATTCCAAGCCGTCGCCGCCCACGCCTTTAATGATTTCGTGGCCGATGCGGTTCACGGAGGCGACGTAGCAGCCGTTCGCGACGGCGTGCGCGCGTTGGATGGTTTCCCACGCGCCGTGCTGCTTGATGCCGTATTTTTTCTTCTCGCTCGGATGCCAGCCGATGGCGGTGGGGTAGAAAAGGATTTCTGCACCTTGCATCGCGGTCAGGCGCGCGGCTTCGGGATACCATTGATCCCAGCAGATGAGCACGCCGATCTTGGCGTATTTGGTCTGCCAGGCTTTGAAGCCGGTGTCGCCGGGCGTGAAATAAAATTTCTCGTAGAACAACGGATCATCAGGAATGTGCATCTTGCGATAGATGCCGAGCAGCGAACCGTCGGCGTCAATGATGGCGGCGGTGTTGTGATAGATGCCCGAGGCGCGCTTCTCGAAGAGCGAGGCGATGATGACGACTTTTAGTTTCTTCGCAAGTTTCTGGAAGGCGTCGGTGCTGGGGCCGGGAATTTTTTCGGCGAGCTTGAAGTTTGCGTGGTCTTCGCTCTGGCAGAAATACTGCGAGCGGAAGAGTTCCTGCGTGCAGATGATTTTCGCGCCGGACTTGGCGGCGCGCTCGATGAGTGAAATGGTCTTCTTGAGGTTCGCGTCGGGATTGGCCGACACGTCCGTTTGGATGAGGCCGAGTTTAATTTCGGACGAGGCGGAGCGTTTCATGGAAAATCAGGACTTAATGTCTTTAAGTCGGGCAGTCTCTTCTAGCACGATGGTCTTGAACTGCGCGTCGTCTGGCAATGGCTTCGGTGCTTCCTGTCCGAACAGTTCGCGGATGAATTTGCCGAGCGTCTCGTTCGTCGGACCGTAGCCGGTGCCGTAGATGTAAAACTCCAGATCCGTCATCAGTTTGTCGGCGGTCTCGTAACGGCGGTTCGCCTCGTGTGCGAGGCAGTGATGAAGAATGTCGTTGAGGCGGTCATCAATGCGCGGGTCGAGCGCGCGAAAATCGGGGATGGGCTGGTTGAGAATACGATTGCGGGATTCTTCGGCGGTCGCGCCTTTGAAAATATTCCGTCCGAGCAGCAGATGTGCGAGCACGACGCCTGCGGAAAAAATGTCCGAGCGCTTGTCGGTGATCTGAAAATCCGCCTGTTCGGGACTCATGTAATCGGGCTTGCCAGCGACGACTTCGCCTTCTTGATCCGTGAGAAATCCCTTGGCCTTGGCGATACCGAAATCGGTGAGCTTCACGTCACCTTCAAACGCGATGAGAATGTTTTTGAAGCTCACGTCGCGATGGACAATGCCCATCGGCTTGTTGTTCTTGTCGGCCTTGTTGTGGGCGTAAGCCAGACCGCGCGCGACGCGGCTGGTGATAAAGACCGCGAGTTCCTTCGGCAATGTGCGGCGTTTCTCCGAGAGCTGATGGGTGAATTGTTCGAGGTTCACGCCGCGAATCAATTCCATCGCGATGAAGGCGACGCCGTTCGTCTCGCCGAGCTGGTAGGTCTGGACGATGTTTGTGTGGATTAAATCCGCGACGAGCTTGGCTTCACCGACGAAGTTCTCGATGAACATTTTCTGGCTGGCGAAGTTGGGGCGGATGATTTTGATGGCGACGCGCTTGACGAATTCACGCGAGCCGTGCTGCTCGGCTTCATACACGATCCCCATGCCGCCCTCAAAAATTTTGCGGACGATTTCATAGCGGAATTCGTTCTGGATCGAGAAGAGCGCCACGCGCGAATGGTGGAAAATTGCGCCGCGAAGTCAAGCCCGCCGCAAACGCCAGCGTGAAAATAACCTGATAATTTTTAATTTTTTCGCTTGCCTGCAATGCGTATTGGATTTTAACTCCTCTCAAGTCTGTAGGTTTTTCGGACTAAACAAACAAACAACAACAACACAACCAGAGAAAAAATTATGGCCAAAGCCCTCTCCAAAGCACAAATCGCCGCCCTCGTCGCGGAAAAGAACGGTCTCTCCAAGAAGCAAGCCGTTGAAATCCTCGACTGCATCGCCGCCCTCGCTTACAAGCACGCGAAAGACACGTTCACCTTGCCCGGCATTGGCAAGCTCGTCCTCAAAAACCGCGCCGCGCGCATGGGCCGCAATCCGAAGACCGGAGAAGCCATCCAGATCAAAGCCAAACGCGTCGTGAAATTCCGCGTGGCGAAAGCCGCGAAGGACGCGATCCTCGGCACTAAGTAATTTTTTCAATCACAAAAGGCGCTCCGATTTTTCGGGGCGCCTTTTTTTATTTGCACGGGTTTAGGGCGGTGGGTTTGCCTAGCGCCCCACCTGCCTTTCTGAAATACGGACACTGCCGCCAACAATCATCGTTTGACACCCGCGCGGCAAATTTCCAAACTTCTCCCCAGTTCGATTTAACAACTGAAACCAAAACCAAAAAATAATTATGCCTATTCCCGTCGGCTCCCAAGCCCCTGATTTCACGCTCAAATCCAAATCGCCCGCTGATGCGGAAGTCAAGTTGAGCAACAACTTCGGCAAGAAAAACACCGTTGTGCTGTTCTTCCCGCTCGCATTCACCGGCGTTTGCACCACGGAAATGTGCAGCCTTTCCGCCGGTCTTGACGCCTATGCCAGCCTCGGCGCGGATGTCATCGCCATCAGCGTGGACAGCCCGTTCGCGCAGGCCGCGTGGGCCGCGAAGGAAAAAATCACCATCACCCTCGCCAGCGATTTGAACAAGACCACCACCAAGGCCTACGACGTGGTGTTCCCGATGCTCGCCGGCGTGGGCGACACCTCCGCGCGCGCGGCTTTCGTCATTGATAAAGCCGGCGTGGTGCAATACAGCGAACAGACCGCGACGCCGAAAGACCTGCCGAACTTTGAAGCCGTCAAGGCGACGCTGGCGAAGTTGAAGTAAATCCGTCCGCAGTTTTCAAACGCCGTCACTGAACGCAAGTTTGGTGGCGGCGTTTTAATTTTTGTGTCGCGCGAAGGAGGCGAAGGAGGCGAAGGATTTTTCTAGCCCGTCAGGCGTTAGGTGGCGTCATTGGGGAATGGAAAGAATTGCACCGGCGTGTGTGCTTCAGGGCTTAATTTGTATGACTGTGATTTGTTCACCGGCGTTATTGCCGATAAAACCGCTTCGACAAGTGGTTGGACGAGCTGGGCGATGCGTTGTTTCTCTGTTTCACTCCGGCGGCGTCTCAAACCTCTGTTTATTCCAAGTGATTCCACAGCAAGCGCGGAAAAGACTGCTGCCAAAGCCTCCTTTTTTGGACCAGTGCGCGAGTAAATGGTAAGGCTGCCATCATAACGACTAAAATATGCATACGGTAAATAGTGTTCCATAGAATTAGCCAAGCGAACCTCTTTAAGTCCGTTAATCCAATCAGGTGGAACGGCTGCCAAAATGACCTTCAAATCGCTGACACGAAGACCGTGCGGAGGATTGCTTTCAATTTTGTCGGCGTAAATTTTCACGGTTTGTTATTTCGACTTTGCTTGTGCCCAAAAATCTTTGTCCAGAAAATCCTTCGTCACCTTCGCGTTCTTCGCGCGACAATTATCAAAGCGAGTGCAGCGATACGACCTTCAAATTTTTCAAGCGGAACATCGGCTTGCCCGGCAGTTCGCTGGTGATGAATTCCTCCGCGCCCTGCCGGATGGCCGAAGCCATATTCAAAGCGTCGCCAGCCGACAGCCCGTGTTTATTTGCCAGCACCCGCGCCGCATTTCCCAGTTCCACACTGAACGGCTCGCTGGTGGCGGCAAGTTTGAAGCAGTCGGTGTAAAAATTCACTTCCGGCTGGCGTCTCTCGAATGTCGGCTTGGGCAAAACCTCCAGCTTCACATTGTCGCAGGTAAAAAACTGGCGGGCTTCATCGCTCAAAATAGACATGGCGCGCTCGTGAAATTCGCCGCGCTTCCAAGCCGAAATCAAGACGCCCGAATCAAGAAAGGTTTTCAATGGTATCTCCCCCGCCGCTCCGCTAGTTCAGCGGCAATGCCTGCTGCATCCAACGGCTCGCCCCGTTCCGCCGCGCCCGCATCCAGCAGAGCTTTGAACCGCCGCCCGCGTGCGTTCGTTGGCTGCCATTCCGGTGCGCGCTGCTGCGAAATTTCTTTCTCCAGCGCGGTGATGATGAATCGGCTGCGCCCCTGATGCGCTCCGGGCAAGGCGTTGAAAATCTTCATCGGCACTTTCACGCTGATCAATTTGGTTGCAGTCATACCCGAAGTAATACCGAAGCCCGCACCTTGTCAAATTCATTTTCACCGCCTTCACCACGCGCCTAAATTTACATCTGTAAAGAATCCGCTTGACTGGATTTACAGTTGTAGAGATAGTCGCGCTATGCCCGCACCGAATATTGAACTTACCGAGTCCGAATGGTCCGTCATCAAGGCCGTTTGGGAAACCGAACCCTGCACCGCGCCCGTCATCCAGGAAAAACTCTTCAAGCCGACTGGCTGGCACTATTCCACCGTCCGCACGCTGATGGATCGCATGGTCATCAAGGGCGTGCTGCGGGCAAAGAAGGAGGGGAAGCTAACCATTTACAAATCCGCCGTCACCCGCGCACAGGCACAGCACGGCGAACTTTTCTACGCGCTCAAGCACGCCTTCAACGGCGCGCTCACGCCGATGGTGCAATGCCTGTTGGACAGCAAGGATTTGAACGCGGCAGAACTGGCGGAACTGGAATCGCTCATCAAGGCGAAGAAAAAATCGGCGAAGAAGTGAATCAGAATTGTTTGTATGAATAGCCTTCAAACGACAGATGCTTTCTCCCTCACCCTAACCCTCTCCCGCTGGGAGAGGGAACAGCCGCTGTCCATGTCGTTAAAATCCGATAGCTGTCGTGCAGAATTCAGCCGTGGTTTTGCCAAGACCTTGGAAACAATTCTCCCCCTCCCAGCGGGAGAGGGCCGGAGTGAGGGAGAACGCGCCTCAAAATCGGAATCACCAACCAACTGAAACCCACCATGAATTCCTTCATCGAAACTCTGAACCAGTGGGGCGAAAACTTTTTGAGCTTCGCGTGGCCGATGCTCTGGCAATCCAGCCTGCTCATCGCGGCCCTGTTCGCGTTTGATTTAATTTATCGGCGCAAGCTGCGGGCGTCCATCCGCTACGCGCTGTGGCTGGTGGTGCTCGTGAAACTGTGCGTGCCGCCGACGCTCGCGCTGCCAACGAGTCCGGCGTGGTGGTGGCACGCTACGCCGCCGCCCGTCGTGGCCAAACCTGCGCCGCACTACACCGTCACCTACGCCGACGCGCCACTGCCGGAGCTGCCGCTGGTCACGTTGCCGACGATTGTTCCACCCGCACCCACGCTGACCAAAGCCGCGTGGCTGCTGGCTGGTTCCGTTGCCATCAGCGGGCTGTTGTTCGGCTGGATGCTCGTGCGTTGGTGGCAAGTGGCCCGGCTGGTGCGCCAAGCCACGGCGGCGGATGCATTTTCGGGACACCTTGCTGACGCGTTGCGGCTGATGCGCGCGCCGGAGGCCAACGTTCCGTCCGTGCGTCTGAAAATTGTTGCGGGGCGAATTTCGCCGGCGGTGTGCGGACTGTTTCGGCCCACGATTTTGATTCCCAAAACGCTTGCGGAAAATTTCTCCGACGAACAACTGCGGGCGGTGTTGTTGCATGAATTGATTCACCTGCGCCGCTGCGATGTTTGGATGAATTGTTGGCAGGCGTTGCTCCAGATTTTTTACTGGTGGCATCCGCTGCTATGGATCGCGAACGCGCGCATTCGCCGCGTGCGCGAGGAGGCCGTGGACGACGCCGTGATGCTCGCGCTCCGTGATGATGCCGACCATTACGCGCCGACGTTGCTGGAAGTGGCGAAGCTCGCGCTGAACCGTCCGCTGGTGAGCCTCGGTCTGGTGGGCATCATGGAATCGCGCCACGCATTGCGTCAGCGCATCGAGCGGCTGGTGGATTTCCGCGCGCCGCGTCACGCGGGGCTGACGCTGGTTTCGCTGCTGGGAATTTTAGCCTTCACCGCCGTCGCCGTGCCAATGGGTGAAGGGCCGGCTCCGGTGGAAAAGTCATCCGCGATTGCCGCAGCGGTTGAAGAACAATCGCTGACGGTGAAAGTGAATCCAGAAATTTTCATCCGCAACGTGAAGGCGCAAGCTGCGAGATACTTGCTCGCACCAACGAATGATTACACAACCATCTTGGTAGAGGCGCTAGTGAACGAAGATCTAGATTGTGGTCCGCCGCACGGCCTTGCATTCAACACCAAGGCCGGGGAAATCACGACGCAGAACACACCGGAGAAGCTGGAAGCATTTCGTCAGGTCATTGAGCAGTTGAATCGCGCGGATGGCAACTGTGAACTGCCGTTGCGCAACTCACCCATTCAGAAGAAATTTGTTTTGATTCAAGCGCACATTTACCAGATGCGCGTGGCTGACTTTGAAAAAATCACTCCGGGTCTGGATTTTTATCCGAGTCGTCATGGCGGCGATTCATGGTGGTCGGTTATGCCGGAGAACTTTGAACAACTCGTTGGTCGCGTGGAATCATCC
>JANOBC010000150.1:0-9253 GCA_031411455.1 Limisphaerales bacterium
ATCAACGCAGTTGCCCCCGTTGCCTCAAGTGTTTCAATACATCGCGGTCTTGATGCTGTTCGTCCTCGCCGTGGGCGCTACGGGCGGGATGATCGCCTTCTCGATGCTCGTCGGCAAAAAAGGCCGCACCAGCAAGATCAAGGATACGGCTTACGAATGCGGCATGTTGCCCATCGGCGATGGCAACACGCGCATGTCGGTGAAGTTCTATCTCGTGGCGATGCTGTTCATCCTGTTCGATATCGAAGTGGTGTTCATGTATCCGTGGGCCGTCGTCTATCGCGATATGCTCGCGGAACACGCCACGCGCAACCTGATTTTCGGCTCGATGATTTCCTTCCTCGGCATTTTGTTCCTCGGCTACATCTACGCCGTGAAGAAAAAAGCTTTGGATTGGAAAAGCTGACCGCTGAATCTTAAATTACAACTAAAGCGCTGAAGCGAGTCTCGCTTCAGCGCTTTTTGTTTTCTGAAAAACGGTTGTGGGTCAGTTTGAAAACTGGTGGGGACGCTCGCCCCACCGAACTCACTGTCTGAAAACCTATTTGCTCGCGAGTGCCGCCGTCACAATTTTTTGCGCTTCTTCGATGATGTTGTCGAGGTGCGCCGCGCCTTTGAAGCTCTCGGCGTAGACCTTGTAAATATTCTCCGTGCCGGACGGGCGCGCAGCGAACCAGCCGTTCGCCGTGCAGACTTTCAAGCCGCCGATGTCGGCGTTGTTGCCCGGCGCGCGAGTGAGTTTTTGCGTGATGGCGTCGCCGGCCAGCGTGCTGGCGGTGACGGCTTCGGGTGTGAGTTTCTTGAACGCCTTTTTCTGCTCCGGCGTGGCGGCGGCATCAATGCGCTTGTAGCTCGGTGCGCCAAATTTTTTTGTCAGTTCCAAATAATGCTCGCCGGGGTCTTTGCCGGTCGTCGCGCAAATCTCTGCCGCGAGCAGGCCGAGAATCAATCCATCCTTGTCCGTGCTCCACACGCTACCATCGCGCCGGAGGAAACTTGCACCGGCACTTTCTTCGCCGCCGAAACACACCGTGCCGTCGAATAATCCCGGCGTGAACCACTTGAACCCCACCGGCACTTCCATGAGCTTGCGGCCGAGCGAACCGACCACGCGATCAATGATGCTGCTGCTGACGAGCGTCTTGCCGACGGCGGCGGTCTTCGGCCATTGCGGGCGATGCGTGAGCAGATAATTGATGGCGACGGCGAGAAAATGATTCGGGTTCAGCAAGCCCGCTGACGGTGTGACGATGCCGTGACGGTCGGCGTCGGGGTCGTTGCCGAACGCGACGCTGAATTTGTCTTTTAATCCCACCAGACTCGCCATCGCATAAGGACTAGAACAATCCATGCGAATTTTTCCATCGTGATCCAGCGTCATGAAACCGAACTGCGGATCAACCTTCGTATTCACGAGGGTGAGGTCGAGGCCGTAACGCTCTTTGATCGGCTGCCAATATTGCAATGACGCGCCACCGAGCGGATCAACACCGATGCGCACGCCCGCTTTGCGGATGGCTTCCATGTCAATCACCTCGCCGAGCGTGTTTACATACGGCGTAATGAAGTCATGATGATGCGTGTTCCCCGCTTTGAACGCAGATTCGTAAGCGAGACGTTTCACCTCGCGATTGCCGCCACGCAGGAGTTCATTCGCGCGATTCTGCACCCAGCCCGTGATGTCCGTGTCCGCCGGGCCGCCGTTGGTGAAATTGTATTTGAACCCGCCATCCGACGGCGGATTGTGCGACGGCGTGATGACGATGCCATCGCCGAGGCCGCTCGTGCGCCCGCGATTGTGCGTAAGGATGGCGTGGGAAATGGAAGGTGTCGGCGTGAAGCCATCTTCGCGTTGGATGAAGGTTTCTACACCGTTCGCCGAGAGAACTTCAAGCGCGGTGCGTTGCGCGGGCGCGGACGCGGCGTGCGAATCCTTGCCCATGAAGAGCGGGCCAGTGATGGAATTTGTTTTGCGGTATTCGCAAATCGCCTGCGTCGTCGCTAGGATGTGGGCCTCGGTAAACGTGCCGTTGAATGGCGTGCCGCGATGCCCGCTCGTGCCGAAGCTGACCATTTGATTCGGGTCGGCGAGGTCAGGGGTCTTGGAGTAGTAATCGCGTTCCAGTTGGCGGACATCAATCAGCAATCCGGCGGGTGCGGGTTTTCCGGCGAGTGGATGGAGGCTCATAAAAATTCAAAATCAGCGGAGAAAAATGGCGACCCTACCGGGAATCGAACCCGGGCTATCTCCGTGAAAGGGAGATGTCCTAACCGCTAGACCATAGGGTCGCAAAGGGCGTGAAATATATCAGCCAAACGCTTCATGTCACGCGGAAATTCACGTTTGCTTCACCTGTTTCTTTAGCGTAATTTGCCTACCATTTTGCATGAAAATCTTTATTGATGGAAAATTTTGCAGCGAACGCGACGCCAAGGTGTCCGTGTTTGACCACGGTTTGCTTTACGGCGACGGTGTGTTCGAAGGCATTCGCGCCTACAATGGCCGCGTGTTCAAATTGAAGGAACACATTGACCGCCTGTTTTACTCCGCCAAGGCCATCTTGCTGGAAATTCCTTTGACGCACGCGCAGATGATGAAGGCCACCGTCGAGACCATCCGCGCAAACAAATTGCGCGACTGTTACGTCCGCCTCATCGTGACGCGCGGCGTGGGCACGCTCGGCTTGAATCCGCGCAGTTGCAAAAAGCCGTCCGTCATCATCATCGCCGGAAAAATCCAGGTGTATCCGGCGGAGCTTTACGCGCGCGGCATGGACATCGTGACCGTGCCGACGGTGCGTAACTTGCACAGCGCGGTGAATCCGGCCATCAAGTCGCTGAATTACTTGAACAACATTCTCGCGAAAATTGAGGCGAACAACGCCGGCGTGGAAGAAGCGGTGATGTTGAACGCCGAAGGTTTCGTTTCCGAAGGCACGGCGGATAATATTTTCATCATCAAGGCGGGCGTGCTGCATACGCCGCCGAATTATGCGGGCGCGCTCTACGGCATCACGCGCGGCACGGTGATGGAGCTGGCCGAGCAATCCGGCATCAAGGTTTCGGAAACGAACCTGACGCGCTATGACTTGTTCAATGCGGACGAATGTTTTCTCACCGGAACCGGCGCGGAGATCATGCCCGTCATCAAGATTGATGGCCGCATCATCGGCAGCGGCAAGCCCGGCGCGCTCACCAAAAAACTCGTCGAGGAATATCACGCCTTGACCAAAGTTTCCGGCGAGCCGATATACAAATAAGAATTATGCAATGCTGCGTGTGCAAAGAAAAACCGGCGACGGTGCATCTGACCCAGATCGTGGGCGACAAGATGCAGAAGCTGGATATGTGCGATGAGTGCGCGAAGGTCAAGGGCATCAATGACCCGGCCAGCTTCGCGATGGCGGATCTCATGCTTGGTCTCGGCGCCTCGCAGGAACTGGATCAGTCGGCGGCGGGTGCGGAGTTGAAATGTTTGCGCTGCGGATTTTCGCAGGCGGATTTCAAGAAGTCCGGCCGGCTCGGTTGCCCGGATTGCTATAAAACTTTTGCCGAAGGTTTGGCGGGTCTGCTCAAGACGATGCACAAAGGCACGCGCCACATCGGTAAATCACCGGAAGCCTTGCGCGCTTCGCGTGAAAATTCTGACCGCTTGAAATCACTTCAGAAAAAACTCGCGAAGGCGATTGATAGCGAGGACTACGAAGCGGCGGCGACGTTGCGCGATGAGATCAAAAGCGTGAGCGGCGTGACGGCGAAGGCACGGTGAACAATTTCCCGTAGCAGTCGAGGTGACGAGGCTCAAACTAAAACAATTTGAAATGAGCCTCCTCACGTCGGCGGCTACAAAAATAAAATGAAAGACATCCATTCATTCCTCTGCTCGCCCGCTGATTCCACGCACCGGCACGGCCCGCATGATCGTATCGTGATTTCCAGCCGCGTCCGGCTCGCGCGCAATCTGCGCGGCTCGGCTTTTCCCGGCTGGGCCAAGAAGCCGGAGCGCGTGAAAGTTTTTGAGATTGTCCAGCCCGCCGTCAGCTCGCTATTGGACATGAAAGATTCATTCTTCGAGGCGATGGACAATTTCACCGCGCTGGACAAACAGATTCTCGTCGAGCGCCATCTCATCAGCCGCGAACACGCTGCGAAAAATGTTGGCAGCGGTCTGGTTTTGAATCGTGAAGAAACTTTTTCCGTGATGATCAATGAGGAAGATCATTTGCGGATGCAGGCGTTGCGCCCCGGCCTGCAACTGCGCGCGGCGTGGAATGCCATTGACGCTTTTGATACCGCGCTGGAAAAGAAACTGGATTTTGCCTTCGACAACGAACTCGGCTACCTCACCGCCTGCCCGACGAATCTCGGCACGGGCATCCGTGTGAGCGCGATGTTGCATCTGCCCGGTTGCGTGCTGGACGAGCAGATCAATCCCATCATTCAATCCGTGAACAAGCTGGGCCTCGCGGTGCGCGGGCTTTACGGCGAAGGCACGGAGGCGCTCGGAAATATTTTCCAAGTCTCCAACCAGATGACCCTCGGCGAAACCGAATCGATCATTGTCGAACGGTTGGAAAAAGTTCTCGCGCAGATCATCGAGCACGAACAGAACGCGCGCGAACGGCTGCTGGAAAAGAAACCGAAGGTTGTTTTCAACCACATCGGCCGTGCCTACGGCGTGCTGGCGAACGCGCACAGCATTTCCTCCAAGGAAACCATGAACCTGCTCTCGCTGCTGAAGCTAGGCGTGGACATGAGTTTGTTTCCCGGCGCGGACCGCGCGCTGGTGGATGAACTGTTTCTTGTCACGCAGCCTGCGCATTTGCAGAAGCAGGTTTCCGACAAGCTCTCCGCCGAAGAGCGAGACCTCATCCGCGCCGACATGGTGCGCGAACGGTTGAAGGGCGTGAGCCGTCCGGTTACGAAGTAAGGCCAGCGGCAAATCTAAAAAAGAAAAGGCGACCAGTGATGGCCGCCTTTTTTGTTTTCAGAATTTTTTGTTCGCGTGGTTCGCGGTTAAACCTCAAATCCCCGCCGCAATCGCATCGCCCATCTGGCTCGTGCCGACGCGTTTTGCGCCAGTCTCGTTCGCGTTGAAGATGTCACCCGTGCGGTTGCCGGCTTCGATGGCTTTCGTCACCGCGTTCTCAATTGCTGCCGCCGCTTCGTTCAGGCCGAAGCTCTGGCGCAGCATCATCGCGCTCGACAAGATTTGCGCGATGGGATTCGCCAGATTTTTCCCGGCAATGTCCGGCGCCGTGCCACCCGCTGGCTCGTAAAAACCAAAAGTCTGGTCGCCATTCGTCGCGCCCAAGCTCGCGCTCGGCAACATTCCCAGTGAACCACCGAGTGCCGCCGCCTCGTCGCTCAAGATGTCGCCGAACATATTTTCGCACAGCATCACATCGAACTGTGTGGGCTTGAGCATGAGTTGCATCGCGCCGTTGTCCACGAACATATGTTCGAGCGTCACGTCAGGATAATTTTTGCCGACGCGCGTCACAACTTCGCGCCACAAAATTCCGTTTTCGAGCACGTTCGCCTTGTCAATGCTCGTCAGTTTCTTCCGGCGCAACTGCGCGGCCTGGAAGGCGACGTGCGCGATACGTTCGATTTCCGGCGTGGTGTAAACCATCGTGTCAATCGCGCGGAAATTGCCGCCGCCGATGTCCTCGGTTTTTTTTGGCTGACCGAAATACATTCCGCCCGTCAGTTCGCGCACGACCAAAATATCAATGCCATCACCCTGCCGTTCCTTCGCGAGCGGGCAGGCGTGCGAGAGAACTTTCGGTAATTTCACCGGGCGCAAGTTGGCGAACAGGCCGAACTCTTTCCGCAGGCGCAGCAACGCGGCGCGCTCCGGGCGATCTTCTTTGGGAATCGTTGGGTCACGGTCGGGCAGGCCGACGGAGCCGAACAAAATCGAGTCGGATTTTTTGCAAAGTGCGAGCGTGGCGTCGGGCAAGGCTTTGCCAGCGGCATCAATTCCCGCCCAGCCGACTGGTGCGGCAGTGATGTTAAGTTGGAAGCCGAATTTTTTCTCGGTGGCGCGGAGCACCTTGATGGCCTCGGCCATGACTTCGTTGCCGATACCGTCGCCGGCGAGCGCTGCGATGTTGTAAGTTTTCATCAAATGGGCGGACAGTTTAATTTTTTGGGGGAAGGTGACAATGCAAAACGGAGGGGGCGGCGCGATTCGGCTGGAGTTCCGCGCTGGAAGTGCGTGAATCGAGAAAGTCATTCATATCCCGACGACGAACCAGCCCGGCCAGCCCGTCGGCGAAAAAACTTCTTTGAAAAACAAATGGCGGCGAGATCCTTCACAGAAACGGCGAGAACAGCCGGGTGAACGCATCGCGCAATTTCACCAACGCCGTCCGCCCGTCCACTTCCGCCAGCGTCACTTGCTGCGCTTTGAAAATTTTCTGCGTCACAATTTTTTCCATCTCGCCGGCGAACTCGCGGCCGTAGCACTCCACGTTCAATTCAAAATTTAGGCGCAGACTGCGCGCATCCCAGTTCGCCGAGCCGAACGAAACCCAGTGGCCGTCCACCACCATCAGCTTGGAATGGTCGAACGGCGGTGGCGTGAGCCAGATTTTGCAGCCGCGCTCCAGCACTTGCCACCACAGCGCGCGCGACGCCCAATGCAAGGGCGGTAGATTATTTTTTGCGGGCAGGATGATATCCACGCGCACGCCGCGCAGCGCGGCGAGGTTGAGCGCGGTGATGAGCGCGTTGTCCGGCAGAAAATACGGCGTCACAATGCGCACGGAGGTCTGCGCCTCGGCCAGCGCGGCGAGCAGTGTCCAGCGCGCGTTTTCAAAATCGCCGTCGGGCCCGTCAGGAACCACGCGGGCGATGACGCCGCCGGTCTCGCGCAATTCTGGGAACCATAATTCGCCGTTGAGAATTTCGCCGGTGGTAAAATTCCAGTCGTTCACAAACGCCGCCTGCAATTCCTCCACCACCGGCCCGGTCACGCGGAAGTGCAGGTCTTGCACCGGACTTTTTGGATTCGCCGCGAGCACATTTCCATGTCGGATGTTCATCCCGCCCGTGAAAGCAAGTTCGCCATCAATGATGAGTGACTTGCGATGGTTGCGGAGATTGATGGTCGGGGCGCGCCACGGCGTGAGGAGGGAGGCGGGGAGAAATTTTGCGAACGGAATTTTCGCCGCGCGCAATTTCCAAGTGATGGGCGGAAACGAGTAGCGTGTGCCCGCCGAGTCCACCAGCACGCGCACGACCACGCCACGCTCCCGCGCGCGTTCGAGGGCGGCGATGAATTTTCTACCGCTCTCATCGTTGTCGAAAATGTAGGTGCAGAGCGAAATGGATTTTTTTGCGCCCGCAATCGCGGCCAGCATTGGGGGGAAAGCCTCGTCGCCATTGATGAGTGGCTCGATTTTGTTCCCCATCGTGAGCGGTTGCATGACGACGCGGTTGACGACGGCGGCGATGTGCTTGAGATGTTCCGCGCCTTCGTGCTCCGGTTCACCGAGATTTTCCGGCACGGGGCGGCGGTAATTTTTATGCACCGCCAGCTTGATGGCATGGCGGCGGATGCGGTTGACGCCGAGCGCGAGGTAGAGCAGGGGGCCGAGTGCGGGCAGCGTCCAGACGACGCCGATCCAGATGGTCGCCGCGCGGTGATCGCGCTTGTGGAGGAGCGCGTGGCCGGAGGCGAGGGTGCAGGCGACGATGTCAAAGCCCGCCGCGATGTGGGGCCAGAATTGGAGAAGCTGATCAAGCCGGTGCATCGCGGAAAGTGTCGCGAAAAATTTTCCGCAGGCAAGTGCGAGGATTATTCGGTGGTGGTGTGGTTTGGTGGGACGCTCGCCCCACCAGCTTTGAAACGATACCACCACCGATTATTCCGGTTGTCCAAGCCGCGCGACAAAAAAGCCACCGGGCGATGGCGAATCCATCCGCTCCGGTGGCTTGCAATTGAGGTGGCTCAATTAAATCCGTGGCGGCGGGTCAGATAAATTCGTTGATGAGGTTTTCCAAAAATTCCTGCCGTCCGCTGGCGTTTGCGGCGGCGTCACCCTTCGCCAGCATATAGGTTTCGAGTTCCTTGAAGCCCACTTTGCCGGATTCAATCTTCGCGCCGATGCCGCTGTCCCACGAGGCGTAGCGTTGCGACACGAACTTCTCCAGGCGCCCGTCCTTGCGGATGGCGGCCGCGATTTTCAAGCCGCGCGCGAACGCGTCCATCCCGCCGATGTGTGCGTAGAATAAATCCACCGGCTCAAAACTTTCGCGGCGAACCTTCGCGTCGAAGTTCACGCCGCCCGTCTTGAGGCCGCCGTATTTAAGAATCGCGAGCATCGTGTAGGTCGTCAGATAAATGTTCGTCGGAAACTGATCTGTGTCCCAGCCCAGCAGTTCATCACCGGTGTTCGCATCAATTGAGCCGAGCGCGTTGGCGGCTCCGGCGACTTCCAGTTCGTGCTGCATCGTGTGACCGGCGAGGGTGGCGTGGTTCGTCTCGATGTTCAGTTTGAAATGCGGCAGCAAATCGTATTCGCGCAGAAAATTCAGGCACGCGGCGGAATCGGAATCGTATTGGTGCTTAGTCGGTTCCTTTGGCTTCGGCTCGATGTAGAACTGGCCTTTGAAACCAATCTGCTTTTTGTAAGCGACGGCCATGTGCAGCAGCTGCGCGAGATGTTCCAGCTCCCGCTTCATGTTGGTGTTGAGCAGCGTCATGTAGCCTTCGCGCCCGCCCCAGAAGGTGTAGCCTTCGCCCTTCAGTGCGTGCGTGACCTCCATCGCTTTCTTGATTTGCGCGGCGGCGAAGGTGAATACGTCGGCGTTGCAGCTCGTGCCCGCGCCGTGCATGTAGCGCGGATTGGAGAATGCATTGGCGGTGCCCCAGAGCAGCTTGATGCCGGTGCGCTGCTGTTCTTCCTTCAGAACTTTGGCAACGGCGTCGAAGTTCTTGTTCGTCTCGGCGAGCGACTTGCCTTCGGGTGCCACGTCACGGTCATGCCAGCAATAATACGGCGCGTCGAGTTTCTCGATGAACTCAAAAGCCACACGCGCACGTTTTTGGGCGTTGGCAACGGAGTTCGAGCCGTCGTCCCACGGGCGTTGCATCGTGCCTGCGCCGAACGGATCGCTGCCCGTGCCACGGAACGTGTGCCAATACACCACCGCGAAACGCATGTGATCGCGCATCGTCTTGCCCTCGACGATTTCGTCCGGGTTGTAATGCTTGAACGCGAGCGGGTTACTAGAACGTGCA
>JANOBC010000151.1:0-1551 GCA_031411455.1 Limisphaerales bacterium
GCGGGCAGCGAATAAAATTTCGCCGACGTGCCGTTGCCGAGTTCAAAGTCTTGCAGGGTGCCGAACAAGTTGTGTGATGCGCTCATGTCGTTAAATAATTGTCATAAGAAAATGAAGTTTGCGCGCAACCGTGTCAAGCGAAGCAGCGGGCAAATTGCGATTGGGATCGCCGGCTTCGAGCCGCGAGCTTCCGAAATCAACGGCACACCAGCAGGAAGCCGTCCGTCCCGGTGGGCGATAAAATTTCTGAAACCTTACCCGCGCACCAGCGTCTAAAAATTCCGTATGTGCAAATTAAATTGCTCAAGGAAATGCGCCGCCGGTTTCACGCTGATTGAACTGTTGGTGGTCATTGCCATCATCGCGATTCTGGCCGCCATGCTTTTGCCCGCGCTGTCTTCCGCCAAGCAGCGCGCGTGGACGATTACTTGCAATTCCAACCTCCACCAAATCAGTCTGGGCATGAAAATGTATGCGGATGACGCCACCGGACGCTACCCCAAATCCGGCGGTAACATCCCGTGGAACACCGTCTCCCCCGACGCACCGACGAACGCGTGGATGCAGCAGATCATTTCCTACGTTGTCACCACCAACGTCTATCGCTGTCCGGCCAACAAACTGCGACCCTCGTCCGAGCAGTCGCGATTCAATTATTTCAACGGCGCACGCGCGCCGTTTGTAGCGGCAAATTTTCAGCAGGCTGCGGTGGATGAGAAAAGAATCCTGTTCCCCTCCGCGCTCGTCGTCAGCGGCGACACGCTGGACTTCGAGCCGACGGATGCGGACAAGGACGACTACTCGCAAAACTGTGTCGGCGGTCCGGCCAACGGCATTCCGTGGGAAGAATGGCAGGCGCACAGTCAGGGTCAGAACGTCCTCTTCGCCGACGGCCACGCCAAGTGGTATAACGGTTACAACACGAACGAAATGACTTTTCGTTACGACCGGATGTCCGGCTGGGAATGAAACCAGTTGAACCGTTAATCTGCGCTCATCCCCGCTAATCTTTTCAAGGCCAGTCTCACCACCTTTTTTCATTAGCGTTTATTAGCGTCAATTAGCGGTTAAAAATCTCTTCTTAAAACTTTTAGTCCGGCGGACATTATTTGGTAAACGGCTGAAGTGGACGGCAGCTAATCAGCGAACGGCACTTACATCGCCGCCTTCATCAGCTTTAGCAATTCAGCGTGGGATTCTACGGCTTGGAACTGCGGAAATTCTGCCTTCACTTTTTCCGGCGCGTGGATGAGGAAACCGTGATGCGCTTCGGCCAACATTCCCGTGTCGTTGTAAGAATCGCCCGCCGCGATGACGTGGTAGTTCAACGCCTTGAACGCCGCCACGGCTTTCCGCTTCTGGTCGGCGATGCGCAGCTTGTAACCGGCGATGCGGTCGTTCTCCACGATGAGTGTGTGGCAAAACAGCGTCGGCCAATTCATCTGCTGGACGAGCGGCTGGGCGAATTGTTCAAACGTGTCCGAGAGAATGATGACTTGAACGCGGCGGCGCAGTTCATCGAGAAAACTTTTCGCGCCATCGAGCAACGGC
>JANOBC010000152.1:0-1591 GCA_031411455.1 Limisphaerales bacterium
CTCCAATGCGCGCCGTTCCGGAACTGACTACTAAAGGAAACATCATGACACATGCGAAACTTCTGGCCGCACTCCTGACAACGCTGGCACTCGGGGCATGCATCTCGTTGCCGCAGGGTCCGGCCGGCCCCGCGGGCGCCACCGGCAGCACCGGCAGCACCGGGGCTACCGGCTACACCGGCGCCACCGGCTACACCGGGGCCACCGGCGCCACCGGCGGTACCGGTGCGACCGGTTATACCGGCGCTACCGGGGCCACCGGCGGCACTGGTGCCACCGGCTACACCGGCGCGACCGGCGATACCGGCGCCACCGGCAATACCGGAGCCAAGGGTAGTACCGGCGCACGCGGCACCAGCGGCGACACCACCATCATCGTTCCGGCGCGTTAAGCAGGACTCGGCGGCGACGGCCGGTTTCCGGCCGGATCGCTGCCGGGCGGTAGGGTGGCGAACTGGTCAGGTCGCCAGTTGCGCCGGCAGCAGGCGATCGTATTCGCGCTTGACCACCGCATAACATTCGCAGCTACGCGCTTCCAGGCGCGGCCGGTCCAGCACGGTGATGCGGCCGCGCGCATAGCGAATCAGCCCGGACTGCTGCAACTTGAGCGCGGCCTCGGTGACGCCTTCGCGGCGCACGCCCAGCATGTTGGCGATCAGTTCCTGGGTCATGTGCAGTTCGTTGCCGGAGAGGCGATCCAGGCTCAGCAGCAGCCAGCGACACAACTGCTGGTCGAGCGAATGGTGGCGGTTGCAGACCGCGGTTTGCGCCATCTGGGTGATCAGCGCCTGGGTGTAGCGCAACAACAGGTGCAACACCGGGCCGGCGCGATCGAATTCATCCTTCATCACCCGCGCCGGCAGCCGATAGCCGTGCCCGGCGCTTTGCACCAGCGCGCGGTTGGGCGTGGATTCGCCACCCATGAACAGTGAAATGCCGACAATCCCTTCGTTGCCGACCACCGCGATTTCAGCCGACGAGCCGTTTTCCATCACGTACAGCAGGGAGACGATGCTGGTGGACGGGAAGTACACATGGCTGAGCACGCCGCCGGATTCATACAGCACCAGGCCCAGCGGCATCTCGACCGGTTCCAGATGCTCCTTCCAGAGCAGCCATTGATCGTCCGGCAGCGCCGCCAGCAGGTGGTTTTCCCTCGGGTCTGATGCGCTCGCCATGATTTCCTTCCCGTCTGGTTACGGCCGGAACCGGGCGCCCATCGGGTGCCCTGGTGAACCAGGTTCGCACGCAACTTTCAGGCCGGATTATAGGGCCGCCAGAGAATGCAAAATGTTCGTTACCGAACACAATCGACGAAACACCCGGATACTGCGTCCGGCTGACGCCAGTGCCGAATCCAGCCGCCAATGTGCGCTGCCGAACAGACCGTTGAAGAATGAACATTCATTCTCGCGCCGATAGTGGTTCGCGCCCCTCGCGCGAACCTGTCGTCGGCACAGGACAGACAACCCATGGGCATGTTCACCCTTGAGCACAGCAGGGCCGCGTATCGGGCGGATTTCATCCTGTATGGAGCCAGTGTGCTGATGCTGGCGACCGGCGCGCTGGTGGCGGCGCCGCGCGGGCAGGG
>JANOBC010000153.1:0-1570 GCA_031411455.1 Limisphaerales bacterium
CATCTGGAAATCATCGTCGATCGCATGAAGCGCGAATTCGGTGTGGAAGCCAACGTTGGCAAGCCACAGGTGGCCTACCGCGAAGCAATCAAAAAGTCGGTCGAAGTCGAAGGCAAGTTCATCAAGCAGTCCGGTGGTCGCGGGCAGTATGGCCACGTCTGGCTCAAGGTTGAGCCGAATGAACCGGGCAAAGGCTACCTGTTTGTCGATGCGATCAAGGGCGGCACGGTACCGCGCGAGTACATTCCGGCGGTGGACAAGGGCTTGCAGGAAACCCTGCCCAATGGTGTGCTGGCTGGATTCCCGGTCGTGGATGTCAAGGTCACGTTGTTCGACGGTTCTTACCATGACGTCGACTCGAACGAAAACGCCTTCAAGATGGCCGCGTCCATGGCGTTCAAGGACGGCATGCGCAAGGCTAACCCGGTGCTGCTCGAGCCAATGATGGCGGTGGAAGTGGAGACGCCGGAAAATTTCATGGGTAATGTCATTGGCGATCTGTCTTCGCGCCGCGGCATGATCCAGGGGCAGGAAGAAGTGCACGGAACGATGGTGATCAAGGCTGAGGTGCCGCTGGCTGAAATGTTCGGTTATTCGACCTCGTTGCGTTCGGCCACCCAGGGACGTGCCACTTACACGATGGAATTCAAGCACTACTCCGAAGCTCCGAAGACTGTCGCGGAAGCTGTGATCAATAAGAAGGCTGCGTAAGCAGGAAGGAACAGCGATGGCAAAGGGAAAGTTTGAGCGCACGAAGCCGCACGTGAACGTAGGCACGATTGGTCACGTGGACCATGGGAAGACGACGCTGACGGCGGCGATCACGCACGTGCTGTCGAAGAAATTCGGTGGGGAAGCGAAGAACTACGACCAGATCGATGCGGCGCCGGAAGAAAAGGCACGCGGGATCACGATCAACACCGCGCACGTGGAATACGAGACGGCCAACCGCCACTATGCCCACGTGGACTGCCCGGGCCACGCCGACTACGTGAAGAACATGATCACGGGTGCGGCGCAGATGGATGGCGCGATCCTGGTGGTCTCCGCTGCGGATGGTCCGATGCCCCAGACGCGCGAGCACATCCTGCTCGCCCGTCAGGTAGGCGTGCCCTACATCATCGTGTTCATGAACAAAGCGGATATGGTCGACGACAAGGAACTGCTCGAACTCGTCGAAATGGAAGTGCGCGAATTGCTCTCCAAGTACGAATTCCCGGGCGACAAGACCCCGATCATCATCGGCAGCGCGCTGAAGGCGCTCGAAGGCGACAAGGGCGAGTTGGGCGAAGTGGCGATATTCAAGCTTGCTGAAGCGCTCGACACCTACATTCCGCAGCCCAAGCGGGCGCTCGATGGCCCGTTCCTGCTGCCGGTGGAAGACGTGTTCTCCATCTCGGGGCGGGGCACCGTGGTGACGGGGCGGGTGGAGCGCGGCATCGTCAAAGTGGGCGATGAACTCGAGATCGTGGGCCTGAAGCCCACGGTGAAGACCGTATGCACCGGCATAGAAATGTTCCGCAAGCTGCTTGACCAAGGTCAGGCGGGGGACAACGTGGGCGTGTTGCTG
>JANOBC010000154.1:0-8974 GCA_031411455.1 Limisphaerales bacterium
AGCGAGAGAACGGTTGGCGCAAAATCAGCAAAGCACACCGGATCGGCAATGCGCGATCCCGGCGCGGCGGGCGCGAGATGCCGCCACTTCGGCGGATAGTAAACGATCAGCGGGACGTGCGTGCCGCTTTCTTGCAGGAAGCGCTTGCTGCGCGGGAGCACACCGCCGTTGTCGCCGTAGTAAAAGATGATGGTGTCCTCGGCGAGTCCGGCCTTTTCAAGGTCCCGGAGTTTGGCCGCGATCTGCGCGTCGAGCAGCGCCATGTGGTCATAGTAACGTCCCCAATCGTCCCGCATTTCCGGCGTGTCGGGCTGGTAGGCTGGAATGCGCACCTTGGCCCGATCTGTGGGCGGCAGTTTTAGCGGCAGTTCTTTCTCGGGAAATAGGCAACTCTCGTGCGTGACCTCGTGATTGAATACACTGAAGAACGGCTGGGCGGGATTGGGTCGCTTCCGCCAGTGTGCCTGTTTGCTGCTCTCGTTCCACGCTTCCTTGATGCTGATGGGCGAATTGTAATCGGTCTTCGCGTTGTTCGCCGTGTAGTAACCCGCTTGTCGCAGCAGCGCGGGAAAACCCTTGAGCCACGAGGGAATTTTCCCCTGCGCGCGCATGTGTTCGGCCGGACCGGCGCTCGCCGCGTTCACACCCGTGATCAAAGTGAAACGCGACGGTGCACAGACGGGCTGGGCAAAGCAGCGTTCATACAACACACCTTCCTTTGCGAGACGATCCAGCGTTGGTGTTTGCGCGAGCGGATCGCCGTAGCAACCGAGGAAGCGATTATTATCCTCGCTGACGAGCCACAGGATGTTTGGCCTATCCGCAGCAATGACCTGCCCATGCAAAAGGCAGAGGGCGGAAAACGCGATGAGGATTATTTTCATGGGCTTGGATAATGTTAGTGGCTGCGGGAACTTTTCATGGCTTACTCCGTCTTCACTCCGAGCGATTCGGCAAAACCCGCCCGCGCCTTGCCACCATCAACGGGAGCGGGGTGAATAGTTTTCAGCAGCGCTTTCATCTCAGTCACGGTTGCGGCGAATTTGGAATCGGCCGCGAGGTTGTGCAGCTCCTGCGGGTCGGCATCGTGATCGTAAAGCTCCGCGCCCTTCGCCCCGAAATCCCATTCCGTGTAGCGCCAGCGTTCGGTGCGCACACTGTGGCCGGGGAAATTGCCGCGTTCAACTTGCGTGAAGGCCAGGCGCGTCCACGTCGCTGCGGGATTTTCCAACAACGGCCGGAGACTCACGCCTTCCAGACCTTTCGGCGGAGTCAGCCCGGCGAGATCGGCCAGCGTGGGATATAGGTCCACTAACTCCACGTTGCGCGCGCAGACTTTGCCGGCATTCTTCGTCGCGGGCGGCACGATTATCATCGGCACGCGGGCACTTTCCTCAAAGCAGCTTTGCTTGAACCAAAGCCCATGCTCGCCGAGCTGATAGCCGTGGTCGCTCCAGAAAACGATGATGGTATTTTCGCGCAAGCCTAGCCGATCGAGCGCGTCCAACACGCGGCCAACTTGTGCGTCCACGAAGGTAATCGCCGCGTAGTAGGCCAGCTTGCATTCACGCGCCTGATCGGGCGTTACCCCCAGATACGGCCACGGTTTCGTGGAGGCGAGCGCGGCTGCTGGAACGCTGTCTTGGTAGCTCGTTGCAATGGCCGGCAGCTGGATGGTGTCGAGCGAATACTTCTCGAAATAGCCGCCGGGCGTGATCCACGGGCAGTGCGGTTTGTAAAACCCGATTCCGAGGAAGAACGGCTGGTCCTTATGTTTTTCAAGCAGCGCGATTGCCTGCGTGGCCACTTTGCCGTCGGTGTGCTCCTCGTCCTTGCCCGGCTTGTCGTTGAGATAGGCCATGGCCGAGCCAAGCCCTCCGCCCTTTTTTCCGGTGTAACGAATCACGTCCACCTCCAACGCGGTCTTGTCGCGACCAGCGGGATTGTAGAATTCCTGCCACGACGCCGGATCATCCAGGCCGCTCGTGCCGATCTGTCCGGGGTTTCCGTAGTGATACATCTTCCCGACACGGGCCGTGTAATAACCGTTGGTCATGAACATTTGCGGTAGCGTCATCACGTCGGGCAGTCCTTGGCGAAAATGATACTGGAGATCAAAGACACGCGTGGTGTCCGGCCGTAAACCGGTTAGCACCGACGACCGGCTCGGCGAGCACAGCGGGAACTGACAATAGGCACGGTCGAACTTCACGCCGCGCGCCGCCAACCGGTCAATATTTGGCGACTTCACGATCGGATTCCCGTAGCAGCCGAGGTCATTGTTCATGTCGTCCACCGCGATGAACAGGACGTTGAGCTTTTTCTCTGCGGCGTGGAGCGAAGCGCCTGTCGCCAGCAACAGAACGGTGATGATGGTCAGTATCTGTTTCATTGAGTGGTTTATGCTGTTAAATATTTGAGACGGAAAATGAATCACCGGGGCGGCTTCATTTTAAAACTTCCGTCATCACGGTTTTCACTTCGCCATTCACGCGCACCTTCACTTGGCGCGGCTCTTTGGATCGAATGTGATAAGAACTGACCTTGCCGTCCTGCCACGCGATGTCCACCGCGAGACCGCCGCGGGCACGCAAGCCGCGCACGCCGCCGTTTGGCCAAGCCTGGGGCAACGCCGGAAGAAGTTGGATGACGTCGTTCTGGCTTTGCAGGAGCATTTCCATGATGCCGGACGCGCCGCCGAAATTGCCATCAATCTGAAACGGCGGACAGGAATCCAAGAGGCTCGGATAGGTGCAGCGCGGACTGATCAAATCCTGCAAAATGCTCAAGGAGCGATCACCATCACGCAGACGTGCCCAGAGGTTGATGCGCCAGGCGGTGCCCCAGCCGGTCGCCTTGTCGCCGCGTATTTCCAAAGATTTTTTGACGGCGGCGGCGAGTTCCGGCGTGGTGTTCACATCAATCTGCGCGCTGGGAAATAAGCCGTAGAGATGCGAGACGTGGCGATGTTGGATTTGCACGGCGTCCAAATCCCAGTCCTTCAGCCATTCCTGCAACTGCCCCGCGCGGCCGATTTGCAATGGTGCCAATCGCGCACGGGTGGCGGCGACTTGCTTTAGAAACTTTTTGTCCTGATCGAGAATTTCCCCGGCGCGGATGCAATTGGCGAACAGGTCGCGCAGAATCTGCAAGTCCATGGTCGGACCGGCGCAGATGCTGGTCTTACTTTCAGGATGCACGTTTTCCGGCGAAAGCGAGGGACAGGTAACGAGGTTGGCGGGGCCGGGCAGATTTGGTTCCTCAACGAGCGTATCGAGGAAGAACTGCGCCGCGCCTTTGATGGCGGGATAAATACGCCGAAGATATTCTTTATCGCCGCTGTAGAGGTAATGTTCCCACAAGTTCTGACAAAGCCACGCGCCGCCCATTGGCCACATGCCCCATCTCGGGCCGTCCACGGGCGCAGTCGCGCGCCAAAGATCGGTGTTGTGATGCACCACCCATCCGCGCGCGCCATACATCACCTTCGCAGTGCGTGCGCCAGTCTGCGCGAGGTCCAGCACCATTTGCGTGAGCGGCTCGACACATTCGGGAAGATTGCCCGGCTCGGCGGGCCAGTAGTTCATCTCGGTGTTGATATTGATGGTGTATTTGCTGTCCCACGGCGGCTTCATGGAAGCGTTCCACAGGCCCTGCAAATTGGCGGGCTGACTGCCGGGGCGCGAACAACTGATCAACAGGTAACGCGCAAACTGGAAATACAGCGTGGCCAGTTGCGGGTCATGGCCTTCAGCAAAATGCTGGATGCGCTCATCCGTCGGCAGCGTCATCGCGTCCGTCTCGCCCAGATTCAATTCCACGCGGCGGAACAATTTCTGATGAGCGACGACGTGCGCGGCGAGCAAATCCGCAAAGGTTTTTTTACTTGCGGCGGCAATTTGCTTTTGCGTGATGCGTTCCGGATCACCGCTGACATCGTGATAATTCTTAAAGCTCGTCGCAGCCACAAGGAGCAGCGTGGCGCTATCGGCGTTGGCGACGGAAATAGTGTCCGCGCCAGCCTCGTGTTTTCCGCCAGTGGCGATCACGGCGACGCGCGCCTGAAATTTCAACGCGCCCTTGATTTCCTGCGCACTGCCGTTGACGCCGCTCATCACCAAACTCATCGGTGCGGGCGCGCCTTTGGATTTCTCGACCCTGACCGAGGCCTGTTGCGGCGTGCTCATCCGGGCGGTGAAAGATATTTGTCCCGGCTGATCCGCAGTTAGTCGCACCACGATGACTTGATCAACCGGACTGGAATAATATTCCCGTTTGAAGTGAACGCCTTTGACTGTGTAGCTCACCGTGGCGATAGCGGTGTCCAGGTCGAGGTCGCGCCGGTAAGCGGTCACCGGCCCGTTCGTCGGAAAATCCAGGAATAAATCGCCAAGCGTTTGGTAAGGCAATTGGCGCAGCGGCACCGCCATCATTTTATCGCTGATCAATTTGGCCGCTGCGTCATATTGGCCGGCAAAGACGAGCTGGCGCACCTCCGGCAAAGCGGCGTGCGCATTGGTGTTGGCCGAGTCATAGGGTCCGCCGGCCCAGAGCGTGTCTTCGTTGAGTTGCAATTGTTCCTTTGCGACGCCGCCAAAAACCATCGCCCCTAAGCGACCGTTGCCGAGCGGCAGCGCTTCATTCCAATTCGTGGCTGGCTGGCGATACCAGAGGGAGAGCGGCGCGGACTGGGCCGCAGTGGTTGTGCCGGCGACGAGGCCGGTGAGCAATACGAGCAATGCGATATTTTTTAAGCTCATAAGCAATAGATCAGTTCTCAAGGTCTTCCGGTGTGTCGTGGAAAAGAGACTTCTTCAATTTTTCAAACGGAATATAGGGTCCATAGGGTAGCGGCCCCTGAGGATTAAAATCCGGATTGGCCTTGGGCAAATAGACGGCGTTGCAATCAGTCCGCAGCCAGTCGGTCAAATCATCCAGCATGGTGAGGGCGAGTTTTGGTTGGGCATGCGCAAGGTTGTTCTTCTCTGATATGTCCTCCGCGATGTTGTAGCGCTCAACCTTGCCTTGATAATCGTAGTGCAGCTTGAAATCGCCTTGGCGCAGCGCCGCCCAACTGGCGAACTGGTGATAGCCCGCGTAACCCATTTTGCCGTAAAACCAGTGGAATGGATCGCGCGGATAATTTTTCTTTTCGTTTTTGAGATCAGTGAACAGCGGCGTGAGCGTGGCCGAGAAGAAGACGGCGGCTTTGCCACGGGCGAGTGCCTTCCGCAGCAGCAGGGATGGATCGAGGCAAAACTGCCGCACCCTCACCGCCGATTCGTTTTCGATGATGGTCACGAAGCGCTCGTCGTAAAGTTCAGCCGTGCGTCGAAATGAATGCATCCGAAAATACAGTGCTAGCAGGGCCTCCCGAAATTCTGCTGGTTGGTTCTTAACCAGCCAACTTTCGGTTTCGTCCAGCGCAGTTTCCAGTGGCTCAATTAAACTTTCAGGAAATTCCGCGCTCGTGCTGACACCATCTTGCTCACTCCGGATTTCTTTATCAACACATCAAAGTCCTCGCGTTTCACGATGAGATTCTGGCTAGACCAAATTAGGAATCAAATTTTATTTTACTTGGTGATTCAACTTGGCTGTCCGGAAGGTTTAGTTAATGTCGAACCGAGTGTTTAGGTTTTGATGTTGAAGTGCAGTTCGCTCAATAAAATCGGCGGTTTTATCTTGTTGAGTCATTTCTGCCGATATTTTATAAGGGTTCGGCAAACATTAACCAACAATAACACATAATTAAATCATGGCCAAAGCTCTGACCAAATCACAAATCGTTTCAACCGTTGCTGAAAAGAACAGCCTCACCAAAAAGCAAGCTAGCGAAATTCTTGAACAACTCGCTGCGCTAGCCTACAAACACGCCAAGGATTCATTCACGATTCCTGGTCTCGGCAAGCTCGTTCTGGTTAATCGCAAAGCTCGGGTCGGACGTAATCCTGCAACTGGTGAAACGATCCAGATCAAGGCTAAGAAAGTCGTGAAGTTTCGCGTCGCCAAGGCGGCCAAAGACGCGATTCTTGGCATGAAGAAATAATTTTCGTTTTTCAAAAGGCACTCTGATTTGTCAGGGTGCCTTTTTTGTTTGGGTTCGGTAGTGCGGAAAGCTGTCAGGACGCGGAAATTTATAGCACGAATCTGGATCTGAAATCTGATACTGAAATCTGATACTACTTGCCTGTTTTTGAGTCCTTTTCGAGGTCTTGGGCCAAGTGTTTGAATGCTGATGATAGGCCCGTGAATACTAGTGATTCTTCGTGAGTCCGATTGAGGGCTAAACTCCATTCGTGAATTAGCAAACCAGCGCCTTCAGCCACTCGGCCATCTCTCCACCGGGCGGACAGTGAAGCCGCTGGCAGCAGTTCACTCAAGCAAATTATCTCGCGCCACTGGAATGAAACCGCTTGCGTCAGTGCGCTTCGCTGGGTGGATGAAGGGACGGACGTGTCAATGTTGGTTTCGTCGGCAGTCATATTTTGAAACTTTCATTGGCGGCCGGTTTTGAATAAAAGTCTTTATGGCACAGTTCACTTACAAAGCACGCAAACGTTCCGGCGAACTCGTCGAGGGCGTTCTCGAAGTGCCGGATCGTCCCGCCGCCCTAGCGCAAATTCAACGCAGCGGACTATTTCCCATTTCCGTGACGGATGCTAAGGCGGGATCCGCCGTTGCGAGCAAGGGCAAGTCAAAGGGCATCAACCTCGCTTCGTTCCTGCCGCCAGCCATGCAGGCGCAGTTCCACCAGCAGCGCAAACCCAAGACGCAGGAGCTGGCGACGTTCACGACGCAGCTCGCGAACCTGCTCCATTCGGGGATGCCGCTGACGGTGGCGTTGAACAGCATGACGCATCTGGCGTCGAAGGGAATTCCGGCCGACGTCAGCCGAGGGTTGCGGCAGGAAGTGACGGAAGGCCGCGCGCTTTCGGACGCGCTGGCGCGGCAGCCGGTAATTTTTTCGGAACTCTACATCAACATGGTGCGCGCCGGTGAAACGAGCGGCAAGCTGGTGGAAGTGCTGCGCCGCATGGCGACAAGTTTGCAACAGTTCTCCGACACGCAGGCGAAGTTCAAGTCCGCGATGATTTATCCGGCGCTGGTCTTGTGCGTGGCGGTGCTGCTGGTGTTCATGTTCATGACAACGGTCATGCCGAAGTTCGTGGAAATCTTCAAGGGCTTCGACATCACGCTGCCGTTGCCCACGCGGGTGCTGATTGGCATGAGTCATTTTTTCACGGACTACTGGTGGCTGCTCATCGGCATCATCATCGCGCTGGTGGTGATGTTCAACCGCTTTAAGTCGAGCGCGACCGGACGGCGCAAAATGGATCAATGGCAGATGAACGCGCCGATCTTCGGCAATGTGGTGAAGGTAAATCTGTTCAGCCAGTTCACGCGCACGCTCGGCACGTTGCTGCAAAACGGTGTGCCGGTGCTGACCGCGTTGAAGATCACCGAGCAAGTCATGCCGAACGTTCACTTGAAAGACGCTATCGCCAAGACGCGCGAGGGCGTGACGGACGGCAAGACGCTCGCGCAGCCGCTCGCGCATAGTAAACTGTTCCCACAACTCATGGTGGATCTCGTTCGTATCGGCGAGGAAACGGGCGATGTGCCGGGCGCGCTCAACAACCTCGCGGACACTTACGAGAAGGAACAGGAGATTGCGCTGCGCGTGATGAGCGATCTCATCGGCCCCGCGCTCATCATCGTTATGGCCGTGGCGGTCGGGCTGCTGATGATGAGCCTGTTCCTGCCGATGTTCAAACTCATCTCCTCGATCCACTGATGAAATTGCCAATTGCCAATTGCCAATTGCCGATTACCCCGGACGCCGCTGCCCGAAAAACTTCGCACTCCGCACTCCGCACTCCGCGCTTCCGTCACGCCTTCACGCTCGTGGAAATCATGATCGTCGTCGCCATCATCGGCCTCATCGCGGCGATGGGGTTGCCGTCCATCATCAAGGTGCTGCAAAAAGAAGGCATGAGAAAAGCCGTGAGCGACCTGACGGATGTGTGCGCGGCGGCGCGGGCCAAGGCGATTATCTCGCAGCAGACCGTGGCGGTGGTTTTTCATCCCGGCGAAAAATCATTTGCTGTGGACGGCGGCGGGCCGGGGCAGGGGTCAACCTACATCGTCGCGGCGAAATTGCCGGATGGTGTGGACTTCGCGATGCTGGACATCAACCAGCAGGACTTTGGCGGCGCGGAGTGGGCGCGCGTGCAGTTTTTTCCGAACGGGACCTGCGATGAGATGACTGTCGTGCTGCATGACCGGGACGACTGGCGGAAAATTTCACTGGAGTTTGCCACCGGCCACACCCGCATCAGCGCCGTTGACCGATGAAAATTAATTCTTCCATCCGGCACTGGGACCGCTGGCTTCCAGCCCGCGAGTTGTTGCTGGTTTCAGAAACACGCCGGCTGGAAGTCAGCGCTCCCAGTGCGGCGACGCGCCAATTTTTTTCAAAATCACAAAAGGCCTTCTCGCTGCTCGAAGTGATGATTGCCATCGGCATCCTGTTCATGGGCACGTTTGCCATCCTCGGCCTCATCTCCACGTCGCTGGCGAATGCGCGGCGATTGCAGCGCACGACAGTGGATGCCAGCGCGGTCGTCTCGCAGATCGCGATGACGAATAAGTTGGTGGAAGGAATTTACTCCGGCAACTTGAGCGAACTGCTCGGCAAGTCTTACGCCGACTACAAATGGACCGGCGAAATCCGCGAGGTGCAGTCCAACCGGTTGTTCCAAGTGGATGTCGTGATTCAAACCACGCGCAGCCGGGACATCATCTCGCGCAACACCTCGCTGCTTTACCGCCCCGAATCGCCGCCGGGCAGTCTGGATGGAGGCTTTGGCCGATGAAATTGTTGCCTAACAAAAATTATGGTCGTTTCTGCTGGTGGGGCGAGCGTCCCCGCGAGCTGCTTGGTCTGGCGACGCCCGGCTCGCGGGGACGC
>JANOBC010000155.1:0-2166 GCA_031411455.1 Limisphaerales bacterium
TCCTTACGCGCGCGACGCCTTCAAGGCTGACCCTTCGCGCCTGCCGGCGGGTTTGCCGGTTTACCGGCACCTCGGGCTGTACGCTTACCGCTGCAGTTTCCTGAAAATTTATTCGACCCTGGCCCCGGCCGCGGTTGAGCAATTCGAATCCCTGGAACAGTTGCGCGCGCTCTGGCACGGTTACCGCATCAGCGTCGCCGTGACCGACCAGGCACCGGATGCGGGCGTGGACACGCCCGAAGACCTCGAGAAAATGCGCCAGGCATTTTCGGTTGGCGCCTGATCCCCCGTATAATCCGCGCTTGCAAGTCAGGCCGCGCTGAAAAGACGGCTCGTCAGTCCCGCCGGTCGGGACGCCAACCATACGGACAGGAGAGAAATGCGACTCATCCTTCTCGGCGCGCCCGGCGCCGGCAAAGGCACGCAGGCCGCCTTTATCACCGGAAAATTCGGCATTCCCCAGATTTCCACGGGCGACATGCTGCGGGCCGCCATTAAGGCTGGGGCACCGCTGGGCCTGGCCGCAAAAAAATTCATGGATGCCGGCGCGCTCGTGCCGGATGACGTGATCATCGGCCTGGTCAAGGAGCGCATCAAGCAGCCTGATGCCGCAAAAGGCTTTTTGTTCGACGGTTTTCCGCGCACGATTCCGCAGGCCGATGCCATGAAAAGCGCCGGTGTCATACTCGACTATGTCATCGAGATCGACGTCGACGACGCCGAGATCGTCAAACGTCTCTCGGGACGGCGCGTACACCCCGCTTCGGGACGCACCTATCACCTGATATTCAATCCGCCCAAAGTCGCCGGCAAGGACGACCTCACCGGCGAAGACCTGGTGCAGCGCGCGGACGACACGGAAGAGACGGTCAAGAAACGGCTCGAGGTCTACCACTCGCAGACGAAGCCGCTGGTTGCCTACTATTCCCGCTGGGCGAAAAGCGGTGTGCCCGGTGCACCGAAATATGTGATTGTGGCCGGTGTGGGCTCGATGGAATCCATCCGCGACCGCATTTTCGCCTCTCTAAAGTAACAAACGTTCACCGCAAAGGCGCAAAGAACGCAAAGGAGAGCAGGACTGGATTTTTCGGCAACTGGGGAATTCGCAGCGTCATGCCGAATATTGTTAGGGCGAGCGCTCATGTAGTTCTTGATATAGTCCCGAAACTTCTTTGCGATCTTTGCGCACCCCTCAAGGGGGTATTGAAAAGAATCTTTGCGGTGATAGGGTTTTCCAGGAGCAAATGAAATGGCAATGATGAACGCGTTTTATGCCCAGTCTGGCGGAGTGACGGCGGTGATCAACGCGTCGGCCTGCGGCGTGATCGAGACCGCGCGCAAGCACAAGAACAATATCGGCAAGGTCTACGCCGGGCGCAACGGCATCATCGGCGCGCTGACCGAAGACCTCATCGATACGAGCAAGGAATCCGCCAAGGCCATCGCCGCGCTGCGCCATACACCTGCCGGGGCTTTCGGCTCTTGCCGCTACAAGCTCAAGGGACTGGAAGAGAACCGCGCGCAATACGAGCGCCTCATCGAAGTATTCAAGGCGCACAACATCGGCTATTTCTTCTACAACGGCGGCGGGGACTCTGCCGATACTTGCCTGAAGGTATCGCGCCTTTCCGCGTCGCTCGGCTATCCGCTGCAGGCGGTCCATGTGCCCAAGACGGTGGACAACGACCTGCCGATCACGGACTGCTGTCCGGGTTTCGGCTCGGTGGCAAAATACGTCGCGATTTCCACGCGCGAAGCAAGTTTCGACGTCGCTTCGATGGCGAAGACTTCGACCAAAGTTTTTATCCTCGAAGTCATGGGACGTCATGCCGGCTGGATCGCCGCGGCGGGCGGCCTTGCCGCGGACAAGGCGGGCGACCTGCCGGTCATGATCCTGTTCCCGGAAATCCCTTTCGACAAGGCACGCTTTCTCGCCCGCGTCGATGCACTGGTCAAGCGCTTTGGCTATTGCTCGGTCGTCGTATCGGAGGGCGTGCGTGACCACGAGGGCGCTTTCCTGGCCGATCAGGGCCTGCGGGACGCGTTCGGGCATGCGCAACTGGGCGGCGTGGCGCCGGTCGTTGCCGGTGTGGTCAAGGAAGGCCTCAAACTCAAATATCACTGGGCCGTGGCCGACTACCTGCAGCGTTCGGCCAGACATATCGC
>JANOBC010000156.1:0-4696 GCA_031411455.1 Limisphaerales bacterium
GCGACAACGCTGACGCCACGCACAATCCGACGTTCCACCAGATCGAGGGACTTTACGTGGACAAGAACGTCACCGTCGGCGACCTGAAGGGCACAGTCGAATTCGTTTTCCGCGAACTCATGGGCGACGACGTGAAGATCCGCTTCCGCCCGCACTATTTCAGCTACACCGAGCCGAGCTACGAGATTGATTTCACCAACGCGCTCGTCAAGAAGATGGGCAAGGACTGGCTGGAAATCGCCGGTTGCGGCATGGTGCATCCGCAGGTATTTGAGACCGTCGGCTACGATCCCGAAGTCTGGACCGGCTGGGCGTTCGGCTTTGGCATCGAACGCATCGCCATGCTCCGCTACGGCATCAACGACATCCGCCTCTTCTACGAAAACGACGTGCGATTCTTGAAACAGTTTTAGAAAGGCAAAACAACCTTACGCACCCCGGCAAGCAAACCTGGCTTCAGGGCTTGAAGTGGCCGCACGCACCGGTGAATTTGCTTTCCCGCTCCGCCGCCGCTTGCGAAGCTACGGATATGTCTACAATCATTGATACGCTGCCAACTGTCCTCCTCAAGCCGGGTGAAGCCGACCGCATCGTCGCCGGGCATCCGTGGATTTATCAGAACGAAATTCTCCGCCTCACCCAGCCCGCCGCCGATGGCGACCTCGTGCAGGCCAAAGACCATCGCCAGCGCTTGCTCGGCACCGGTTTTTACAATTCCAAATCCAAAATCGGCGTTCGCCTCCTCTCGATGGATCGTATCAAGCCGGACGCAGAATTTTTCGAGGAACGCATCCGCACCGCGCTCGCCGTGCGCCAGCGGTTCATGCCCAACGCCACTTCCTTCCGCGTCGTCAACGCCGAGAGCGACCTTTTGAGCGGCCTCATCGTGGACAAATACGAGGACGTGCTCGTGGTGCAAATTTCCGCGCTCGGCATGGACTTGCGGAAAAAACACATCGTCACCGCGCTGGAAAAAATCTTCTCGCCGCGCGCCATCATGGAACGCAGCGACGTCGCCTCGCGAAAATTTGAAGGCCTCGCCGAGTCGAATGGAATTTTGTCCGGCGAGTGCGATGGAAAAGTTTTCGTGAACCTGAACGGCATCAAATTTGAAACCGACCTCATCGCCGGCCACAAGACCGGAATGTATCTGGATCAACAGGCGAATTACCAGGCCGTCTCGCAATTCGCCAAAGGCGGAAACGTCCTCGACTGCTTCAGCTTCCTCGGCGGCTTCGGTCTGCACGCGGCCCACGCGGGCGCGGCGCACGTCCACTTGCTCGACCAGAGCGCGGACGCTATCGCCGCTTCCGAGCGCAACGCCAAAACCAACAAGCTGGAGAAAAATTGTTCCTTCGAGACCGTCAATGTTTTTGACTGGCTCAAGCTGAACACCGCCGTGAAGCCGCACGAAAAAGTCATCCCGCGCTTCGACCTTATCATCCTCGACCCGCCGTCGTTCACCCGCAACCGCGCGTCCGTGGACGACGCCTTGCGCGGCTACAAAGAAATCCAACTGCGCGCGTTGAAGCTGCTGAAAGTTGGCGGCACACTCGCAACTTTCTGCTGCTCGCACCACGTCGGCACGGAATTGTTTCAGGACTCACTGCTCTCCGCCGCCTACGACACGCGCCGCGTCCTGCGCCGCGTGGCGAACTACGCGCAATCTCCCGACCATCCCATCATCCCGATGATCCCCGAGACGGAATACTTGAAGGGATTTGCATTTGAAGTCGTGCGGTAAATCCGCCGATAGGAATAGTTGCTTATAAGTCATGACTTCTCCCTCTCCCCTGCCCTCTCCCGCTGGGAGAGGGAGAACCATTTGCCGCGTTCTGGCAAATCCACCGCTGACTTTGTCTCCAAAAGTTTGCAACAATCTTAAAATGCTCAATGGTGGTTCCCTCTCCCAGCGGGAGAGGGTTAGGGTGAGGGAGAAAACACAATTCAAACTCAAGGCGTTCCTATTTTTAATTCTAGCCGCATTGAGTCTGCAATCCTTCGCCGCCGACTCGCCGTGGGCGCGCGTCATCGTCATCGGCGCGAGTGCGTCCGGCGGATTTGTTTTGTCCGAACCGTTCGGCGGGCCGGAGACGGCACAGTGCAAGCCGCATCATTACCTCGACGCCGCCATCACCGTGCCGCACTCGCCGGTGAAAAATTTTGGCAGCGCGCTCTTCTTCTTGAGTCCCGACGCGATGGCCGCGTCGGAAATCCGATCCGCCACGAACGCCCAGCCCACGCTCGTGGTGGCCGTGGATTTTCTGTTCTGGTTTTGCTACGGCAATGGCGACACCGATGCCGAACGCGCCGCGCATTTTGAAGCCGGTCTGAAGCGACTCGAACAAATCCCCTGCCCGCTCGTCGTCGGCGATATTCCCGATGCGTCCTCCGCGACGAACACCGGCATCATCAGCGCCGACATGGTGCCGAGCGAGGACGCGCGCCGCGCCGCGAACGAACGTTTGAAACAATGGGCGTCGAAGCGTAAGCAAGTCACCATCGTGCCGCTTGCCGAGTTCATGCGCGCCGTGAAAGCAGACGAAGCCATTAAACTCCACAACACCACTCTGCCCGCTGGCCAAACCCGCGCCCTGCTCCAAGCCGATGGCCTCCACCCCACGCCACGCGGCGCCGCTGTTTTATCCCTGGGAATTTGGGATGCGTTGACGAAGTCGCAGAAAAAATTTCCCGCGAAAGCAATCAACTGGAACACCGAGGAAGTTTTAAGCAGCGGGTGTAAGCAGGCATTGCAACCAAAGTGACGGTGGCTGGCGGCTTGCAAAGGTGGGGAAGTTTCAGAATTTCAAATGGATCCAAGACGAAAAATCAAGGCGACAAGGTTTTCAAAACAGAATAGTCTCATTCCTTATTTATGGCGCAGATAAAAATAGAGCCGTATGACTCGATGCGACACGGAAACCCGATGTGGTGTATTGATGCCGAACAACGGAAGCGCTATGACAAATCACCCACTCTAACAGTCTACAAAGTATGTCTGGTCAAGGTTTGCAGCTTCAGTTTCATATTTCATAGCACCGAGCAAATTGAAATGTGTTTAGGGTATTACACCTCAGAAAATCATCCTTCAAGCCGTTTGCCTTTTTATAGAGAAAACTTGGGAGGAGATCACTGGGAGGCGCAACGCTGGTTTGAAAAACTTCCGCAATTCTTGCTGGAAAAACCAAAGCGTCTAAAAGTTGTTAAAGCTCTTGAGAAAGCTTTGCAGGAGTATTCGCAATTCGCATCAGCGAAAACTGGCATTAAACCCAACCCTATTTTTAGTTGGAATTATCGGCATCCGAAAAGCCCCCGTTAACAATTATTTTGTGTCCGCCAAATTTTCCAACTCGTTTGAATTCGAGCAGCCACTCTGGTCATCTGGCATCACGCGCGTCGCGGGCGTGGACGAGGCGGGGCGCGGGCCGCTCGCGGGGCCGGTGGTTGCGGCGGCGGCTATTCTGCCGCCGCGCTGGCTGGCAACCGGCTTGCCCGCTGAACTCGTCGGCTTGAACGATTCCAAGCAGCTCACGCAAGCACAGCGCGAAAAGTTTTTCCAATTCATCACCACTTGCGGCGAGATTGAATTTGGCATCGCAGAAATCAGCGCGGCGGTGATTGATGAGATTAATATTTTGCAGGCCACGCATCGCGCGATGAATGACGCGCTGGCGAAATTAAATCCCCTGCCCCCGCACACACTGATGGATGGACGTCCGGTAAGGACATTGCGCGTGCCGCAGACGGCCATCGTCAAGGGCGATGCGCGGAGCTATTCCATCGCCGCCGCAAGCGTGCTGGCAAAGGTGACGCGTGACCGGCTGATGTTGGTTTACGATGAAAAATTTCCCGGCTACGGTTTTGCGCAGCACAAGGGCTACGGCACGGCGAAACATCTGGCGGCGATTATGAAGCTCGGCGCGTGTCCGATTCACCGGCTGACCTTTGAGCCGTTGAAGCCAAAGCAGGCGAAATAGTTTTTGCCACAGATTTTCACAGATGAAACATAGATTAAGCTAGGAAAGGTCGCGCGAAGGAAGCGAAAGGAAAACTATCTCAACGACCTTTCCCGATTTAATCTGTGTTTCATCTGTAAAATCTGTGGCTGATAAAATGAATTTTTTTGAGAAATTAAAAGCGAAGTTTGCCGGCAAGTCCAAGCCGGAACACCTGCGGCGCGGCGAATTGGGCGAGCGCGCAGCAAAAAAGTTTTTACAGAAAGCAGGTCTCAAATTTCTCACGGCGAACTTCCGTTCCGAATGCGGCGAGATTGATTTGATTTTTCGGGATGGCGACTGCCTATGCTTTATCGAAGTGAAAACGCGCTCGTCAGAAGAGTGGACGCGCCCCGCCGATGCGGTGGATGCGCGGAAGAAAAAACTGCTTTCCCAAACCGCGCTCGACTATTTACGGCGAATAAAAAATCCACAGGTGAAATTTCGTTTCGACATTGTCGAGGTGTTGCTCCACGACGGCACGGTGACGGAAGTTCGCTATCTGCCCAACACCTTCCCGCTCGCCAAGCCCTATCGCTACGCTTGAAATAGTTCAACGGGCAGGCGTGACATAATCCTGATGGCGTTGTCTAATCGGCAGTGAACGCTCTCATGAATCCGCCTGCAACCGGCCAAAGCTCCGTGGTCGCCGCGCCAAATCAATGGTCGGCTCCCGAGTTCGCCAGCCTCTACGAGGAGCA
>JANOBC010000157.1:0-5178 GCA_031411455.1 Limisphaerales bacterium
AGTTTGTGCAGCGAGTCATTAGCCGCCAGCGTGAGCATCAGCGCGACAACGGCCACCAGCAAAACGGAGAGAACCGTTTTACCGCATGAACCGAAATGGCGAACCATTTTTTGCACAGCGATTCAACAATCCTCAAAACTCCCTTGCGTGGCAAGGATTATTGCGGAGCGCGCTCTGTGAGCCGCTGCGGGTCGCAGACCCGCGCTCCGAATTTACTTCAGTTGACGACGTAAGTAGTCATTCATCGCGCCAAGAATTTCTGAGTCGAGCGTCACCTTGTGGCCTCGCGGTTCGCGATCCATCATGAAAATATCGTCGCTGCCAAGTTCGGCAAGACGCTGTCGCAGGACGGTCATTTGATGCAGCGCGTCGGGCGCTTCCGAGCAATTGATGGTCAGGAAGAGTGGCGTGGCGGCGTTGGTGAGATAATCCAGCGCGCCGTGAAGTTTCCACGTTTCCAAATTGTTCGTGCGCGCGCCCCAAACCTGATTGTAACGCGGAATCATGTGGTCATCCGGCAACAGGTCGAGATAGGTGAAGCGGCCAGACATCACGACCGCGCCTTGCACCGCGCTGCTGACATCGGGATGCGCGCCGTGGTTTTCAAATTCTATTTTGCTTTCCGTCGTGACGAGCATTAAAGCCATGCCGCTGCCGCGTGAAAAACCGACGGGCACAATTTTTCCATTCAATCCAAGCTTCGTTCCTTCCGCGCGCAAGGTGCGGACGGCGGCTTTGATGCGCACCGCGCAGTCCGGCATCGCGTCGAGTCCTTTGTAAGGCGGCGCGACGGGATGATCGGCCATCGCCACGGCGAAACCTTCCGTGGTCGCCGCGTCGAGAATCGTGTCGCTGCAAATAGAGAGCGAGGGGTTGCCGAGACGATTCACGTTGTCGCAGGAAAATTCCAGCAACGCGCCGACGGGCGACTTTGGTTGCGACGGATAAATGATGTCGAGCGACAGCGGACGATTCGTGTCGGCGTAATACAAAACATCGCGCTTCAACCGGCAGCCTTCCGGCACGATGAAGATGTGCGCATCGTCGAGCTTGCGGCCGGCAAGAATTTTCTTGGCGCGGAAATCATCGCGTAATTTTCCAAGGTCCCGGTTGATGAACGGCGCGCGGGCATTCGTGGCGTGGGCGAAATCCAGCACAGCGACAAGGTTTCCAGCAGCGCGAAAATCTTTCAGGATCGTTTCGTCGCCTTCCATTCCCACGCGCGGCGCGGCCAGATTTTTTAGATACACGATGACGGGCAGCGCCGCGTTGGTGACGTTGGTTGTTGGTTCGAGAATCGTCAGTTCCAGTTCGCGGTTGGCGCTCGCGCTCGGCCATTTTTCAACCGCCGCACTCGCCGCCAGCGCGAATGCAACGAACGTTGGTAACAGCAACCGGAGCGCGGCTCTGTGAGCCGCAGCGTGTCCGAATTTCAGAATCCATTCGGTTATTTTGGAGCCGTCTAGTTTGGCGTAACTGCTGCGGGTCGCAGACCCGCGCTCCGGGTTGTAAGCGGCGCGTTTCATTTTACCAGTGCGAGTTGGGCGTTCAATTCATAGCGCGCTCCCGGTTTGGTGGTGAACTGAATTTCTTTCCCGCCGCAGCGCACGACGCAACGCTGACCCAGTTTCGAGCGGATGACCGCTTTGGTCAAAGCTCCATTCGTCCAAGTTAAATCCACTTCAAATCCGCCACGCCCGCACAAGCCGGTGACGGCGCCGCTCGGCCATGCTTTCGGCAGCGCGGGCAAGAGATCGAGAATTCGACATTCGTTATTCGTCATTTGGATTTTCGTCAGGTGGCTTTGCAGCAACATCTCCGCGACGCCCGCGCACGCGCCGAAATTTCCGTCAATCTGAAACGGCCCGCATAAATCGAAGAGATTTGGTAATGTGCGTTTTTGCAGCAGGCCGCTCAACTGGCGGAACGCAAAATCACCATCGCCCACGCGCGCCCAGAGCGGCATCCGCCACGCATAACTCCAGCCGGTGCTGCCGTCGCCGCGCCATTCTAAAAGTTTTTTGGCAGCTGCAAAAATGTTTGTGTCAGCGGGCGTGATGTCGTTGCCGGGATACAAACCCCAGAGCGGCGACAGGTGGCGATGATTATTATTTGGCGTATCCCAATCTTCCTGCCATTCCTGCAACTGACCGTGGCTGCCGACTTGATTCGGCGGAAGTTGGTTGCGAAGTTTAGCGAGTTGCTCCGCAAATTTTTTATCGGTGCCAAGAATTTTGGCGGCATCAATCGTTGAGGTGAACAGCGAACGGATGAGCTGATTATCCATCGTCGGCCCGGCGGCGAACAGGGGACGATTCGGCGGCGTCTGTTCCGGTGAATGTGACGGAGCCGTGACGAGATGACCGGTGTGCGGATCTTTCACCAGAAAATCCACAAAGAATTCTGACGCAGATTTCATCGCCGGATACGCGCGTTGCTTGAGAAAATTTTTATCGCCGGTGAAGAGAAAATGTTCCCACAGATGCTCGCACAACCACGCGCCGCCCGTCGGCCAGAAACCGTCCACGTTGTTGATGGGCGCCGCGCCGCGCCAGAGATCGGTGTTGTGATGCACCACCCACCCGCGCGCGCCGTATTGCGCCTTGGCCGCGCGCGCGCCGCTGATGGTGAGGTCGTCAATCAGGTCGAACAACGGCGCGTGCGTCTCGCTCAAATTGCACAGTTCGGCAGGCCAGTAATTCATCTCCGCATTGATGTTCAGCGTGTATTTGCTTTCCCACGGCGGATTGAGTTCCTCGCTCCAAACGCCCTGCAAATTCGCGGGCTGACTGCCGGGACGACTGCTGGCGATGAGCAGGTAACGGCCATATTGAAAATGCAGTGCCACGAGCGCGGGGTCGTTTTCCAGCGGCGAAATTTTTAATTGCCGCTGCCGTTCATCCGTCGGCAAATCGGCGGCGGACGTGTGGCCCAAATCCAAACTTACGCGGCGGAATAATTTCTGATGGTCAGCGATGTGGTCGGCACGGAGTTGGACGAAAGTTTTTTTAGCGAGTCGTTTCAAATCATCCGCGCAACGTTCTGCAGGATCGCCGCTGATATCTTGAAAATTCACAAAGCTCGTATGCGCCACGAGCAAAAGCGTGACGACATCAGCATTCGTCACCGTGAGCGAATCCGCGCTGACACTGACGTGGCCACCGTCATTCAGCAGACGCACACGCGACTCGAAACGCAGGCCGTTCGTGCCGAGCTGGCCGGTGAGTTGGAGCGCGGGCGGCTCGCCCGCGAGTTCATTTACCGGACTAGAAACACGCGGACGAGCCGTCCGCGCTCCGAGGCGCGATTGGGAATTCGTGTGCGGACTGTCCATGCGGAGCGTGAAAGAAATTCTCCTCGGCTGGTTGGCGGTGAGGCGCACTACGATGACGCGGTCGGGATAGCTGGCAAAAACTTCGCGTTTGAATTCCACGTCGCCGACGCGATACGTCGTCGTCGCGAGCGCGGAATCCAAATCCAATTCACGGCGATACTCCGTGACGTTTTCGTGGCCGGGAAATTGGAAGCGCAAATCGCCGAAGGGCTGATACGGCATCTGGCGCACGGGATCGCTAATGGCTTTTTCCTTGGCGAGTTTGCCGGCCTCGGCGGCTTGTCCGGCGAAAATGAGGCGGCGGATTTCCGCGAGCTGATCGCCTGCCCCGGCACGGACGTAATCGTGCGGCTGACCGCGCCAGAGCGTGTCTTCGTTGAACTGGATGCGTTCGGTGGCGGTGCCGCCGAAAACCATCGCGCCCATGTGACCGTTGCCGATGGGCAGGGCTTCGGTCCATTTGGCGGCGGGATGCTGATACCAGAGGCAAAGGCGGTTGGTTTCCGCGACCGCCAAAATGTTGGCGGTAAAAAGCAATGCACTGATGAAAAGCAACTGAACGCGTGGCATGGCGGAATAATCACCGCCACCACGTCGCGCGTCCAAGAATTTCGCGCGCAACTTCTGCCATTTGGTTTGAGAAAAATGACGGTGCTTGTCCTAAACAACAATAGGTATAGGCAAGCCTTTTAGTAAAGAATATGAAATGACTAGAGTTATTAAGCCTATTTAGTTTTTGGTTTCTCAATGCAGGCAAATACAATTTCAATACGGGGGAAATTTCCGAGAATGTAAGGTGGCTGTGAAATTTTTTCTCCCAAAATAAACATTCCTTTGCCTTGTCGCTCACAAAATGCAGCGGCTCGCGCCTCAACATCTTCTCGCAAGGAACCGATAGATGTAAAACCAGTCGCGGCACGTTGATAAACGCGATAGATGTCATGTGCTTGATAATTATGTGACATCAAAACGAGTTCTTTGCTGAAAGCAGACTTGCTTTCAGAATACCTTTGAATGGGTGTAGAAGTTGCACAGCCAACCAACATAGAAAGCACCAGTGTGCTGGCGATATGTCTGGCAATAAACTTTGAATTTATTTTCATACCCAAGATAAATTATTTTTCACAGATACTTCGCCAGCATCGGCCTCAGCTCCGCTATGGTTTTCTTGGGCCAGAATTTTTTGTCGGTGAGGAAGGCGTGGTTCAGCGCGGAGTGCGCCTTCCAGTTTGGCTCGGCGGGAATCTGCGGGATGACGGCGCAGACAATTTTCTTCGCCGTGTCCGCATTGCGATGCAGGTTGGCGATGATCACGTCGAGCGTGACGTGTTCGTCTTCCTTCCAGCAATCGTAGTCGGTGGCCATCGCCATCGTGGCGTAGGCGATCTCGGCTTCGCGGGCGCACTTGGCCTCGCCCAGACTCGTCATGCCGATGACGCTGTGGCCGGCGGCGTGGTTTGCGAGCGACTCGGCGCGCGTGCTGAACGCCGGGCCTTCCATGTTGACGTAGGTGCCGCCGTCGTGGACGCGCGCCTTGCAGGCGCGTGCGGATTTCAGGAGCAACCCGCGCAAATCTTCGCAGACCGGGTGCGCGAATGCGATGTGCGCCACGATGCCGCGTCCGAAGAACGTGTGTTCATGGCTGCGCTTGGTGCGATCCAGAAATTGATCCACCAACGCGACGTCGCCGGGCTGGAGTTTCGCCTGCAACGAGCCGACGGCGCTGACGCTGATGATCCACGAGACGCCGAGGCTTTTCATCGCCCAGATGTTCGCGCGATGATTCAACTCATGCGGCAGGATGCGATGACCGCGTGCATGTCGGGCGAGAAACACCACGTCGC
>JANOBC010000158.1:0-14038 GCA_031411455.1 Limisphaerales bacterium
GAGCCGTTACCAGACGGTCACGAAGAAGCTCAAGCTGCGTAAGTAATAAACAATTTGAAAAGCGTGCCAGATTCTCCGGCGCGCTTTTCTTCTTTGGATTTTTAACGCCCGCGCGAGCGGAGAAAATCCTTCAACCAAAAACGTCGCGTAGAAAATTCGTCGCCTTCGGGAAATTTCAATCAGCTCCGAAAATTGTTTCGGGGTTCACTGAAGTTCCTCTGGGGGTGGCGGTCAAAAAAGTTATGTCACATAAAATTACCGCCGCGATTGGCGATAAATCCCTCACCATTGAATCCGGCAAACTCGCCAAACAGGCGGACGGTTCGGTAACCGTCCAGATGGGCGAAACCATCGTCCTCGTCGCCGCTGTTGCCGCGACGAAAGCAAAAGACGGTCAGGACTTTTTCCCGCTCACCGTTGATTACCGCGAAAAAGCGGCGGCGGCTGGAAAATTCCCCGGCGGCTATTTCAAGCGCGAAGGCCGTCCGACGGAAAAAGAAATTCTCACCTGCCGCCTCACCGACCGCCCGATCCGCCCGCTGTTTCCGAAGGGCTGGTATAACGAAGTGCAGGTCCAGACCGTGCTGTTGAGCGCGGATGGTGAAAACGATTCTGATATTTTGAGCATCGTCGGCGCGAGTGCCGCGCTGATGGTTTCCGATATTCCGTGGGACGGTCCGCTTGGCGCCGTTCGCGTGGCGCGAGTCGGCGGCAAATTTGTCTCGAATCCGACGCACGCCGAACAGGCGGACAGCGATCTCGATCTCGTCTATGTCGGCAACGACAAAAACATCGTCATGTATGAAGGCGCGGCCAAGGAAATCACCGAAGCCGACTTCAATGCCGCATTGGTCTATGCGCAGGAAGCCATCCAGCCGATGATTGCCGCGCAGAAGGAACTCGCCGCGAAAGTTGGCAAGAAGAAGCGCGCCATCACGCTCAAGATTGTCCCCGACGAAATTCTCGCCGACGCGAAAGCGCTCGCGGGCGACCGGTTCGTTCCCGCGCTGCTCACGCCCGGCAAGTTGAACCGCGAAGGCGCGTGCAACGCCATCAAGAACGAAGTCGGTGCGAAGCTCGTCGAAAAATACGGCGCGGAAAAAGTTACGCCGTTCGTCATCAACGACGCATTTTATTACATCCAGAAGGAAGCCGTCCGCAGCTTGATTCTCGATCACGGCAAACGCCTTGACGGTCGCGCGTTTGATGTCGTTCGTCCGATTTCCAGCGAAGTCGGAATTCTCCCGCGCTCGCACGGCTCGGCGATTTTCGCGCGTGGCGAAACGCAGGCCGTCACGCTCGTCACGCTCGGCACCGGCGACGACACGCAGGAATTTGATTCCTACACCGGCGGCGCGACGGAGAAGAAATTCATTCTCCATTACAACTTCCCGAATTTCTCCGTCGGCGAAACCGGACGCATCAGCGGCCCCGGCCGTCGTGAAATCGGCCACGGCGCGCTCGCCGAGCGTTCCATCGAGCCGATGATTCCCACGGAAAATTATCCCTACACCCTCCGCGTCGTCAGCGAGATCATGGAATCCAACGGTTCCACCTCGATGGCTTCCGTCTGCGGCGGCACGCTTGCGCTGCTCGACGCCGGTGTTCCAATGATTCGTCCGGTCGCTGGCATCAGCATCGGCATCTGCACCGAAGGCGAAGGCAGCAGCATCACCAAATACAAACTCCTCACCGACATCATCGGCTGGGAAGATGCGTATTGTGACATGGATTGCAAAATCGCCGGCACGGAAAAAGGCATCACCGGTTTTCAGCTCGACTTGAAGCTCAAGGGCATTCCCCACGCGCTCATGGTCGAGACGGTTGAAAAAGCCCGCGTCGCCCGCCTACACATTCTCGCCGAGATGGCCAAGACCATTTCCACTCCGCGCACGGAATTGAGCAAATACGCCCCGCGCATCACCACGCTCAAGATCAATCCTGAAAAAATCGGCGCGCTCATCGGACCGGGCGGCAAGAACATCAAGCGCCTCGTCGAAGAATCCGGCTGCGAAATTGACATCGAAGATGACGGCACCGTGAACATCTTCTCCGTCTCGGCGGACGGCATGAAGATCGCCGTGGACGCCATCAGCGGCATGAGCGCCGAAGCGGAGATCGGCAAGATTTACAAAGGCCGCGTCGTCACCGTGAAAGAATTCGGCGCGTTTGTCGAATTCCTCCCCGGCAAGGACGGCTTGGTGCATATCAGCGAGCTGGCCAACTTCCGCGTGAAGAACACCACGGACATCGTCAAGGAAGGCGACGAGATCACTGTCAAGTGCTTGGGCGTGGATGAAAAAGGCCGCGTCCGCCTCTCGCGCAAAGCTGCGATGGAAGACCGCGACAAGGAAGAAGCCGGTGACGCTGGCGTTCGTGAAGGCGCCCGTGAAGTGGTCAGACCCGCGTAACCGCTAACAATTCAAAAGCGCGGATGGCGAAAGCCGTCCGCGCTTTTTTGTTTATGAACTGGCCTTGCCTCGACTTCCCTGCCTGCACGCCTGCCAATCCGTCTGCCTGTGTCAAAGTGAAATTCTGTTTCAGGCGGAACTTTTTTTAAGAATGATTTTTATTTTAGCGGGATGTAGCAAACGTTGTTGGTGAGCATCATCAGGATGAAAATCAGGCAGGTAATCATCGGGCCGGGCCATACGCTGCCCGTGAGGCGGAAGAGCGCGCGGTGAAAATACGGCAGCACAAACATCATCGGCACCACGCCGAGCAACAGGTTCACGTAGAGCCAGCCGTCCGTCCAAAAGACCGTGCCGTGCTGGGCGAGTTGCGAATACTGGATCAGCAAAATCAGCAGCAGCCCGACGGAATTTCCGAGGCCTTGGATCAGCAGGTTCAACCATTCTGCCTGCCCGGCAAATCGCGCCGCGCTGTTCACGCGGATGGAATTTGCTAGGTAAAAAATAAAAAACAGTGGTAAGTATTCCAGCGCCACCAGCAACATCTTCGCCGGAAACGCTGTCGAGGCGGCCACGAAAACAAACCTCATGTCGGTGTGAAACAGCGCGTGGCTCGCGAACACTAGCGCAAAAAATCCGACACCTACAAACAACGCCAGCATCAGCGCCCGCGCGAGTTCACCGGTGCTGGTGGCCAGACCCCACATCGTCGGCGTCACGCCGTTCTTTTTGCCGAACCAGCGGTAGTTGAGTGAGAACAGCAGCAGTCCGAGCAAACCGTTCGCAACGGCCCAGAGCAGGATGGTGTTGTTGATGCGCTGCGGAAACCACCACGTCGGCTGCGCCGCGCTTGCTTGTGGGAAAAGATTTTTCGTGGCCTCCGCGAGCGGTATGAAAATGAAGCATGCGATGGCGGCAGACAAAGCGAAGTTAAACCAGAAGACAATCCGTCCTTTGCCGTGGGGCTTTGGCAAAGGCGGCGGCACGGGCTTCACGAGCGGTCGGAAAAAATTCAATCGCAAGAGCAGCGCGGTGAAGGGAACGATGAATAACATTCCACCAATTAGCGCACCGAACGTGCATAATTCCTTGAGCCACCACGTCTGATGGGTTGCCGCTGGCGTTGGGTGCAACGGGAATGTGGCACCAAAGAAGTTGACCAAGTTGGACACAAACTTCCGGTCGTAAGGAAGCGTCGGGTGAATGTTGGTCGTGTTGTGAACAACGCGCATGGTCCGTTGCGACGGGTTGCCGTAAATTTTATTCAGTTCAACGACGGAAATTTTTTTATCATCGGCCAGCACGGAGTTCACCAAGCAGAGCGACTCGTAGGCCGTGCGCATATCGGCATCGCCGTTGCGGGTGCGGAACGCGCCCTCGTCCCAGCGCGCGTAATCCATGCCCACGTTGGCGTCCACGGTGTCGAGCACGGAGTTGGTCATGGTCAGCACATAGCCACCGACAAAAATCGCGGCCAGTTTATTTTCCAAATGCGCGTCGGTCAGCTCGGCCTCGGTCACGGTGCGTCCGCCGTCGGAATCCAGCCGCCGCGCCGTGCGCAACGCCTTTGCTTGGCGCGCGCCGAACAGCGAGGCGGATTGCAGCACGGCGTTGCCGCCGGCGGAATAGCCCGCCGCGCCGATGCGCGACTTGTCAACGAAATCGAAATTTGTCGAAGCGCAAATCTGTTCGACGACGGGCACGACGCCGTAGCCTTCCTTCGATGCCGAGCGGCGCTGCATGGTGGAACTGGACGCGCCTTGGTTGTAAGGATCAATCACGATGACCGCGAGGCCGCGGCGCGCGAGTTCGATGGAAAAACTCGCCATCGTTTCTTTGCTGCGTTCAAAGCCGGGGCAGACGACGACGAGCGGAACGGGGTTGGCTGCCGTTGAGGATTTTGGTTTGAACAAATCTGCCGCAATCCATTGTCCATTGGTCGTGGCAAAGGTCAGGCCGGAAACTTCCACTTTGCCACAATCAGTTTGCACCAGCCGCGCCCCGAATCCGCCGATGAACACCAGCATCAGTGCGAGCAAAAGCTGCCGCGTGTGACGCGTCGGCGATTGATCGGGCAGGGACGGGTTCGGCATGGGCAATAATCTTGCTGGGTGTGGTGTGCTGGGGACAGGCGAAAACGACGGGTTGTTGTTATATGACGCAAGGCTGGCCTTGCTGCGAACCAGCGGGATGTTTAATTTCCCAGCGTGGCCAGCCCCACATTTAACCTTTCCCGGCGCGGGTTTTTACTCGCGCTGTGGCTGCTGGTTTTTTCTTCAAGCAGTTTCGCCGGGCCGTGGTTTTTTCGCGGCTGGCAGGCCGATGACGGTTTGCCGGGTGACAACGTCACGGGGGTGGCGCAGCGCAAGGACGGGTATCTCTGGATTGCCACGCAGACGGGACTGGCGCGGTTTGATGGCATCCGTTTTGAGAACATCAACCTGCCACTGGGTCGGGCGCGGCCCATCATCCGCGCGATGTTGCTGGATGACGCGGGGCGGCTTTGGCTGGCGGAGGAAGGCGGCGTGGTGGTGCGGATGCTCGGTGGCAAGCCGCTGCTGCTTTCGCATCGCGAAGGTCTTTCGCGCACCCAGCCGCTCGAGCTGGCGCAGGATGCTGATGGCGCGGTGTGGATCGCCAATGCGGATGGCACGGTCAGCCAGATTGCCGACGCAAAAGTCAGTCGTCTCACTTCCGCCAACGGCCTGCCGGAAAATGGTGTCGCTTGTCTGGCGCGTGACAAATCAAAACAAATTTGGATCGCCAAGGGCGGCCAGGTGGGAGTTTTCCGTGGCGGTAAATTTGAAACGCTCCTTACGCTCACGGAACGAACCATCCATCTGCAGGCTTGCCGCGCTGGCGGTGTTTGGATCTGTGCGGGCGACCGGCTGATGAAGTTGCTCGCGGATGGAACGCGGTTGGATATCGCAACCATTCCGCCGGACACCACGGTGGTGCGGCCCACGACGTTGTTTGAAGACTCCACCGGCGCGGTGTGGGTCGGCACAACAGCCAGCGGACTTTTTCGTTGTGCGGGAACCAACGTCACGCGCATTGAAACCTCGCATCGTCGCATCCGCACCGTCACGGAAGATCGCGAGGGCAACATCTGGGTCGGCACGGATGGCGGCGGTTTGAACCGCCTGCGCCGGCAAGTCGTGGAAATACAGGGCAAGGACGCGGGGCTGCCGTTCGATACGGTGCGCTCCGCGTGCGAGGACGCCGCCGGAACTCTCTGGGTCGTCACGCAAAATGGCGATGTGGTCAATAATGCCGACGGTTTATGGAATACAATCTCGTCCACACCGACATGGACGGGTGGTTTGGCAACGTGCGTGACGTGCGACCAAAACGGCGTGATCTGGATCGGCACTTTCAGCCACGGGCTGTATCGCTGGCAGGGCGGAAAATTTTCCGGGTTGCGGCGGGCGGACGGACTGTCGCAGACCAGCATCCGTTCACTATTCGTGGACAGTCGCCGCAATCTCTGGATTGCCTTTTCGCAGGGCGACGTATTGCAACGGATGAGCCAAGGCGTTTTTCAAAATTACGAACTGCCGCCCGACAGCCGCGCCATCCGCGCGTTCACCGAAGATGCGAGCGGCACGGTTTGGATGGCAAATCTCGATATGAAACTGTTGCGCGTAGAGGGTAATAAAATTTTGGATGAAACCGGAAAAACCTCCGAGCCGTATCATCCCATCCGCTGCCTCACGGCGACACCGGACGGCGCTCTGTGGATTGGTTATTCGGCATCCGGCCTCGGCCGCTTGAAGGACGGAAAATTCGTGAAGATCGGGCGCGATGAAGGATTGAAGGATGACAGCATTTGTTCGCTCATGCCGGACGGCAACGGGGCGATGTGGTTCGGCTCGGATCACGGAATTTTTCGCGCGAACCTCGACGATTTGATCAATGCTGGCGCGGGCGAGGAAAATTCCATCCGCTGCATTGGCTATGGCCGTGACGAGGGCCTGCCGAGTTTGCAAGGCTACTATGGCTACGCACCCGGCGCGACGCGCACGCGTGACGGCCGCCTGCTCATCCCGACCCATTCCGGGCTGGCCATCGTGCATCCCGACCGCATCGCCGCGAACATCGTGCCGCCACCAGTGACGATTGAACGCGTCGGACTCGATGGCCGGATGTTAGAAGTGGACGCCGCGAAAAAATCAGTCATCGAGCCGGGGCATCGAAAAATCGAATTTGCCTTTACCGCGCCGAGTTTCATTGAGCCGGAGAAAGTCCGCTTCCGCTACCAATTGAAGGGTTGGGACGAAGACTGGATTGAAGCGGAGAGCGAAAGGTTTGCCAGTTACTCGCGCCTGCCGGCGGGGAAATACTCCTTTCGCGTGACGGCGGGCAACAGCGATGGTTTATGGAATGAGAGCGGCGCGGAATTCAACTTTGAAGTCGCGCCATTCCTTTGGAACACCTGGTGGTTTCGCATCCTCGTCTCGGCGGCGTTGGTCGGGATCGTTTTTGCCATCGTCCGATTTATTGCCGTGCGCCGTTTGCGCGCCAAGGTGACGCGGCTTGAAAAAGAAAACGCGGTGCAGCACGAACGCGCCCGCATCGCGCAGGACATTCACGATGATCTCGGTGCGCGCCTGACGCAGATTTCCCTCCTGACCGAACTCACCGAGCAATCCATCGCGCAGCCGGAAACCGCGAATGAGCACGTCACCCAAATCGCCACGCTCTCGCGGCAGGGCATCAAGTCGTTGGATGAAATCGTCTGGGCCGTGAACCCGCGCAACGACACGCTGGCCGACCTGCTCGATTACGCCGGGCAGTATGCGGTTGATTTTCTCCGCGTCGCCGGCGTGCGTTGCCGCGTGGATTTTCCCGAGTCGCCGCCCGTGCGCGAACTTTCCGGCGAAGTGCGCCACGGACTTTTCCTGGCGGTGAAGGAAACGCTCAACAACGTCGTGAAGCACGCGCACGCCACGCAAGTTTCTCTCCGCGTTACCACGGATGAAAATGGTTTGCGCTGGGAAATCGCCGACAACGGACGCGGCTTCGAGACGCCGCCGAACAACGCCCTTGCCGATGGCCTGCGCAATTTGCAAAAGCGCCTCGCCGAAATCGGCGGACGCTGCGAGATCAGCAGCCGCATTGGCGCCGGAACGCTGGTGAAGTTTGAGATTCCCTGGCGGGGCAAACGAGCGGCTTGAGGATATGACATTTCACAGTTTGCCATTGATGACACGGTCGGTAATGCTGTTCGCGTGACAAACAAAAAGCGCATTCAAGTTTCACTCGTGGACGACGACGCGGGCACGCGCGAGAAGCTCAAGGTCATCTTGAACGCCGCCGCCACGATTTCTTGCCTGCACACTTACGGCAGCGGTGAGGAGGCCGTGCGCGAGATTCCCGGAGACCCGCCCGATGTCGTGCTCATGGACATTAATCTGCCCGGCATCAGCGGCATCGAATGTGTCGCGCAGTTGAAACCAAAACTTCCCAAGCTGCAAATCCTCATGCTCACGACCTACGAGGACAGCAAATTAATTTTTGATTCCTTGCGCAACGGCGCGTCCGGCTACCTGCTCAAGAACGTCCCGCCGCAGGAAGTCGTGCAGGCGGTGGAACAGGTCAGCGCCGGCGGTTCACCAATGTCCATGGCAATCGCGCGCAAGGTCGTGAATTATTTTCAGCAACTCAAGCAGCAGTCATCCGAGATCGGCCTGCTCTCCAAACGCGAACAGGAAATTCTCGCACTGCTCGCGAAGGGCTTTCTCTACAAGGAAATCGCCGACCAGCTCGGCATCACCGCCGGCACGGTGCGGGTGCATTTGCACGCGGTCTATGAAAAGCTGCACGTCTCCTCGCGCACCGAAGCCGTGGTGAAATATCTCGGCAGCACGGACAGCCGGTGATTCACTCGCCGATAATTATTGCGGGCTGATCTGTAAGCGAAAGAAACTGGAATTGGGCGCGGTTGAAATGGAGTTGGAAACAACCGCTGCGTTGGTTGCAACCAAGTCGGTCACGGGCAGCCAATTGGTATTGAGCGTTCCCGCTGACAGCAGACGATACCGGCGAGATTCCCTTGCCGACCAAAAGAGAGAAATTATTCCAGTGCCAGTTTTACTGCTCGCAAGCATCGGGCGATCGGCGGCGAGATTCGGATCTGTTCCCGCCAGCCATTCCTGCCAGTCGGAAAATCCATCGCCGTCGCTGTCCACGGCATTGGTTTCGTAGTCGAATACCGCCTTCACGCCTTGGTCAGAAACAAGAATGCCGTGCGCGTCATGCGCGACATTGCTCACAAGGCAAAAGGTCTGAAACTTCAAAATGTTTGTGCCGTAAAAATGGCGCAGATAACCAAAGTAGTTTGTCGCCCGCTGCACTCTTTGTGTGCCTTGAAGCTCGGCTTCGTCATTCGTGTCGAGCGAACTGTCATTCGGGTTGTTGTCAAGCGAGCCAACGCAATAGACGACAAATTTTTGTTTGTAGAGGTTGGTGATGACGCTGACACCTTTAGCGGCAGGATATTCGTAAAGATTGCTCAAGCCAAATCCCCAGTCGTTAAATCCGGGGTGAGCCGCCAGTGTTGGAATAAAAAATTGCCCTGAATTATTTGTGATCGGGCGTTCCTCGTTAAGGTAAACGTAAGACGAAGGTGCGCTGACGATGTAGCGCGTATGAATTCCACGAGCGGCAGCTTGAACATTCTGTGTGGAACAGGCGGCGTAACGATTGATCAACTGCCCACCGCCGGAATTGCCGAACCACACCATGCGTTTCAGATTTGGAAAATTAGTCGAGGACAGCAGATTGCTCGAAAGCGAGTCTAGCGCAGAGTAGGGACTGATGTTCACCAAGTTTGTTTGCGGCCAGCCGTAAGCCGCTTTCCGCGAACCGAACGACGGTTGTTGCAGCCAGTAGAGCGTCGAGTTCGTCGGCGGGCTGGTGAACGGCGTGATATACAGGCACGGCGCGATGATGAGCGTGTTGCTGCTCGCCCCCGGACAGCGGCTCGCGGACTCGATGCCATAAGACAGATAATCGTCGGCGTTGTAACTGATGCCGTGGATGGCGATGAGGATTTGCGTGATGTTGGTCGAATAAATTCCCGGATTGCGGTTGCTAAAATACTGCAAGGCAAACTGGTTCGCGCCGGATTGAATGGGCAGGAAATTTGTGAGAATGGTTTGCGCGTGAATTTCCAGTGCCACGCCTAGCGCGATTCCGATGGCGAACAATCTGGCAAGACAACGATTCATGTTGCGCGGGGAAATCACATCATCACGGGTTTATTTTTTCGCACCCAACAAAGCATCCTCAACTTCCTTCGCTGCGAGCATCGCCTTGCCGTCGTGCGCGATGCCAGATACCTCGACCTTGCGCCAGTTGAATTGCCAGCCGTGTTCGTGCGCGAGTTTTTGCGCGTAGTCGAAACAGTTGCGTCCACGCTCCAGCCGGAATTTTCCCTGAAGTTCGGCGGCGACGGAGCGGTCGAGTTCGGGATGATTCGGGTCGTTATCATTCAAACCAAGATACAGCGTGATCGGCGCGGCGAGAAATTTCTCCAGCGCGGCATCATCGCTCAAATTTTCCGGCAGCCCGCCGAAACCGTAGCCGTATTTCCAGTCGCGGCGCGGAAATAAATCGGAACCAGGATTCGCCGCGACGATGCGCACGGCTTCAGTCGGGAACATCGCGGCGAGCCGCATCGCGAACTGTCCGCCACCGGAGTGGCCGATGAAATAATACGGCAGTTTGGGCTGGCCTTCGCGTTCGCGCAGAGCGGTGAGGATTTCCGGCAGGCGCGCGAACGTCCAGTTCTTGCGCGGCTGCACGACCCCGTGTTGGATGACACCGCCACGCTGGTATTCCTCGTTGGAAAACTGATTCGTGCTGAACCTCGGCGCGGCGATGATCGCCTGACAACGTTCGGCGAGCGGCGCGGCGTTGCGGCAATAATCCTCGGCGTTCCGCAGCAACCCGTGAAACACCACGATGAGCGGGCCGTTGGTGTAATTCGTCGGCTTGTAAGTAAAAACTGTGAGGGCGTTCGTGCCGTTGCCGACTTCCATTTTACTAAAGCCAAATGGAATTGGTGCGGCGTTCACGTCAACCATTGCCAGCAATACGAACACGGCTGCGAAGCGGATGATGGGAAATATATTTTTCATTTTTGCGCGGCGCGAAGATTGGCGTTGAGAGTTTCTGCCGAAATTTCTTTTTCCCAACGGCTGATGGCGACGGTGGCGACGCCGTTCCCGATGAGGTTGGTGAGCGCGCGGCACTCGCTCATGAAACGGTCAATGCCCACGAGCAACGCCAGCGATTCAATGGGAATGCCCGGCACGGCGGCCAGCGTTGCGGCGAGCGCGATGAAGCCCGCGCCCGTCACGCCGCTCGCGCCCTTGGACGTGAGCATGGCGACGAGCAGCAGCGAAATTTGGTGCGGCAAGTCGAGCGGCGTGTTCGTGGCCTGCGCGAGAAACACGGCAGCCATCGCCATGTAGATGTTCGTGCCGTCGAGGTTGAAGCTGTAGCCCGTCGGGATGACGAGGCCGACGGTGGATTTCGCGCAGCCGAGATTTTCCATTTTACGAATCATGCCGGGCAGCGCCGTCTCGCTTGAACTCGTTCCCAGCACGAGGAGCAATTCCTCTTTGATGTAACCGAGGAAACGGAAAATCGAGAATCCACTCGACCACGCAATCGCGCCCAGCACCACGACGACGAACAATCCCGCCGTGAGATAAAACCCCGCCATCAGTGCGAGCAGCTTGTTTAGCGAGCCGATGCCGTAGCTGCCCACCGTAAAACCCATCGCGCCGAACGCGCCGATGGGCGCGACTTTCACGATGATGGCCATGATGCCGAAAAGCATTTCCGACGCGTGATCAATGGCGTTGAGAAAAAATTTCCCACGCTGGCCCATCGCCGAAATCGCGAAGGCCGCGAGGATGGCAATGAACAGCACTTGCAACAGGTCGCCGGAAACGAAGGCGTCGAGAAAAGTTTTCGGGATGACGTTCAGCAGAAAATCCACGGTGCTTAACGCGTGGGCTTTTTCGGCGTAGGCTTTGGTTGCGCTGGCATCAAGCGTGGCCGGGTCGAAGTTAAAACCGGCTCCGGGCTGGAAGACGTTCACGACGACAAGGCCGATGACGAGCGCGAGCGTGGAGACGATTTCAAAATAGAGCAGCGTCTTAAAGCCGATGCGCCCGAGTTTTTTCAGATCGCCCATTGAAGCGATGCCGTGGACAACGGTGCAAAAGATGATGGGCGCAATCATCATCTTCACGAGCTTGATGAAGCCATCGCCGAGCGGTTTCAGCGACTTGCCGAAGTCCGGAAAGAAATGTCCGACGCCGATGCCGAGCGCCACCGCGAGCAGCACCTGGACGTAGAGGATTCGATACCAGGATTTGCGGGCGGGGGCGGCGTTCATTCAGAGTCGAGAGATTAACAACTCCCGCTCGTTTACCAATTCCTTGGGCAGATGCAAGCGGAGCTTGAAGAAGAGTTCATCCTGCATTGCGATTTCACGACGCCAGTCCTCGACGTTGATGCTCTGTGCTTCCTCAAGGCGGGCGGCGTCGAAGCCGTCCATGCCTTCCAGATCAAAGCTCTTGCTCTCGGGAATCCAGCCGAGTGACGTCTCGTTCGCCTCGGCGCGACCGTGGCAGCGATCCGCGATCCACTTGAGCACGCGCATATTTTCGCCGTAGCCGGGCCAGAGAAATTTGCCCTGGGCATCGCGCCGAAACCAGTTCACATGAAACACGCGCGGGGGATGTTTCAACGCGCGGCGGATTTCAATCCAGTGCCGGAAATATTCGCCCATGTTGTAGCCGCAGAACGGCAGCATCGCCATCGGGTCGCGGCGCACCTGGCCGTGGCCACCGGCGGCGGCGGCAGTCATTTCGGAACCCATCGTCGCGCCGATGTAAACGCCGTGAACCCAATCGAACGCCTGATAAATCAGCGGCATCGTGTCCGCGCGGCGTCCGCCGAAAATAATCGCGCTGATGGGAACGCCCTGCGGGTCGTGTGCTTCGGGCGCGAGCATGGGGTTGTTCGTCATTGGCGCGGCGAAACGGGAATTCGGATGCGCGGCTTTCTCGGCGGAATCGGGCGTCCACGGGTTGCCGCGCCAGTCGAGACATTCGGCGGGCGGCGGGCCGTCCTTGCCTTCCCACCAGACATCGCCATCGGGCGTGAGCGCGACGTTGGTGAAAATCGTGTCGCGCTCCATGCACTTCATGGCGTTGGGATTTGATTTATAATTCGTCCACGGCACGACGCCAAAATAACCGGCCTCGGGATTGATGGCGTAGAGGCGGCCGTCTTTGCCGGGTTTCATCCACGCGATGTCGTCGCCGATGGTCCAGACTTTCCAGCCCTTGAAATGATCGGGCGGAATGAGCATGGCGAAATTTGTTTTTCCGCACGCGCTGGGAAACGCGGCGGCGATAAAAGTTTTTTCACCCGTCGGCGATTCCACACCGAGAACCAACATGTGTTCCGCCATCCAGCCCTGCTTGTGGCCGAGGTAGGAGCCGATGCGCAGCGCGAGACATTTTTTGCCGAGCAGCACGTTGCCGCCGTAGTTGGAGCCGAGCGAGATGATGGCGTTGTCTTGCGGAAAGTGCGCGATGAAACGTTTTTCGGGATCAAGTTCGAGCGTGCTGTGGAGGCCGCGATTGAAGTCGTCGCTGGTGCCCAGTTCCTTCAAGGCCACTTCGCCCATGCGCGTCATGATTCTCATGCTCAAGACGACGTAGATGGAATCGGTGAGTTCCACGCCGACCTTGCTCATGGGCGAACCGGGCAGGCCCATGAGATACGGCACGACATACAACGTGCGGCCTTTCATGCAACCCTTGGCAAGACCGAGAAGCTTGGCGCGCATCTCGTCGGGGTCAGCCCAGTTGTTCGTCGGGCCGGCCTGCTCGCGCGTGGGTGTGCAGATGAAGGTGCATTGCTCCACGCGCGCGACGTCGTTGGGATGCGAGCGATGATAGTAACAGCCGGGACGTTTCTGCTGATTGAGCGGAATGAGAATGCCTTGCGTGACGGCCTGCTGCGTGAGCGATTCTTTTTCCGCCTCGGAGCCGTCGCACCAATGCACTTGATTTGGCTGGCAGTGCGCGGCCATTTCCTCAACCCAACTGGCGACGGCTTGGTTGTGTGATGGTGTCATGTTCTTAAAAGAATTTTGCGTGGTTTCGACGGCGATGTCCGGGGTGGTCAGTTCAGCGGTTGGCATCATAACAATTTGAAAAGTTTCGGGAATCGTTTCTTTGGATGGCCGTGGGGTGATGCGTGGCCGGGTGGAAATGCTGCCCACACAAATCAACGGCCTCGCTGCGGGAAAGAATAAGTCATCGCGCTTGGCGTTGAAATATGACGTTCGTTATAGTGCGCGGGCGGGAGTCGTAAATCGGCGGCAATGTTACGAGCGCGTGTTAATTCAGCCCGTTGGTTCCGCGAACTGACTGCGCGTGCAAGTCGAAAAATAGCGCATTGCGCAGATTGTTGCCGTGAACGGCGGTCGGAGAAATTTGGTTGTTGGGCGGCGGCATTTGCCAGGAGATGCTGGCCGTGCCGTCGAGTTGCAAGTCCACATCACGCATGGCGTAGAGGTCGCTCAAGTTGTT
>JANOBC010000159.1:0-12192 GCA_031411455.1 Limisphaerales bacterium
TGAACGGAACGCCGAGAAACAAGTCCGCGCTGCGCTGGTAAAGCTGACAGCTCAACTCGCCGTCCTGCACAAAAAATTGAAACAGCGCGTGGCACGGCGGCAACGCCATCGTCTCAATCTCGCCGGGATTCCACGCGCTGACGATAAGCCGGCGCGAATCAGGATTCTTTTTAATCTGCGCGATGACGCCGTCAATCTGGTTGAGACTGCGTCCGTCAGCGGTTTTCCAATCGCACCATTGTGCGCCATAGACGCGGCCGAGGTCGCCGGTTTCCTTGTCCGCCCATTCGTTCCAGATGGACACGCCGCGTTCTTGCAGCCAGCGCACGTTCGTCTCGCCGCGCAGGAACCAAAGCAATTCGTAAATGATTGATTTGAGGTGCAGCTTCTTGGTGGTGAGACAGGGAAAACTGCCGCGCAAATCAAACCGCGCCTGCGCCCCGAAAACGGAATAAGTTCCTGTGCCGGTGCGGTCGGCTTTGAACTTGCCTTTGTCCAGAACGTGCCGCAGTAAATTTTGATACTCAATCATTGCGGGAAAAATTTAACCACGAAAGCCACGAAAGCCACGAAAAAGAAATTTGAGGTGAGAAAATCTCCGTGACAACTTCATATGCCCTCTTGAACTCAAACTTTGATTGCCGCGATGCTTCATTTGTCTCCGCGTTTCCAAATCATAAATCAATAGCCACATTTAGCGTCAGTGGCCTGCGTGTTTTTGTAGGTTGCTTGCCCTTACCAGAAACAATTTTCCAAAATTTTCTGGCAGTTATTTTGTCGGCAGTGTATCTAGTCGGCGTTCGAAAAAAGGGTTTTCTCCATGATTGTTTTTCTCAACGGAAAATTTTTGCCGGCGGAGCAGGCTGTCGTGCCGGTCAACGACCGTGGCTTCATGTATGGCGACGGGCTGTTTGAGACCACGCGTGTCATCAATGGGCGTCCGTTCCGTTTCGCGCAGCATCTCGAACGCATGGTGCGCGGGGCGGACTATTTGAAGATTCCGCTGCCGTATTCGCCCAAACAAATTCAGGATTTCGCCGCGCAACTCATCGAAGTGAACAAAGTGTCCGACGGCGTTTTGCGCGTGACGATGACGCGCGGCTCAGGCGAACGCGGCTACACCCCCGCTCCCACGGCCTCGCCGCTGCTGGTGATGACGCTGCATCCGTTGCCGCCCATGCCCGCCGATGGTCAGCCGCAATGGAGCATGATCACCTCGTCGTATCACATTCCGGCGAGCGGTGCGATTTCGTCTTTCAAAACCACGAGCAAAATTCTCCACGTCTTTGCGCGCATCGAGGCGCAGGAGCGCGGCGCGGACGAGGCGTTGCTGTTGAACACCAATGGTGAGGTGGCGGAGACGGCTGGCGGAAATATTTTCTGGGTTTTTCAGGACAAGATTTGCACCGTGCCGACGGGGCGGGGCGTATTGCCCGGCATCACGCGCGCAGTCGTGCTGGAAGTCTGTCAGGCCATCGGATTGGAGACGAACAAGCGCGTCATCAAGCCGCAGCATTTGCGGAATGCCGAGGGCATCTTCATCACGCAAAGCGTGCTGGGCATCGTGCCGGTGGTCGCGTTCGATGGCGAAGCCGTCCGGCCTTCGCCGCTCGTAGATCAGATCGCCTCGGCTTATCACGAGATGTTACTGCGGGAATAATTCTTGGCTCACTCACGGCGGCGGTTAAATTATCCCCGTGCCGCTTCTGGAAAAAAAGCCCGTTAAAAAAAATGGCCGCAGCCGCGTCGGCGATTTTTTCGCTGTGCTGTTGCTGGTTGCCATTCTTGGTAGTCTTGGCTGGCTCTGGTTTCATCAGAAGCATCCCAAGCAACGCGCGCATAAAATTTCCTCCGTGAACTCCGTTGCCGTCGTTACCGCGCCGACACCGACGGAAAAACAAAAAACGCCGGTGGAGAAGCCGCTGCCCAAATCCATCATTGTTCCGCCGCAACCAATCGCCGATTTCCCACGGTCAGTGCGCGATGTCTTCGAGGCGCAAGTTGCGCTAGGGCGGCGGGGCGTTTCGCCGGGTTCGCTAGACTCGGCCATCGGCTCGCAGACGCGCTCGGCTATCGCGGCTTTTCAACGCTCGAAAAAATTATCCGAGTCTTCCACGCTCGACACGAACACGCGGGCAATGCTCACGCTGGACGCGCCGCTGCTCACGACTTACACGGTCACGACGAACGACCTCGCGCGCTTGCAACCGGTCGGCAAAACGTGGCTGGAAAAATCGGAGCAGTCCGCGCTGGATTACGAAACGATTCTCGAACTCGTCGCGGAAACGGCGCACGCGCATCCGTTGCTCATCCAAAAACTAAACCCCGGCGTGGACTGGGCGAACGTTGCGGCAGGAACTTCGCTGAAAATTCCAGACGTAGAATACCCGGAGCCATCCGACAAAGCGGCGTTTGTCATCATCCATCTGTCGCAGAAATTTCTGGAGGCATTTGATGCGGGGACAAATTTGATTTTGCATTGTCCGTGCAGCATCGCGGCGAAGGTGGAGAAGCGGCCCGTTGGCGAATTGCACGTTGCCGTCGTCGCGCCGGATCCGAATTATACTTTTGACCCGGCGGTGTTTCCGGAATCGCCGGAAGCGCAGGCCATCGGACATAAATTGATTTTGCCACCCGGTCCGAACAATCCCGTCGGCTTGGCGTGGATTGGTTTGGACAAACCCGGCTACGGAATGCACGGCACACCGGTTCCCGAACAAGTGGGGCGCACCGAATCGCACGGCTGTTTCCGGCTGGCGAATTGGGACGCAAAGTATTTGGTGAAACTCGTGTGGGTGGGGATGCCTGTGACCATCGTGCCGTGAGGAAAGTTGGTCGAGTTAGTCGCGCGGCTACAACTGGACCCGCCACATCCAACCCGGCCGTCGCCCAACGCTGAGTTGGCAACGGGTTTGGCACAACGTAAAAAACGGCGGCGAGGAATTTTCCGCGCCGCCGTTTTGATTTCAGAAAAAAACTTCCTTACTTCTTCAACCCTAGCGCCCACTCGATGCCGCCGAGAACGTGCGCCTGATAGGCCTTGGCAATCTCCACCGAGTTCTTGCGGTCTTTCATCGCCGGGTCGGCATCAATCACGTCTTCGCGGTGGCCGAGCGAGGTGTAAAAAACTTTGCCCGTGCCGTAATCTTTGCACCAGGAAACGCCGTAATGACCCGCCGCGCCGCTTTCAGGATGTTTATCGAGAATCAGGAGGTCGTGAACTTTCGCGGCGTCGTAGTTTTTGAACTGATAAATTTCTTCAAGGGAAACGGTGAAGGATTTTCCGAGCATGGCCGTGGCGGGATGCGTGGTGTCCTGGTTAAGACATTCAACGCTGACCTGTTTGCCGTGGTGCGCGAACTCGCCGCCAATCATCTCGGTGTATTCGGGCCAGCCGTGAATGTCGCTGGCCGCGTGCAGGCCGATGAAGGCGTGGCCGGCCTTGAGCCATTCAAAAAATCCCGGCGCGTCCGGCAGCGGCAACGGCGCATAGCCCGTCGTGCTGACGAAAACCACGCCGTCGTAATGTTTCAAATTCTCTGGCGATAATTTTTGCAGCGTGGATTTCAATGACGCGTCCCATTTCGCCTCGGCCTCGTCAAAGGCGTTCTTTTCCTCCAGTGTCGCGTCTGCTTTCAACTTTTTTGGAAATCCCGTTGCCGGATGTCCGGGCGGCTGCTCGACAAAATCCACGGTGAATTCGCCGCTGTCTTTCGCGAGCTGGGACAGCATTTTTTCCAGCGTCGGAATCGAGGCGTGGCGGAAGCCGGTCGTCGTGCTGACGACCAGAAGTTTTTTGGGCGCGGCCTGCACGGTGGCGGCTAGCACAGCGATGGCGAGGAGGATGAGGAGTTTTTTCATTTTTAATTTTGAATTTTTAATTTCGCTTCAAGGTTCATTCACCAGCGGCACGGAGCGCACCCAGATATTGCGGAAGGCAACGGAGTTGTTGTGATACTGCAAGAGCAGGGGAAGCTCGGCGGCGTGCGCCTTGTAACTGCCGGGGGAGCGCCAGTTCGTTGCGCCGCGAAATGCCTGATGATTCTGCACGACGACGCCGTTCAAGATCGCGGTGAGAAAGGCGGGGGAAATAAGTTTGCCGTCCGCACCGAAGCGCGGCGCAGTGAAGATGCAGTCGTAAGTGGACCATTCGCCGGGCGGACGGCAGGCGTTCGCGAGGGCAGGGTGCTGGCCGTAGAGACCGCCGGTGGAACCGTCGGCGTAGGTTTTGTTGATGTAGCAGTCGAGGATTTGAATCTCGTAAAGCCCCATGAAATAAATGCCGCTGTTGCCTGTGCCCTGGCCGCTTTCCTTCGGCGGCGTGGGTTCCTTGAATTCCAAGTGCAACTGGATGTCGCCAAATTTATTTGTCGTCACGATATCGCCTTTTGCGCTCGTCGCCACGCCGTCGGCCACCGTCCAGAGCGCGGCGTCGCCAGTTTTTTTATCGCGCCATTGGGATAAATCTTTTCCATCAAACAACACGACCGCATCGCTCGGCGGCGTGGCTTGCTGGCTGAACGAACTGCCGGGCGTTACGACAACCGGCTGCGGACGCGCCGGATCGTGGATGTGCCACTTGCCATCCGGTTGCATCGGCGTGTCTTGAAAACCGGCGACGCCGTCAATGACGGTCTCGACGATTTTGGGTTTGGGCGCAGGCTGGGCGAGCGCGAGGTGGGTGACGGTGGCCGCAAGCGCGGCGGTGAGGAGGAGGTGTTTCATTTTTTTAGAGTTTAGGAAATTTTGTCCACTTGCCATTGGACGCGGCGGACTTCACGGCGGTTTCAATGAACGCCATGCCTTCCACACCGTCGTCCACGGTGGGATGATCGAACACGCCTTTCTTGCCCGAGATGCTCGCGCGAATCGCGGCGACCGCTTCGAGATAAATATTCGCGAACGCCTCGATGAACGCTTCGGGATGGCCGAAGGGCAGGCGCGTGAATTTTTTCGCCACGTCGCTGACGTAATTATTCCCACGACGAAGAATTCTTGCGGCCTCGCCTTTCGGGACGAACTTCAATTCATTCGGATGCTCCTGTTGCCACGCGAGTGAACCCTTCGTGCCATAGACGCGGATGTTCAAATTGTTCTCCTCGCCGCAGGAGATTTGGGAACAGTGCAGCACGCCCTTCGCGCCGCCCTTGTAGCGGAGGAGCATATTCGCATCATCTTCCAGCTTGCGACCGGGAACGAAGCTCGTGAACTCCGCGCACAACTCATCAATATTCAAGCCCGTGATGTAGCGGCCAAGATTTTCCGCGTGCGTGCCGATGTCGCCGACGCAGCAACTCGCGCCCGCCTTTTTTGGATCGCTGCGCCACGCAGCCTGCTTCTGGCCGGTGGCTTCAATTTTATCCAGCAGCCAGCCTTGCGGATACTCGGCGACGACTTTCAAAATCTTGCCCAGCTTGCCGCTGCGGACGAGTTCGCGCGCCTCCTTCACCATCGGATAGCCGGTATAATTATGCGTGAGTGCAAAAACTTTTCCCGACTTGCGAACAGTATCGCGCAAGGCTTTCGCTTCCTTTACGGTCAGCGTCATCGGCTTGTCGCAGACGACGTGAAAACCTTTTTTCAGAAACTCCGTCGCAACCGGCGCGTGCAGAAAGTTCGGCGTGACGATGGAAACAAAATCAATCCGCTCATCCGCCGGCAACGTCGCTTCACCGCGCGCCATGTCAGCATAGCTGGCATAAACGCGCTTGGGATTGAGGAACAGTTGCTCGCCCGTAGTCTGGGAATTTTTCGCGTCCGAGGAAAAAGCGCCCGCAACGAGTTCAATCTGTCCGTCGAGATTCGCCGCCAAGCGGTGAACCGCGCCGATGAAGGCGTTCTGTCCGCCGCCGACCATGCCGTAACGAAGTTTGCGTTTCATAAATTTATTTTTGCCACAGATAAACACAGATGTTCACAGATAAGGAACCGGATACGGTCGCCTTCAGGCTAATTTGGAAATCTGTGTTTCATCTGTGTGCATCTGTGGCTGATGTTTTTTGGAACGGCGGCAAACTAGGGAAACTTCGTCGCCGAAACAAGCCGCGAGTTTTAACGACACAGCTCCATGTTTAATTGAATCCGTGCATAATTTCAAAGGCGGGTGGGGCGAGCGTCCTCGCCAGCCGCGTGTGCCTTGCGTATAAGCAGCTCGCGAGGACACTCGCCCCACCTTGATATCTAAAATGGATTTCATTTTCCCGTCGTCCACGCTTCCTTTATTCTGACGCATGGAATGGATGGAAATTTATTTGCGCCGATTTGTTGTCATCGCCGCGCTGGCGGGAATCAGTTTGCTGACGGGCTGCACCGGCATGCAATTCGTCAATGCCACCGTCGTCATGAATTCCGCAGTGTGGCAAAATCACTACACGCGTTCGCTGAATCACGCTTACGGAACTGACCCGCGCCAAAAGCTGGATGTCTATTGCCCCGAAAAAATCACGCCGCACACGAAGGTTGTGATTTTTTTCTACGGCGGGACGTGGCGTTGCGGCAACAAACATGATTACCGGTTCGTCGGCGAGGCGCTCACTTCGCGTGGATTCATCGCGGTGGTGCCGGATTACCGGTTGTATCCGCAGGTGAAATTTCCCGCGTGCGTCGAGGACGGCGCGGCGGCCATCCGCTGGGTGCATGACCATATCGCGGAATTTGGCGGCGACCGGGCACGGATTTATCTGATGGGCCATTCCGCCGGTTCCCACACGGCCGCGTTGCTGACGGTGGACGCGCATTATCTCAAAGCCGTTGGCCTTGACCGCAATGCCCTTTGCGCCAGCGCCGCGATGTCCGGCGTCTATGATTTCGCGTCGAACAAGTGGGATCCGGAAGTGTTCGGCCCGCTGACGAATGCCGCCACCATGCAACCGCAGCCCAGCCCGATGACGTTTGTGGACGGACAGGAACCGCCCATGCTCCTGCTGCACGGCATGAAAGATTGGATCGTCTCGCCGCAGAATACCATGCGTCTCACCGCGCGCATCCAGCAGGCCGGGGGACAGGTGGAACAGATCACCTATGCGCATCGCGGCCATGTGGGGATGCTCGTGGCGTTGTCATCGCCGAATCGCTGGCTCGACCCGGTGCTGGATGATGTGACAAAGTTTTTTAACCGGAATTAATTTCCGCCGCCGATTGATTTTTGGTGGACGCTTGCCGGCATTGCGGGCAACCTAAAAGCTATGAATCAATTTCATTTTCTTTCGTCAGGCCGGTTGGCCGCAAACTTTGTTTTTAATGGGGCAAGCGTGCCACGCCGGATGGTCGGCAAGACTTGGGCGTATTTTTCCATCGCGCTCCTGTTAAGTCTGGCGCCGGTCTTCGGACAGGAGGCCACTTGTGTTTTTGTGCCGCCCGCGCAGCCGTTGACGGCGGGCAAGCCGGCCAGTCTCTGGCTGTATTGCATGAACAACTCCCCGCAGGCCATCGCCCACACCTTCGAGCCGAGCCTGCCTTGCCGATTGGTTTCAGGCTTACGGACGAATGAAACCGTTCTCACCTTGAGCGCCAGCAATTCCCCGGCGATGATCGCCCCCGGCGCTTTTGCCAAGGCGGAATATCATTTCGATGTTCCCGCGAACGTGCAGGGACAGGCCAGCCTCAACGTCAGCAACTACAGCGCATTCACGATTCCCGTCGTCGCCGCCGTCCCCGACGCTCCGTTCATGGCGGAGCCGGCCTCGTCTGGGCCACCGCTGGACAACGCCTCCCTGAGTTCCCTCATCGGCGATTTCTACGACAAACATCTGTTCCGCTACGAGCCGATTTATTTTTTGCTGGGCAACTATCCCGCCGCCAAATTCCAGTTGAGCTTGAAATACCGGCTCTTCAATTACTCGGAGAATTTGAATCCGTTGAGTCATCTTTATTTTGCCTACACGCAGACTTCTTTCTGGGATTTGATTTCGTCCGACCCATCCTTCTTCGACACCAGTTACAAGCCGTCCGGGTTTCTCTATTATCGCGACGTGCTGCCGCAAAAATTTCCGCTCAAGCTGGACTTGCAGGGTGGTTTCGAACACGAATCCAACGGGCGCGGCGGTCCGGCGGAACGCAGTCTCAACACCGTCTATTTTCAACCCACGGTCAGATACAATATCACCACCAACCTGCAAGTGATGTTCCAGCCGCGTGGTTGGTATTATATTTCCAAAGGCACCTACAATCAGGACCTAGCTGAATATCGCGGCTACGTGGATCTGCTCGCCGCCGTGACGTGGGATAACAAAGCTAAACCGTGGCAAAAAACCCAGCTCGCGGGAAAATTGCGGCTCGGCGAAGACGGACGCCATCCCGGCGTGGAAGTGGATTTGCGTTTCAACCTGCCGCGCTACTTTGGTTTCAACCCCACCGTCGAGGTGGAATATTTCAGCGGCTACGGCCAGACCCTGCGGCAATACAACGAAATCAGCCATGGCCTGCGCGCGGGTCTTTGCCTGTGGTATTAAGCACCAGAAACCGCGTCGTTGAAGATGTCCTGTCCGCCGCCGATCAGGACGCAACGAAGTTTGCGTTTGTAAAACCAACTATAATCTGTGTAGCTACGGTTGAACATTAACCAAGGAATCAATATGGCCAAAGGCAATCGCAGTCAGAAAAAAGAAATCAAGAAACCGAAAAAAGAAAAACCGAAGGCCGCCCCCGCCACGTCCCGCCGGACTTCGTGAGTTCCGGATATCCCGAAGGGATTCCGCATCCCGCCGACAATCCCGAAGGGATTAAATCATTCAGCCCAGCGTTGTCCCGCAGGCGCGGGACTACGATGGGTAATGAATCGGAAATTTTCCAACCTTGAAGAGGTTGAAGCGTTCGCGTGGCTGCGGCGGGCGCGGGTGATGCAACCCCTTTTGCAGACATCTCTAAACGCGTTCAAAAAAAGAATCACAACTGCTAACAAGTATGCAGTTGCAACCCAGTTTTTAAATTTGGTTGGCATTATTTCTTTTTCGAGAAAGCCGCGTCAAACGCCGCCTGGTTCGGCGCGAAATCCAATTTGCGGACAAACGCGCAGCTTTCGGTCGCGCCGTGGACGCGGTCCATGCGGCCGTCCTCCCATTCCACCGAGAGCGGGCCGCGATAGCCGACGTCGTTCAGCGCGACGATGATCTCCTCAAAGTTGATGTCGCCGTGGCCGAGCGAGCGGAAATCCCAGAAGCGCCGCGCGTCCGTGAAATCGGTGTGGCCACCGAACACGCCCACCGTGCCGTCGCCGTGACCCCACCAAACGTCTTTCATGTGCGCGTGGAAAATGCGGTCGCCAAATTCGCGGATGAACTTCACATAATCCACGCCCTGATAGCCAAGGTGCGACGGGTCATAATTGAAACCGAAGCGCGGATGATTTTTCACGGCAGCGAGCGCACGTTTGGCGGAGGCGATGTCGAATGCGATTTCCGTGGGATGCACTTCGAGCGCGAAGTTGACGTTCTCTTTTTCAAACACGTCGAGGATGGGCGTCCAGCGCTTGGCGAAATCTTTGTAGCCGCGTTCGAGAAATTCCTGGCTCGTCGGCGGAAACGCGTAGAGCGCGTGCCAGATGCTGGAGCCGGTGAAGCCGTTGACAATGGCGACTTCACCTTTCTTCACACCGGGTTTCGCATCAAAAAATTTGCGCGCCGCCTTCGCCGTGGCTTTCATCTTCTCGGCGGCGCGCTGGCGGACGCCTTCCGGTTTACCATCGCCCCAAACGTCAGCGGGCAAAATCGCCTGGTGCCGTTCGTCAATCAGATCGCACACGGCTTGACCGACGAGATGCGAGGAAATCGCGTGGCAGGTGAGGCCGTGCTTCTTAAGCAGCGCCCATTTCATTTTGCAGTAGTCAGGTTCGGCGAGCGCGCGGTCGGTTTCAAAATGGTCGCCCCAGCAGGCGAGTTCCACGCCGTCGTAGCCCATTTTTTTGACGAGCGGCAAAAGTTGCGCGAGTGAGAGATCGGCCCATTGGCCGGTGAAGAGAGTGACGGTTCTTGGCATAGTGTTGAAAAGTTTTATGAGACGATTTTGCCAGAGCTAATGAGCAGGTCAAACAAAGGCATAAACATTTTAGATTGCACCGTTCACCAACTGACTGCCAACGATGGTGGGGTTGGTCGCGCTGCGACAAACTTTGCCCGCGGAGCTGGCATTGGCGGCGCGGTCATAACTGGCATCGTCACATCCAACTCGCCGTCACCTGACGCTGCGCTCGGCGACAGGGTTTTCGCAGCGCGAAAACCGCTACCACTGTCGCCCTTCGGTCAGGAGTTCCACTTTTCGCGGCAAATTATCATTGCCCGGCGGCGCAGTTCGGAGAAACTGTCAGCGAACTTAACGAAAGGAATTAAATTATGACTGCTGGAATTATTGCGTTGGTTGTTTTGGTTGGCTTGTTGGTGCTCGCCATCATCGTGGCGATGGCCGTGATTGGCATCTACAACAAGCTCGTCACGCTCCGCAACCGCTACAAGAACGCCTACGCGCAGATTGACGTGCAGCTCAAGCGCCGTTACGACCTCATCCCGAACCTCGTCGAGACCGCCAAGGGCTACATGAAGCACGAGAGCGGCACGCTCATCGCTGTCACCGAGGCGCGCAACATCGCCTACGCCGCCTCCAAAGGCGCTGCGAGCAATCCCGGCGATGCCAGCGCAATGAAAAATCTCGCCTCTGCCGAAGCCGGTTTGGGCGGTGCGTTGAGCCGCTTGATGGTCGTGAGCGAACAATACCCCGATCTCAAGGCCAACCAGAACATGATGCAGCTCACCGAGGAACTGACCTCGACGGAAAATAAAATCTCCTTCGCGCGTCAGGCCTACAACGATTCCGTGATGGGCTACAACACCGACCGCGAAGTGTTTCCGAGCAACCTCATCGCCGGGATGTTCAACTTCGCGGCGGCGGAATTGTTCGTCATTGATAAGCCGGAAGAAAAGGTCGCGCCGAAGGTTTCGTTCTCGTGAGTCGGGATGGGCTGCAAACAATGGCCTTGTTTAGATATTAGGAGGCCTCTGCTATGATTGCCGCCATTTTAAGAAATGAAGATGGAGGTTTTGATTTTGGAACGGCTTTTGGTGTCGCATTTTTTATCGCTCTTGTGTCTTTGTATGTTTGGATACTTTACCGAGCATTGACGAAGAGTCGCATTCCATTCGGCTTTTCTGGGAAATATTTTCAGGGCAAGACTTATTGGTTTGAGCGCAAAAAAAGTCCAGTTTTGTATTGGTTTGCTTTTGTTACTTATAGTTTGATGATTTTGTTTTGTGCTTGGACAGCTTATGCGCTTTGCACAGGTTTTTTTCACAAGTCATCCTAATTTGTATGACGACCTGGCCTAACACATCACTGACACAAAACGCCGCCGTGGTTTCGTTTATAAATTTGAAATCATAAATCCCAATGGACTTTTTCGCGCAACAAGACCACGCCCGGCGCAAGACGAAATGGCTCGTCGTCTATTTCGCGCTCGCCGTCATCTCGATGATCGTGATGATCTACGGCCTCGCGGTCTTCGTCACGTTCTACGTCGGCCTCAAGCAGTCGCATCATCATTACGCCGCGCAGTCAGCGGTTGTTTTGTGGCAGCCGGGATTGTTTGCGATGGTCACGCTCGGCACGCTCGTCGTAATTTTTTGCGGCAGCGCGTGGAAGACGATGGCCTTGTCCGCTGGTGGCAGTGCGGTCGCAGAATCGCTCGGTGGTCGTCTGCTCAATCCCAATTCCAACCAGCCAGACGAACGCAAGCTGCTCAACGTCGTTGAGGAAATGTCCATCGCTTCCGGCGTGCCGATGCCGCAGGTTTACGTTTTGGAAAATGAGGAAGGCATTAACGCCTTCGCCGCCGGCCACTCGACGAGCGATGCCGCCGTGGCGGTCACGCACAGTTGCATGACGAAACTGTCGCGCGATGAATTGCAAGGCGTCATCGGTCACGAGTTCAGCCACATTCTCAACGGCGACATGAAGCTGAATCTCCGGCTCATCGGGATTCTGTTCGGAATTTTCTGCATCGCCACGATTGGAAGAATTCTTTTGCAGGCTCGCGGCAGCAGTCGCGACAAAAATCCTTTGCCCATCATCGGCATTTTTCTGCTGGTTATCGGTTCGCTCGGACTTTTATTTGGCCGCTTGATTCAAGCCGCCGTCAGCCGCCAGCGCGAATTTCTCGCCGATGCTTCCGCCGTGCAGTTCACGCGCAATCCCGGCGGGCTTTCCGGC
>JANOBC010000160.1:0-3996 GCA_031411455.1 Limisphaerales bacterium
CAAATCCGTTTTCATCCGCTGAAAAGTTTCCCACGCAATCTGCGAAGAATCATCCAAGGTGGGGCGAGCGTCCCCGCGAGCCGTCAGTAATTCCACTAACGCCCCCGCCGCCAGCACATCCTCCAACGCCACGCCTTCACCCGTGCCCGCGCAGACGAGCAAGACCGTCGCAAAATTTTTCCGCCGCAAAAACTCCGCCGTCGCCGCGAGATTCAGAAATGACGACGCCATTACGTGCGCTCCCGCACAGGCTCGCAAGGCGCGGGTTCCATTCGTCGTCGTGCTGATGATGGTCTTGCCGCGCACGCGTTCCGGCGTGAACTCGCGCGGGGAATTGCCGAGGTCGAAATCAATTCCATTTGCAGAAATGCGAACCCCGTCGCGCTCGCCGCCAAGCAAAATGGTTTCCGCTTTCCGCTTTCCGCTTTCCGCTTTCTTGAAGGCTACCGCCTCGGAAATTTCACTGACAGGGATGATGGCCGCCGCGCCGTTGTGCAACGCGGTGACGAACGTGCTCGTCGCGCGCAACACGTCGAACACAACGCACGCGGTCGCGCGCAAATCGCGTTGGGCGAGCGCGGGCAATTCCGCCGGCGTCAGGATGGTTTCAATTTTCATTTTGCGTCGCGCGAAGGTCGCGAAGGAAATTTACAATGTCTCTACATCATTAGGCGCCCCGCTTTTCATTTCGCAATCTCTCAATTAGGACAACAACTGACTCCGCAAAAACTTCAACGTATTCGGGATCATCGTGATATTGGATGTAAACCGTGTCAGATTCATTAGCACCTGGTCGCAGATAAATAGGGTCGCCACAACCGCTCGTCGCAAAGGGGACAATATCATAACCAATTTCACTCCGAGTATTGAATAAATGATCCTTGTTCAATGGCTCGAAAGAATTGATTCCTTCCCTCTTGCCCCAATGGAAACCCGTAGCAGTAACCAATGCCATATCACGATATAAATCGCGCAAAGCCGATGGTGCAGGACGCTCAAGATGATTTTCGTAAAAACTCCAGTCTTTCTGGAGTAACCGAGCGCGACGTTCAGCCGCCAGCTTTTCGGGTGGATTGCGCCGTCTCCACAGCGCATCAGAAATTTTGTCCTTCAGTAAAAGAATGATGAGAACTGCAGCAAAAGGGGCAACCTTGAGAAGGAGTATTTCTTTCGTGTTGTCAGTCATACAAAGCGCAAGCGCTGATTGATTTTTGCAACTACAGCTTTCATCAGGGCTTATGAAAGTTGACTGGCAATTTTTTATCAAGCAAAAGCTATTTCAATTTTGTCCGCATGTAATGAAACAGATACTGCTGCGCGTAGCCGGCGTGCGGGCCGAAATGTGTGGCGGCAAATTTGCGGAGCCGCTGCTCGCTCGCGCGGCGGCGGGGGAAATAAAGTTCCTGCAAGGCGCGTTCAATCCACACATCCACCGGAAACGCGGAGTCAAAGCCGTAGCCGAACAGCAACACGCAGTCGGCGATCTTCCCGCCCACGCCGCGCAGCGTCATCAACTCAGCGCGGGCGGCGGCGTAGTCGAGCGTGCGGATGCGTTCCAGATCAAAACTGCCGTCGGCAATCCGTCGCGCGGCGGCGAGCAGGCTGGGTGCGCGGAAACCCATCTTGCAATCGCGCAACTCTTTTTCCGTGCAGGCGGCGAGACGCTGTGGGGTGGGGAAGGAGAAAAGATTTATCGGCGTAGCGGCTTTCGGCAGAAAGCCGCCATCATCAATTCGGCGGCGCTCTGCCGAGACGCCGCTACACGGTTCGCCAAACCGTTCGCACAGCAGCGCAACAATCTGGCGGATTTGGACAATCTGTTTCGTGGAGGACAGGATGAAGGACGCGAGACATTCCCACGGATCTTGCCGCAGCAGCCGCAGTCCGGGACACGCGGCGATGGCGGCGCGCATAGGTTCGTCATCAGGAAATGTTTTCAGGATGGCGGCGAGATTTACGTCGCTCTGCAAAAATTCGCGGAGAAAATTCCAGTCAGTCACGGGTGCGGCGGCTTGGGCGTGGATGCCTTTTTCGGTTTGGGTGAGACGGAGAGACTGTTTTCCCAGCACGCCAGCCCACGCATCACCGTCCCGCTGCCAGCGAAAAACCTGACCGGAATCCAATGTGGCGGCGAGGTCGTAGTCGCGCACGGGCAGGAAGATTTCTTGGGGCGAAGACATTTTTAACCACGAAATACACTAAACACATGAAAGGGACACAAAAAATTGCGGGGCGGTTGCGACATTCATTCGGAGCGCGGACAGCCTTGTTCGCGTGTTCTGTTTCGCTGGGACTCGCGGACAAGGCTGTCCGCGCTCCGTTTTCATTTCGTGTGTTTGGTGTATTTCGTGGTTCAAATCATTTCAACCCGTAGCAACCGAAGATTTGGACGCGGTGAAAGATGCGTCCGTCATCAATCTTAATTTCGCGGAGGCCAAGGTTGGTGACGCTGGTGAATTGTTCCGTCAGAAATTTCGGCGCGGGATTGGGCGATGAAATTTCCCGGTAGTTGAGCGGCTCGTGCTTGAGCCATTTCCAAATCCAGCCGTGCTCCAGCTTTTGGTAGTCGAGTTGGCTGACGTAGATGGCGTTGCCACCGCGACGATGTGCGCGGTAATCGTATTCATCCCAAAAATAAAACTGGTTGGACGGTTTGCCGTTGAGGCTGCAATAGACGAGCGGCGTGGGCGAACCGACGGCGGCGCGGGCAGTGGGCGAGTAAAACGAATACAACCCAGTCGTGCCGTAGTCGTCGGCGAGGATGAAGGCATTGGTGTCAAACTGCTGCCGCTCCGATTCGACCGCGAGCGCGGTCTCGCGCCAGCCGAAAGAGCGATGAGCGGGGTCAACATCGCCGGGCAATTTCGCGCCGAAAAAAACTTTCGTCAGGCTGGTGCTGTGCATGACCGCAACGGCAGGAATGCCGATGAGCAGACCAGCGAGGAGAATTATTTTGGCAACGCGCGGGCGTTCGTGCCAGAAAAGCGCGCCGAGGCAGAACAGCGGCGGGATGGCGGCGGCGGGCCAGTTCGGCTGCACGCGCGAGTGCAGGCTGTAAAGCCAGTAGCCGTAAAACAGCGGCGCGCCCATGCACGCGAGGAAAAGCCAGAGCGGTTTTTCCGCGCGACGTTTCCAGAACGCGACGCTCGCCCAGAGTGCGGCAAAGAGGAAGATGGGATTGAGCAGACCGAATTCTGCGCCGATGAATTCGCCGAAGTATTTCAAGGTCGGTTCCCAATGTCGGTCAAGTTGGGCGTTGCCGGCGACGTGACTGACGGTGATCCAGCCGTGCTGGGAATTCCAAATGAGAACGGGCAGCGTGCAAAGCGCGAAGACGCCGAGCGCGAGCCACGGGCCGGATTTTTTCAGATGAGTTCGCGCGGCGGGCAGGAGTGCGAAGAAAATAATCCAGCAGACAAGTTGCAGCGCGGCAGTGTATTTGCAGAGGAAGCCGAGGCCGATGGCGAGGCCGACGATGAGCCAGTCGCGCGTGGTGCTGTTCGCTTGCACCGCGCGCCAGCCGGCGACGGTGGCCCACATCCAGCAGAGCACGAGCGGCGGGTCAATCGTCATCAGCACCGAGCCAACGCACAGCAGCGGCGAAGCGAGCGTAACGAGCAGCATGAAGAACGCGGTGCGCGGCGTAGTTTCGCGCGCGAGAAAACGCAGCAGCAGCAAGCTCATCACCGCCGCGAGCAGCGGCGAGCAAAAGCGCACGCCAAATTCTGTGTCACCGCCGATGAATGTGCCGAATTTCTGGAACAGCGCGATGCCGAAGGGTTTGCTGTAATAAGAAAGAGCGAGGTGCTTGGACCACGTCCATTGATACGCCTCGTCGCCGCTCAAATTAAGGATGCCGCTGCGGAGATAGATCCAGCGGGCGATGAGCGAAAGGAGGATGACGACGTAGCCGAGATGAAGCCATTCAATGCCGGTGGTTGAAGGTTGAAGGTTGAAGGTTGAAGGTTTCGGATTCAGCAGCGAGGGAATTCTGGC
>JANOBC010000161.1:0-9740 GCA_031411455.1 Limisphaerales bacterium
CCATTTTTCACCAGCAACCATCGTGACAGCCAAAAAGAAAGGAACAGCAATATCAAATGCGATTAGAATTCTCATGGCGCTCAAAAGCACTTCTCTCAATACAACCACTTCCCAATCTTCCCTTCCGCATCCAGCGTCACGCCCTGACGGCGATACGCCCAGCACATGTAGCTGATGCTCACGAAATACGACGCCGGCACGCGGTTCGCCACGCAGATTTTCACGCCCAGCAACGTCGTCTTGCCGCCAAATCCCATCGGGCCGATGCCGAGTTCGTTCGCCGTTTTCAAAATGTCCTGCTCCAGCGCGTCGAGCTTCGGTTCGGGATTGCGGTCGTCAAGCAGGCGGAGAAACTGCGTCTTGCTTATTTCGTAGCCCGTCGCGCGGTCGCCGCCGATGCACACGCCGAGCACGCCCGGACCGCAGCCCTTGCCCTGCGCCTGCAGCACCGCGTCGAGAATCGCCTTGCGGCAGCCGTCGAGATCGCGGTTCGCGTGCAAGCCGTCGTCCGGCAGCGAGTATTGCGCGCCGACGTTTTCGCAGCCACCGCCTTTGAGCACGAGTTTCACGGAAATTTCCGCCGAGCGGTGCTGGTGAAAATGAAACGCGGGCGCGCCCGGCCCGACGTTCGTGCCGTCGTTCTTGCCGGTGAGCGAATCCACGGAGTTCTGCCGGAGAAAACCTTTCTTGGTCGCAAGCGTCACCGCTTCGCGCGCGGTTTCGGCGAACGTGATCTGGTCGTAGCCCACCGGCACATCCACATAAAACAAAATGCTCCCGGTGTCCTGACAGATGGGCTGCGATTTGTTTTTTGCGATGGCGATGTTCTGGTCAATGATCTTCATCGCGTTCGCTGCGAGGGAATTTTTTTTTTCATTTTCCAGCGACGTGAGAATGGCGCGGTGAACGTCATCAGGGATTTCAGCCGACGTGCGGCGGATCAGTTCAACGAGTGACTCTTGCAATTGGCTCATAAATCTTGCGATAGCGTAAGACCTCGGAGCGAAAGCGTCAATTCGCCTTCGGAGCAGTCAGCGCTCCTTGCCTTTCCCTTCGCCGCTCTGCTTTAATCTGCGCGTGCAACCGAACGGCAGCGACAACTTCGCCGCAAAATTATTCACGCCCGTGCGCTTTGGAATCCTCCTCGCGCTGCTCGTGTTCGCCACGTTCCCGCAAGTCATTCTCGGTCTGGAAAGTTTTGTCGCGCGCGACTTCGGCTTCTTCGCCTACCCGCTCGCGCACTTTCAGCAGCAATGTTTTCAGCACGGCGAACTGCCGCTGTGGAATCCCTACAACAACTGCGGCGTGCCATTCCTCGCGCAATGGAACACGATGCCGCTCTATCCGCCATCGCTGATTTATCTCACGCTGCCGCTCGAATGGTCGTTGAGCTTCTTCAGCCTCGCGCATCTGTGGTGGGCGGGCATCGGGATGTATTTTCTCGCGCGGCGCTGGAGCGGAAATGATTTCGCCGCCGCGTTCGCCGGCGTGGCGTTTGCCTTCAATGGCTTCACGTTCAACCTGCTCATGTGGCCGAGCCACATCGCGACGTTCAGCTGGCTGCCGTGGGTGATTCTAGCCGTCGAAGCCGCGTGGCGCGAAGGCGCGCGAAAGATTTTTCTCGCCGCTATCGTCGGCGCATTGCAGATGCTCGCGGGCGGGCCGGAAACCATTTTGCTGACGTGGATCATCGCGTCGGCGCTGTGGTTGCAACAATTCATCGGCGCTGAAAACTCCCGCGCAAAAATGTTCTGGCGGTTTCCGCTCGTCGTCGCGCTCGTGTTCGCCTTGAGCGCGGCGCAACTCCTGCCGTTCCTCGATCTCGTCGCCCACGCGCAGCGCGAGTCCGGCTACACCGACCTGCGCTGGTCCATGCCGGCGTCTGGCCTGGCGAACTTTCTCGTGCCGATGGCGTTCGGCACCACGGCGATGGAGGGAATTTTTTTTCAACACGGCCAGTATTGGACTTCATCTTACTACCTTGGCCTCGGAACATTGTGGCTCGCGCTGCTGGCTTTTCTGGTGGGGCGAGACTCCGTCGAGCCCAAATCAAAAATAAAACTTCTCGGACTGCTCGCCACCATCGCCCTGCTCTGCGCGCTCGGCGAGAACACCCCGTTCTATCCGCTAGTGAGAAAAATGATTCCGCAATTAAGTTTCATCACCTACCCGATCAAATTCGTCATGGTCGTAATTTTCGTGGCGCCATTGCTCGCAGCGTTTGCGCTGGCTAGATTGCAACAGGATCAGAAAAAACTTTTACCAATTGGCGTCTTCTTGCTGCTGGCAATTTTCACCGTGACTTACCTCGCATCAATAGCGATGAAGCCAGATGCGGAAACTCACGCCACCTTGCTGAACGGAATTTTCCGCGCCGGATTTCTGATTGCGATTGGCGTAATGCTTTGGCTGATGAGCCGCCAGAAAACCAACTTTGGACTTCAGACCTTGGGCCTTGGACTCATCCTCATCGCGTGGCTGGACGTGTTCACGCACGCGCCGAAGCAAAACCCGACGGTAGCGCCAAGTGTTTTTGAATTGAACCTCGCCCGCACCAAGCTCGCCATGCAACCGCAACCGGAACTCGGCGGCTCGCGCGTGATGCTTTCTCCCACCGCCGCGCTGGAACTCACGCGCTTCGGATCGAGCGACTCAAAAAATAATTTTCTCGCGAAACGCATCGGCTATTGCGCGAACGCCAACCTGCTCGACGCCGTGCCGAAGGTGGATGGATTCTCCTCGCTGGCTCCGCGCGAATTTGACTGGATGCTGTCGCTGATTTACAGCGTGACGAATGGCAACTGGTCGGCGCTGGAAGACTTCATGGGCGTCTCGCAAACCACCGTGCCCGGAAAATTACTGGAATGGGAGCCACGTCAAAATTTTCTTCCGCTCGTCACCGCCGGACAAAAACCCGTCTTCCTTGACGACACGAACACGCTCTGGACTTTTGGGCGCAATGATTTCCACGGCGGCAAAATCCTTTTTTTGACGCCGGAAATGAAATCGCTCGTCACCGTTTCCAACGAGACGACGGCCAAGGTTCTCAATTCAAAATTTAGCAACCGCACAGTGGACGCCGAGGTGGACTCCGCTGAACCATCGCTCGTCGTCGTGGCGCAAACTTATTATCACAACTGGCGCGCGGAGATTGACGGCCAGCCCGCGACGCTACTCCGCGCCAACGTCGCCTTTCAAGCCGTGCAAGTTCCGGCAGGCAAGCATCGCGTCCATTTGTTTTATCGCGACGCGGCGTTTGAATTCGGCGTTGTAATTTCATTTGCGGCATTGGGAATTTGCGCGTGGGGAATTTTTTTTCACCGTCGCTCGTAAAAATTTCCAAACTTCTGCTCGACAATTTTTAGAGGCCGGTTTCAAATCAGTTCCGGCATGGCAAAATCTTCCAAGACTCCCAAAATCAAACGTATCGGCATCCTCACGGCTGGCGGTGACAGCCCCGGACTCAACGCCGCCATCCGGGGCGTCGGCAAGACCGCGCTTAACTTCTACGGCATGGAAATCATCGGCTTTCGCGATGGCTTTCGCGGCCTCGTGACCAACAGCCGACTCAAGCTGGATCGCTCCACGCTCGCAGGCATTCTCACGGTCGGCGGCACGATTCTCGGCACGAGCCGCGACAAACCGCACCGCATGGTCATTGATGGTCGTATGCACAACATGACCGAGACCATCGTCGCGAATTACAAAAAATGGGGACTCGATTGCCTCGTCTGTCTCGGCGGCGGTGGCACGCAGAAGAACGCACTGCGCTTGCACGAAGCCGGCCTCAATGTCATCACGCTGCCCAAGACGATTGACAACGACGTGGCGATGACCGATGCCACGTTTGGTTTTGCGACGGCGATGGACATTGCGACGGAGACGATTGACCGTTTGCACAGCACCGCGCACAGCCATCACCGCATCATTGTCGCGGAAATCATGGGGCATCGCGCGGGCTGGCTCACGCTCGGCGCGGGTATTGCGGGCGGGGCGGACGTGATTCTCATTCCTGAAATTCCTTACGACGTAAATAAAATTGCCGCCGCCATCCGCCAACGCAGCAAGAACGGAACGAATTTCAGCATCGTCGCCGTGGCCGAAGGCGCGATGAGCATCGAGGACGCCCGCGCGTTCAACGCCGCCGAAACGCGCAAGGCCAAAGCGCACAATCAAAAAGAAAAGCACGCCGCGAGAGTGGAACTCGCCAGCCTCGAAACCAAACACATCGGCAACACGCAGCGCCTCGCGCAACAACTCGAGCACCTCACGCATCTCGAATCGCGCCTGACCATTCTCGGCTACGTTCAGCGCGGCGGCACGCCGTCGGCAGCGGATCGTTTGCTCGCCACGCGGCTCGGCAGCGCGGCGGCGGACCTCATTCACGAAGGGGTCTTTGGCGTAATGGTCGCGGCGCGCGGCGATGGCACGGAAGCCGTGCCGCTGGAAAAAGTCGCGGGCAAACGCAAGGCGGTTCCGGCCAAGCATCAGTGGATTGAAACCGCGCGGCGCGTGGGAACTTGCTTGGGAGATTGACCAAAGCCTTGTCCGACGTTTCAGTTTTTGCCAAGCTGCGCGCATGATTCAAGATTCCATCCGCCGCACGCCGCGTCCGTCAGACCTCATCGGGATGTCAACGCAGGAACTGCGCGACACCTTTCACATCGCCAGCCTCTTCACGCCCGGCCAGCTTAACGCCACATTCACCGACCTCGACCGTCTTGTCGTTGGCGGCGCGATGCCGACGGACAAGGCGATTGAATTACCGAACCACAAGGAAACAGGCCGCGCCTTTTTCCTCGAACGCCGCGAACTCGGCGCGATCAACGTCGGCGGCACAGGCAAAGTGGTTGCAGATGGAAATTCTTTCGCGCTAGAAAAACTCGACTGCGTTTATTTGCCAATGGGAACCAAGTCCGTTTCCTTCACCAGCGATGATGCGAAGAACCCGGCGAAGTTTTATTTTCTCTCCTGCCCCGCCCACGCCGCGCATCCGATGCGGATGATGAAATCCACCGAGGCCGCGCCGGTGAATCTCGGCGCAGCCGAAACGGCGAATAAGCGGACGATCTATAAATTCATCCATCAGGGCGGAATCCAAAGCTGCCAGCTGGTGATGGGTTTGACCGCGCTGGAGCCGGGCAATGTCTGGAACTCTTATCCGTCGCATACGCACTGGCGGCGCACGGAGATTTATTTCTACTTCGATCTCGGCGATAAAATTCTCTCGCACTTTTTTGGCGAGCCACAAGAAACGCGACACTTGTTCATGCACAACGATGAAGTGGCGCTCTCGCCGAACTGGTCCATGCACTTCGGCTGCGGCACGGGGAATTACAAATTCATTTGGGGCATGGCCGGCGAGAACCAGATATTCGACGACATGGACGCGGTGAAGCCGGCAGATTTGAAATGACTGCCCAAAGTTGAGCTGCTACCACAATGATTTCATATCATATATTTTTCACGCCCAAACCAGAAGTAGCCGACCTTCAAGTCGTCGGCTTGGCTCGCGAATTTTTCGAGGCGCTAAAATCCGAAAATAAGATTTGTGGCTATCGTATTTTGCACGTTACCAATCCGGCGAGTTTTCAGGGATTGCCGCGTTTCCAAGCCATCGTGGATTATAAATCCCAACAGGAGCTTGATGACTCATTTGCCTTCATGCGGCAGCCGAGCAAGGTGCATGAGGGCGCTCATGGTCGCCTCATCGAACAAGTTGCGGAATTTAAAGTTTCATTTACGACCGATGTGTAAGCGGTGTTTTAATTTATGAAATTAAAAATCAAGCTGGCCGTCGTCATCGCCGCCCTCATCGTTGGCAAAACCTTTGCCGATGCTCCGGCGGAGAAATGGACGCCGCTCTTCAACGGCACGAACCTTGACGGCTGGGTGGTGATGAATAACGCAAAATTTTCCGTGACCAACGGCGCGATTCAAATCGAGGGCGGCATGGGCTGGCTGCGGACGGAACGTGCGTTCACCAACTTTGTGCTGGAGGTGGAGTGGCGCGGGCTGGAGACGAATTACAATAGCGGCTTTTTTCTCCGCGCCGAACTCGAAGGCAAACCAATGCCGACGAACGGCTGGCAGGTGAACCTCAAGCAGGCTGACATCGGCGCGTGGCTCCAGAACAAGGACATAAAATTTTCGCCCAAACCGCCGATTGTGCCCGCTGGCGAATGGGCGACGTTCACCATTGAGGCGCGCGGCACGAACGCGACGCTCTGGCTGAACGGGCAGAAACTGTGGACGCGCGATTTTGATGCTGCGAGCGGATTCATCGGTATTCAGGCCGAGGACAAGCGGATGGAGTTGCGAAGTGTGCGGGTGCGGGAGTTGCCGTAGGGCGTTCAAAAATTCTGCGGTTGGCTGTGTGTCTGGCGGAGTCGAAATGGCGCGGCAGCGTCGTGGAGTGCGGCAGTCTTCTGCCGCTTTTCCACCGCGTGTCTGCCGATGCCAAAGCGGCAGTGGACGCCGCACTCCAAACCTCGCGGAATTTTCAGCGGTTGGCAAATCCTGCCCGCCGCTTCCCGTCACCACCAGAGTTCCCATTTTCAAAAGTGGAGTTCACCCGAAAAAGCTTTGAATCCTTCGCGGTCTTGGTGAACTTGGCGTGAAGCATGAAAATAACTCTTACGCCCGCCTGCCTTTTTCTGGCTGTCCTTGCACTGTTGCCCCTCGCTTGTGCAACGCACGGCGAAGTCGCAAAAAAATATTCCGGCGCGTCACCGCTCGAATGGTCGCAGCGGCTGGCGTCTTCGCAAATTGCCCGTCACCAATTCACGCCCAAATGGGATTACACGGTCGGATTGTTCTCGCTGTCGTTGCTGAAATTGAACGAGCAGGCGCCGGACCCGCGCTATCTGAAATTTTCTGAGCAAGCGGTCGGTTCACTTATCTCTGCCGACGGAACGATTCAAGGTTACAAGGTTGATGAATACCAACTCGACGCGCTGAATCCCGGCAAGACCGCGCTCGCGCTTTGGTTGACCTCGACCAACCCCCCTGACCAGCAGCGATATTTTTACGCCTGCGTTAATCTGGTGAAACAACTCAACGACCAGCCGCGCACTTTCGACGGGGGCTTCTGGCACAAGCAGAGATACACGAACCAGATGTGGCTGGACGGAATCTACATGGCCGAACCGTTCTACACGGCGATGGCGCATTACCTGATGAAGCCGGAACCCGCTTACGATGACGTTGCGAAGCAAATCCGGCTGATTGACGAACACACTTACGATGCGAAAACAGGTTTGAATTATCACGGCTGGGACGCGATGCGAACGCAGTCGTGGGTGAATCTTTCCACCAGTTGCTCCTCTAATTTCTGGGGTCGCGCGATGGGCTGGTATGCGATGGCGCTGGTGGACACGCTGGATTATTTTCCGACGAATCATCCGGCACGTCCGCAGATTATCGCCACGTTGCAAAAACTTTCCGTGGGCGTCTTGAAATATCAGAACCCCAAGACCGGCCTCTGGTGGCAGGTGATGGACGCGGCGAACCGCAAAGGAAATTACGAGGAAGCCACCGCGTCCGCGATGTTCGTCTATGCGCTGGCGAAGGGCGTCAACCACGGCTACCTGTCGCGCGATTTGATTCCGGCGATTGAAAAAGGCTATGCCGGCATCATCATAAATCTCATGCACGACGATGGCGGCGGGCAATGGTCGCTCACGAAATGCTGTTCCGTAGCGGGCCTTGGAGGTTCACCAAGCAATGGCAAGATGCGCGATGGTAGCTTTGAGTATTACATCGGCGAGCCAATCGTGGACAACGATTTGAAAGGCGTCGGACCGTTCATCCTCGCGGGCATCGAATTGCAACACTTGCCCCGCTAGCCTTCACTTCCAATAAAACTCCACCGTCTGCACGCTCGGCCCGCCGCGCCAGAGGACGGCCACAAATTCGCGGTTCAATTCGCCGATGTGCGCGGTGACGTGGACTTCAAACGTGGTGCTTTTGGTAGCAATGTATTGACCCATCTGCTGCACGATTTGACCGGGAATGCCAGCGGCCTGAAGCTGGCCGGGATTTTGAAACGGCGTGTCGTCTTCCGTGCCTTCCGCGCCGTCGGGGCCGGCGCGCCATTTGATGATGTCCGCCGCTGTGGTCGTGTCCACGCCGGGGATGAGCTGCAAGACATTCGCGTCGGCGGTGTTGATGTTTATTTTTCCTGAACCGAATGGCGTGAAGACATCCTGCAAACCAAACGCGTAGCTTGGCTCTTCGCTGAACGCGTGGGCGAAGCCCATTTTGTGACGTTGAAACTTCGCTCCGGTGGTGTTCGTCACCGCGCCGCCCTTGAACATTGCGCGCGTCACGCCTTTGATGAGCATCAGTTCCGCCAGGTCATCAATCGGCGCGTTTTTGGAATAATATGGCGGGTTCATGCCCTGATAAAAATCGCTCTCCGCCCCCGCCGGTTTCGTCGCATCGTCCGGATCAATCCAGTCCTGAATGGCATCCGACACCGCCGAAAGATCGCCCGCATCCGCGCCCATGACGGTGAGCACTTGCTGAATGAGCAATGGCTGTTGCTGCGCGGTGTTCACGTTCACCTTGCGTTCGAGGTCAATGATCTTAACCGAAACAGAATTTTCACCGATGGGATAATTATCCAGCTTGAGGCCATATAACGCACTGTTCGTCTCCGCGCCTTCGCCGGGGCCGCCCGCCCAAATCTGATTCAGCGAATTGTAAGGCAGATTATTCTCCAGCGCGACGACGTAGCGCGCAAGTTCCACGCCCGCGCGACCGAGCCAGAGCATCTGCTCGTCGTTGTTGGAATTGGCGGCGAGGCGCGTCTCAATCTTCATCGAGTAGGCGAACGCGCCCGCGAGAATCGTCAGCACCGTGACCGCCACGAGGGCGACGATGACGGCGATGCCGCGATTTTTTTTGCGGAGGGAAATGTTCATCGCATCAACGTCTCGGCGGCCTTTGTCCCGGCGGTTGAATTGGCGGCAGCCCACCGCCGCCCGGCGCTCCTGGCCCACCCGGCCCGCCCACCGTGCCATGCTGCACGACCGCCGGCATCATGCCCGACGGCATGGAGAAAGCGCGGACGATGGAAATTTCCGGCGCATCCTTTCCTTTCTCCGTGTTGCCGCCCATCACCAAACCCACGCGGATCATCGGCGGGATGGAATTGGTATTCTCCCATTCCGTCACCCACTCAAACTGGTTCGTGTCCCAACATTCCACGGCGAACGTCTTCACGTTGCGCGCGAGGATGAGCGGAGTTTTTTGCTCATCCTCGTCCATGTCCATCAGGATTGGGTTCTGCCGCAGGACCAGATTTTGTCCACCGCCGAACTCGCCATCGCTCTCCAGCGAGAACGTCAGCCGGCGCAGGTTGAAATCGCCGAACTTGCCGTTGCGCGGAAAAATTTCCGGCAACCGCGCGGCAAAGCTGAACACGGGCGCGTTGCCGTTCTGGAGAATGAAACTGTAATACTGCTGCGAGGCCTGAAACGACTGGCAGCACATCAGCGCATCCTCAATGGTGCGGAGCGCCACGCGTTCGCGCTGCGCCTGCGCAGCGGCGGACTGCCCAACAATCGTGGCACGCGTGACGAGCGCCCACGTCGAGTAAATCGCCGCCAATACCATCATGAAGATGGCGATGGCCACCATGATTTCAACCAGCGTGAAAGCGCGACGGAATTTTTCTTGGTGGGGCGAGCGTCCCCGCGAGCCGGGCGTCGCCAGACCAAGCGGCTCGCGGGGAC
>JANOBC010000162.1:0-18572 GCA_031411455.1 Limisphaerales bacterium
CCCGCGAGCCGCTTAAACCCAAAGGCACACCCGGCTCGCACGGACGCTCGCCCCGCCAGCCTTTTGAATTGAGGACGCTATCTTTCTTGGGATTATGCACTTCACAAACAATCCGGGTTTTCATCCGCAGACGGCGCAGATTTTCACAGATAAATGAATTTAATCTGCGTTCGTCTGCTAAATCTGCGGACGCTTTGAGCCATAGTTTGTCAGGTGCATAATCCCAACCTTTCTTTCAATCCAGTGGCGCAGCAGCGCAATTCACGCTAAAGTCCGCCATGTTTTTTATCGGCCTTGGAGTCGCCGCCCCGCCCCAGCGTTACGAACAGCGTGCAGGCTGGGACGCCGTCCAGACCACGCCACAATTTCGGCAGCTCACGCTGCGCTCGCGCGCCATCCTCAAAAAAGTTCTCTGTGGCGACAACGGCATCGCCGCGCGCCATCTTGCGCTGGAAAATATTTCCGAAATTTTTGAATCCACGCCGGACATTCTTCAAGCCCGCTTCACCCGCCACGCCCCTGCGCTCGCGCTTGAAGCTGCTCAACGCGCGTTGAAAGACGCCGGTTGCCAGCCGTCCGAAATGGACGCCGTGCTCATCAGCACTTGCACCGGTTATCTTTGTCCCGGCCTCACGAGCTACGTCGGCGAACAACTTGGCCTGCGCCCGGACATTTTTGCGCTCGACCTCGTCGGCCAAGGCTGCGGCGCAGCGTTGCCGAATCTGCGCGCGGCGGAAGCCATCCTCGCCGCTGGGCGCGCCCAAAAAGTTTTATCCATCTGCGTCGAAGTTTGCAGCGCGGCATTTTATCTTGATGACGATGCGGGCGTGCTCATCAGCGCCTGCCTGTTTGCCGATGGCGCGGGCGCGGCGGTTTTATCGAACGAGCCGCTGCCCAACCGGCGGCGCGTGGAATGGAAATTCGCCTTGTCCAGTCTGGCGCCGGAAAAACGCGACATCCTCCGCTTCGGCCACAAGAATGGAATGTTGCGAAACATTTTGCTGCCCGAAGTTCCGCAAGCTGCGGGCGAAGAAGTAAAAAAACTTTTTGCCGCCTCGCTCGCTGCCGCCAACATCAAACGCGAACAAATCACCGGCTGGGTTTTGCACACCGGCGGACGCGATGTATTGCTCGCGCTGCGCGACAAACTGGATTTGACGGAATCCGACGTGCGTCATAGCACCGCCGTGCTGCGCGAGTTTGGCAACATCAGCAGCCCGACGGTTTATTTTGTTTTGCAGGCGGCATTGAACGATTCCATTCCCGACGGCCTCTGGTGGATGTCGGCGTTCGGCGCGGGCTTCAGTTCTCACGGCGCATTTTTAGAAGTCAGAAAATGAAACGCCTCGTTCAGCCCGAAATTCTTGACACGCTGCCGCCCGAAGATCCGCGCGCCATCCGTTCGCGGCGCGATCTGCACCGCATCAACTGGTGGATGCGCAACCACGCCATCATGGCCGGCGCGTTGCAAAAAAATCTCGCCGCCGCGCCGAAACAAATCACCGAGCTGGGCGCGGGTGATGGAAAATTTTTCCTCCGCGTGGCAAAAAAAACCGCGCCGCGCTGGCCGGAGGTGCAGGCGACGCTGCTGGATTTGCAAAAAAATGTCACGGCAGAAACCCTCGCGTCATTCGTGGCGCTGGGCTGGCGCACGGAAACGGTGGTGGCGGATGTTTTCAATTGGCCGTCAGCCACCGCTGGCGATGACGTCGTGATTGCCAATTTATTTTTGCACCATTTTGAAGACGCGCGGTTGGCGGAGTTGCTCGGGAATATTTCCCGGCGCACTAAATTATTTGTCGCCGTCGAGCCATATCGTTTTGCGCTGCCCAATCTCGTCGGGCGGATGCTTTGGTTTATGGGTTGCAACGAGGTGACGCGGCACGACGCCGCCGTCAGCGTCCGCGCCGGATTTGATGGGCGGGAAATTTCCACGCTCTGGCCTGACCACAAAAACTGGCAGCTCACCGAGCGGCGGGTTGGATTATTCAGCCACATTTTCATCGCGCAACGGCTTGAATAAAATGGCCGCGCTCAAACCCATCACGATTGTCGGCGGCGGTCTCGCCGGATTGACGCTGGGCATCGGGCTGCGGCAGCGGGAAATTCCCGTGACGATCCACGAGGCGGGAAATTATCCGCGTCACCGCGTCTGCGGCGAATTCATCAGCGGACGCGGTCAGGAATCGCTCGCGCGACTCGGCTTGCGCGGTTTGCTTGAAAGTAACGGCGCGATTCACGCGAACACGGCGGCATTTTTCTCGGCCACGAAATCCACTTCACCACGCGCCTTGCCATCGAGCGCGATTTGCGTTTCCCGTTTCGTTCTGGACGCGGCGTTGGCGGCGGAATTTCGCAAGCTCGGTGGTGAACTGGTTTCCGGCCAGCGTTGGCGTGAGGAAGATTTTGTCGAAGGCGTCGTCCGCGCCACCGGTCGCCGCGCGCAGGTGGAGCAGGGGAACGAACGCTGGTTTGGCCTCAAGATTCATGCGCGCAAGATTTCGCTCACCGCTGATTTGGAGATGCACGTTGCGCCGTCAGGCTATGTCGGCCTCTGCCAGATCAATGGCGGCGAAGTGAACGTGTGCGGCCTGTTCCGACGTCGTGTGGGCGAAAATTCTTCCCCGCAAAACTCGCGTGAACTGTTGCGCGGCCAGCCCGGTTCGCCGTTGAATCAGCGGCTCGCGGCGGCTGAATTTGATGAAGATTCCTTTTGCGCCATCGCCGGACTTTCCTTGCGCCCGCAATGCGCCGCCGCGCGGGCGGAGGTTTGCGTCGGCGACGCCATCACAATGATTCCGCCCGTGACCGGCAACGGGATGAGCATGGCGTTCGAGTCGGCGGAACTGGCGGTCGCGCCGCTCGCCGCGTGGAGTCGCGGGGAAATTTCCTGGGCCGCCGCGCAAAACCAAATCGCCCGCGCCTGCGACGCCGCTTTTGCGCGGCGGTTGTCGTGGGCTAAATGGCTGCAACGCGGACTGCTCACGCCATCGTTGCAAAATCCGTTGATGACATTGGCTTCCCGGAGCGATTGGTTTTGGCGGCTGGCGTTTGAGCGGACGCGATAAAAATATCGCAAGCTGTGTTTGCCTTGGCTTGATTTGGGAACAAGTTTTCCCAATTACGAAATCATCTTGTGCCGTCTCATGCTGGTGAACCACGCGATGAACATGACAGCCAGTGCGACGGCGGCGGCGACTGGCATGGCGCGGAGAAGTTCAGCCGGAGTTTTGCCGAGCAGAAACAAAGTGACCCAGTAGCCGAGTCCCATCCCGCCGTAGAGCAGGCAGATTTTCAACCACCGGCTGGCGAGTGACCAGAAGGCGAGCGATTGCAGCAGCCCGACAAACACCATCGTCAGCGCAAACGGCGCGATGTTCGCCGCTGCTTCCGGTGTGTTGCGCCCGATGGCGTGGAGACAAAAAGTCCGCAGGAAATAAAGTCCGGCGGCACCGCATACCAGTCCCAACGCGGAGAGGCCAAGGAGCGTCAATTGGCCCGTCAAACTGTCGGGCGCGCGGCCACCCGAGCGGGAGGTGAAGAGCACGGCCAGCAGCGGTCCGACGATGATGGGCAGTGCGCGGGCCAGCACGCCGACCGCCGAGTAGGCATCGCATTGTGCGCCGGGGAAATAATGTTGCGCCACCAACGCATCGCCCATGTAAAAGCAGTAGTTGCCGACGGCGAACGCCAGACTGGCGACGAGGTAATGCACAAACTCGCGGTTCCACGGCGAAACCGGTTGGCCTTGGAGTTGAAGATCCTTGCGCCAAAACAAAAGCATGAGGCTGGCCAGCAAAGAAAACGCGGAGGCCAGCACGGCCATTTCTGATGAAGGCCAATGCCACGTCACCATGCCCAACCAGCAAAAGATGACGCGCAGCAGCATGGCGACAAAACCGATCAACGCCAGCCGGTTGAACCACGCGAGTCCCTGCACCAACGCCGTGGCCAGCGCACTCCACAAGCCGATGAGTGTGCTGATGAGCGTCGCGAGCATCAGGCTTTCGCTGTAATGGAAAAACGAACTTAACGGCTGGATGGCCGCCAGTGCCAGCAGCGACCCGGCGACGGTGAGGCGAAAAAGAAATTTCCGACAGCCGAGCAGCAACCCTTGCAACCGGGCAGCGTCGCCACAAGATTGGTAATGGGCGATGTAGTGGGTGACGGCGATGGCGGCCGCGCCGGGCAGCAAACTTAACAACGGCACAAACGCACCGATGGCGCTGTTGGCCGCGCCGTAATCGCCTGCGCCGCTCAACTGGCGGCTGATGACGCCTTGAAACGCAAACGCGCCAAGGCTGGTGGCAAAATTGATGACCGAAAAAATAATTCCGCTCCGCAGCAATTTGCTGGAGCCGGTCGTTTTTTCAGGCTGGTCAGTCGCGCTCATCGTGTTTCTAGGCAGGGAATGAATAGCCCCTCGTCCAGTTCAGAAACTGCGGCGGGCGGTTTGACATTCGCTCACGTTCACTTGCGCGGCTTGATGTGGAAGCCCAAGCTGAACGGCTGGCAAAACGCCGCCGTGTAGGCGAGCGGCCAATACCAGAGGTATTTCTGAAAGCACGGAACGTAGGTCACCTCGTGCTGGCCCAAATCAGAACGGGAAACAAAGCGCGCCGCCACGTCGCGAAAAAACCCGACGCAGTGATCGTGGTTCCAACCGAGCGCATTGAGCAGCCAGTTGGCATTGTTCGGCAACGAGATGAAGACCTGTGTGCCGTCGCGTTCGACGCAGCGCGCGAAATGGTTCATCACTTCGTAGTGATAATTGACGTGCTCAAGCGTCTCCATGCAGAGGATGACCTCGGGACGATACTCATCCAGACCCTTGCCCAGCGCGGCGACGGCGTCGGGGTGATTGAGGTCGAGCGGATAATCAATCAGCAACTGTTTGCCGGGTTGCGGCTGATCCACGACGCGGTATTCGGCGGCAAGGGTGCGAATTTTTTTGTAGGCGAGGGCAAAGGGGCTTTGATCCGCTGGCGTGGAAGAGTTGCCGATGCCTGGCACGTTGTGAACGCCGGGCTTGTCCGTCGCGGGCATTCCCGCGCCGCCCACATCGAGGACGCGTTTGCCGCGCACCAGGTTTTGGGCATAAACGAGACGGTCTTCGAGGGTCGTGGAAATGATTACGCGCTCTTCATTTTTCATAAATTTTTTCTAAACGCCGCCGGGTTTCAACTGCTGATCAGATTTGCCCGCAGCGCCACGCCGTCGAGTCAAAACCGATGAATGTATCCGGTCACTGTAACGAACACGTCTGGGCGGGGCGACATTTTTTTGAACGGCACACTGCTGCGCGTGTCTTGACACTCGTGCCCACGGTAATCAAAATCCGCGCTTCACAATTGAAACATCATTGACCGTCTGCCCGTAAAAAATATGAATCCATCCAGCCGCGCTCCCGCGCCCGCCGTCCGTTCGTGGACGCCCGCCATTTTGATTGTCGTGCTGGTAGTCCTGTTCTGGCGCAGTTTTTTGCCGGACTACATCCACTTCTCCAACGACGGCCCGCTCGGCCAGCAGAACAGCGCGTGGAAACGTCTCCCGGCGGCGATGACCGGCAGCTGGTATGACTTGAACGACATCGGCAGCAGCGTGGGCGTGCTGGCGCCAACGTTCACGAGCCTCATCTTCACCGTCTTCGGCCCGCTCGGCTTGGCAAAATTTTTTCCGCCGCTCGCGCTGCTCATCCTCGGCCTCGGTGTGTATTCGTTTTTGCGGGCGTTGAAACTTTCTCCGCTGGCCGTGACGTTGGGCACGCTGGCGGCAGTTTTGAATTCAATGTTTTTCGCCGGTGCCACCTGGGGCGTCGCCTCGGCGGAAATCGCCATCGGCATGAATTTTTTCGCGCTCGCGCTCATCTGCGCGAACACCGCTGAAACGCCGTGGCTGACGCGCTGGACGCGGCTCGCGCTCGCCGGTTTGTGCGTGGGCATGAACGTGATGGAAGGCGCGGATGTCGGCGCGTTGTGCAGCGTGCTGGTGGCGCTGTTCGCATTTTTCAAAACGCTGCTGGAAACGGAAGGCACGTTGTCTGCGAAAATTTCCCGGGGTGTCGGTCGTGTGGCGATCATCGCTTTTTTCGCCGGCTTCCTCGCGCTGCAAACCGTCATGTCGCTCGTCGGCACGTCTATCCAAGGCATCGCCGGGACGGGACAGGAAAGCGAAACCAAGGCGCAGCATTGGGACTGGGCCACGCAATGGAGCCTGCCCAAACGCGAAACGCTCGGCATCGTCATCCCCGGACTCTTCGGCTACAAGCTGGACACGCCGAAGGATATGACGCCGCAGTTCAAAAAATTTTATGAGGGCGGCAACTACTGGGGCGGCATCGGACGCGATCCGTCGCTTGACCGGTATTTTGACAGCGGCAGTCAGGGTGCGCCGCCGCCATCCAACTTCATGCGTTTCACCGGTGGCGGCAGTTACGTCGGCATCTTGGTCTGCATCATTGCAGCGTGGGCGGTGGCGCTGGCGTTCCGGCGGCAAAATTCGCCGTTCACCGATGCGCAGCGAAAAATGATTTTCTTCTGGTTCTTCGTGCTGGTGGCCTCGCTGCTGGTTTCGTGGGGACGCTTCTCCGGTTTTTATGCGGTGCTCTACCAGTTGCCGTATTTTTCCACCATCCGTAACCCATGCAAATTCCTCCTCTTCTTCTGCTGGGCGCTGGCAATTCTTTTTGCGTATGGCGTCCACGCGTTGAGCGTGCGGCATCTGGACGTGGCGAACGTGAAGTCCATGGGCCTCGTCACGCAACTGCAAAACTGGTGGAAACGCGCCAGCGTGTTTGACCGCCGCTGGACTTACGCCTGCCTCGCAATTTTTGGCGCGAGCGTCATCGGCTGGGTAATTTTTGCGAGCGAGCAAAAGGCGTTTCTCGCGTATCTCGAAATGGTCGGCTTTCCTGACTCCGATCCGACGCACGAACATTCCGGTGGCAGCATCGCCGCCTACGCGCTCTCGCAAGTGGCTTGGTTTATTCCGCTGCTGGCGGTGGCGCTGGGTTTGATGCTGCTGACGATCGCCGGTTATTTTTCCGGCTCGCGCGCGCGGCTCGGCGCGATACTGCTGGGAGCGTTTTTAATTTTTGATCTGGTGCGTGCGGATTTGCCTTACATCGTGCATTGGGACTACAAACAAAAATATGAAGTCGGCACGTTGAATCCCGTCGTCGCGAAGCTCATTGAAAAACCTTACGAGCAACGCGTCGCCGCGCTGCCCTTCCGCACGCCGGAAGGAATGGAACTGCTCGACCAAGTTTATCGCATCGAATGGATGCAGCACTTCTTTCCGTATTACAACGTCCAATGCCTCGACATCATCCAGATGCCCCGCATGGCGGAAGATTTGAAAGCCTACCTGACCGCACTCGCTCCCGGCGGCGGGCCGGACACCGCGCACCTCATCACGCGCCGATGGGAATTATCGAACACCCGCTGGCTGCTCGGTGCCGCTGGTTATCTGGAAGTAATGAATCAGCAGCTCGACCCGGCGAAGCATCGGTTTCAAATCGTCCAGCGTTTTGAGATCGTTCCCAAGCCGGGCATCAGTCGGGCGCAACGTCTGGAAGAGCTCACCGCCGTCAGCAGCGAAAACGGTCGTTACGCGCTTTTTGAATTCACTGGCGCGCTGCCCCGCGTGAAATTGTATTCCAACTGGCAGGTCAGCACCAACGATCCGGAAAATCTCAAGACGCTCACCGCGCCTAACTTTGATCCGGAGAAAACCGTGCTCATCTCCACGCCGCAAAAAAACCTGCCACTGGTATCCACCAACGAAACCAGCCCCGGCACCGTGGCATTCAAAAGCTACTCGCCTAAGAAACTTGTATTCACCGCCAACGCGACTGCCCCCGCCGTGCTGCTGCTGAATGACAAATACGACGCCAACTGGACTGTCACCGTGGATGGACAGCCCGCCGACTTGCTGCGTTGCAACTTCATCATGCGCGGCGTCCAACTCGCGCCCGGCGAGCACACTGTCCAGTTTGATTTCAGCCTGCCGATGGGGCCGCTGAAGGTCACGCTCATCGCCACCGTTGTCTTTATTTTACTCATCGGTTTGCTTGTTTTTCTCACGCGCAAACCGCAAAATCCGGCCTCAAAATAATTCAGTTAAAAACCAATTTATGAAAATCCTCATCACCGGCGGTGCCGGTTATCTCGGCTCCGTCCTCACGCCCACCTTGCTCGCGCAGGGACACGAAGTTACCGTGCTGGACAATTTTTATTTCAACCAGAACTCGCTGATGGATTGCTGCGGCAACGAAAAATTTTCCGTTGTTCGCGGCGATTGCCGTGAAGAGTCGGTGATGAAGCCGCTCATTGCCAAGCACGACCTCATCATCCCGCTCGCCGCGCTCGTCGGCGTGCCGCTCTGCAATACTGATTCCGCCGCCACAATTTCCACCAATCAAAACGCGGTGGAAATGATCTGCCGCCTCGCGAGCGAACAGCAATGGGTCATTATGCCCGTGACGAACAGCGGCTACGGCGTCGGCGAAAAAGGAAAATTCTGCACGGAAGAAACCCCACTGCGCCCGCTCTCCACCTACGGCGTGACGAAAGTGAGAGCCGAGGAAGCCGTTCTCTCCCGCGTGAACAGCATGAGCTTTCGCCTCGCCACCGTCTTCGGTTGCGCGCCGCGTATGCGTTTGGATTTGCTTGTGAACGATTTTGTTTATCGCGCCATCCATGACCGCGCCGTGCTGATTTTTGAAGGCCACTTCAAACGCAATTACATCCACATCCGCGACGTCGCCCGCGCCTTCTCGCACGGCATCGCCAACTTCGAGACGATGAAGGGCAAGCCCTACAACATGGGTTTGGAAGAGGCGAATCTCTCGAAGCTTGAACTCTGCGCCGTCATTCAAAAACATCTGCCCAAGTTCGTGTATGTCGAAGCGCCCATCGGCGAAGACCCGGACAAGCGCGACTACATCGTGAGCAACGCTCGCGTGGCCGCCACTGGCTTCAAAACGGAATGGACGCTGGATCGCGGCATCGTAGAACTCATCAAAGGCTTCACGATTCTGCGGAACACGATTTACTCGAACGTCTAATTTTCCGCCACAGATGGACACAGATGAAACACAGATAAAAATTTCAAAACGAAAATCTGTGTTTCATCTGTGAAAATCTGTGGCTAAAAAATTGTGGCTGTATTTCCCGCCCAAATCACCGCCGTCGTGCTCGCTGGCGGTTTCGGCACGCGTATCAAGCATCTCCTCGGCGACTTGCCCAAACCGATGGCTCCCGTGAACGGCAAGCCATTTGTCGAATGGGTTGTGCGCTATCTCGCAGCGCAGGGTATTCGCAACGTGATTCTTTCCACCGGCCATCTCGCAGAGACGGTGGAAAAACATTTCGCGCCGCAGCCGGTGAAAAATGTCCGCGTCACTTGCGTTCCCGAAACCACGCCGCTCGGAACTGCGGGCGGATTTCTGAACGCCGCCAACAGCGCGAAAGAAAAACCTGTCGCGTGGCTGGTGCTGAACGGCGACTCCCTCGTCATCGCGCCACTGGCGGGGCTGTTTGCATCGCTAGATGAGCCGCAGATTGAAGGCGGCATTCTCGGTGTGCCGATGGCGGACGCTTCGCGCTTCGGAACGCTCTCGCAAAATGCAGCGGGCGATTTGTCTGGTTTCAACGAAAAGAAACTCGGCGCAGGCAACATCAACGCCGGCGTTTATCTGTTCCGCGATTCCGCGTTGAAAAAATTTCCAAAAAGGACGCCATTGAGTTTTGAAGTGGATGTTTTTCCAACGCTCATCAACAGCGGCGCGCGATTGAAAACGGTTTTGAGCAAAGCGCCGTTCCTCGACATCGGCACACCGGAGTCATTGCCACAGGCGGAAAGTTTTATTCAAAATAATCTGGCACACTTCGCCATTTGATTCGCATGAGCGACAAACATCCCGAACGCAAAACCGTTTTCACCACGCCGTGGTTTCAGGTGCAGGAAGCGGCCAGCGGCGGCAAGCATCCGAATTATTCCATCAACTCGCCGGACTTCGTCACCATCGTGGCGGTGACGGAGAAAAACGAACTGCTGCTGGTGCGCCAGTTCCGTCACGCCGTCGCGGAGATGACTTTGGAATTGCCCGCCGGTCACGTTGAGAAAGATGAAACGGCGGAGCAGGCTGCCCGGAAAGAATTGCTGGAAGAAACCGGCTACATCGCGGAAACATTTGAACTGCTCGCCAGCCTGTCGCCTTCAACCTCACGGTTCACGAACCGGCTATTTTGTTATTTTGCCGGCAACGCCAAACCCGCACCGGGCGCAGAGATTGAAACCGGCTTGAACTGCGTGCGCTGGACAAAGGATTTGAAATCGCTCCTGCATGCGCCGGAATTTTACAGTTGCGGCAACTGGGCGGCGCTCATGGCGGCGGTGGCGCAAGGCAAATTAAAGATCTGAACAAGGGTAGGGCGGCGCTGCGGCGCCGCCTTCTGGCTGACCCGCAGGTCAGCCCTACCGCAAGCCGCAGTTCTATTTAACGGCTTGTTCCTTCATTCCGCAGTCGTTAATTTCTCGCCGCAAATGATCATCAGCCGAACACCCTTTCGCATCTCGTTTTTTGGCGGCGGCACGGACTATCCCGGCTGGTATCGCCAGAACGGCGGCGCGGTGCTGGCGGCCACCATCAACAAGTATTGCTACCTCACCTGCCGCTATCTGCCGCCGTTTTTCGAGCACCGCATCCGCGTCGTTTATTCCAAGATCGAGAACTGCCAGAAGCCGGAGGAACTTCAGCATCCGTCCGCGCGCGAGACGTTGCGCTTCCTGAAAATGGCGCGCGGTGTGGAGATTCATCACGACGGCGATTTGCCGGGACGCAGCGGCATGGGTTCGAGTTCGGCGTTCACGGTCGGTTTGCTGAATGCTCTTTATGCGTTGCAAGGTCGCGCGGTTGGGAAAAAAATTCTCGCGGCGGAGAGCATTCACATCGAGCAGGAAATGTTGAAGGAAATGGTCGGCTCGCAAGATCAAGTGTGCGCGGCTTACGGCGGATTGAATCGCATCAGCTTTTTGCAAAATGGCGAATTTTCCGTGCAACCGATGACGTTGACGCCCGCGCGGATGGAGGAATTGACCTCGCATCTGATGTTGTTTTACACCGGCATCAAACGCACGGCGGCGAGCGTGGCGACGAGTTTTGTGCCGAGCATCAACGAACGCGCGACGCTGCTAAACAAGATGCGCGGCTGCGTGGACACCGGCTGCGAAATCTTGAACAGCACCAGCGACCTCGCGCCGTTCGGCCAACTGCTGCATGAGGCATGGCAGGCGAAGCGCGCGTTGAGTGATAAGATTTCCAACGACTTAATTGACGGAGCCTACGACGCAGCACGCTCGGCGGGTGCGCTGGGTGGGAAAATTTTAGGCGCGGGCGGCGGTGGATTTCTCCTCATCTTTGCGCCGCCAGTGAAGCACGTAAAAATCAAAAAGCAGTTGAGCAGGTTGATCCACGTGCCGTTCAAGTTTGAGTTCGGCGGCAGCCAGGTGATTTTTCACGAGGTGGAGGAGGATTATTCCGCGCACGACAAGGTGCGCGACAAGCAACAGATCGAGGCGTTCCGCGAACTGGATGCGGATGCGCCGGGGGCGAACTGACTCCCGCTTCCGAACTTTTGAATCTCTCCAGCCGCAAAATCTTTCCAGGTTTCTAAAAATGAAAATTCTCGTCATTGGTTCGGGCGGACGTGAACACGCCCTCGTCTGGAAACTCGCGCAATCGCCGCACGCCACGCAGATGTGGTGCACGCCTGGCAACGCGGGCATCGCGCAGGAACGCCTCGCGAAAAATTCTTCGGCCGTTGAATGTGTGAACCTCGCGGCGGATGATTTACCCAAGCTGCTCGCGTTTGCGCAGGAAAAGAAAATAGATTTCACCGTTGTTGGCCCGGACAATCCGCTCGCGCTCGGCATTGTGGATTTGTTTCAGGCGCACGGCCTGAAGATTTGGGGCGTGAACCAGAAGGCATCGCAGTTCGAGGCTTCAAAAGTTTTCTCCCAAAAGTTTATGGAGAAATATGGCATCCCGACCGCCGCTGCCGGAACTTTTTCCGCCGTGGTTGCTGCAAAGAAATTCGCCGCCACGCTCGGCGGCAAGTGCGTGGTGAAAGCCGATGGCCTCGCGCTTGGTAAGGGCGTTTTGATTTGCGCGAACCAAGCTGAAGCGGAAAAGGCCGTGGATGAAATCATGGTCAGCAAAGCGTTCGGTGCAGCGGGCACGAACGTGGTCATTCAAGAATTTCTTGAAGGCATTGAGGTTTCGATGCACGCGCTGTGCGATGGCACGACGGCGAAAATTTTTCCGACGTCGCAAGATCACAAACGCGCGCTCGACGGCGACCTTGGTCTGAACACCGGTGGCATGGGGACGTATTCGCCCACGCCATTTCTCAACGACACGCAACTCGCCGAAGTTGCGCGCCAAGTGCTTGAGCCTTTCATGCGCGGCTGCGTGGCGGAGGGCATTGATTATCGCGGTCTGCTGTATCCCGGCGTGATGCTGACGAAGAACGGCCCGAAAATTTTGGAATTCAACGCGCGTTTCGGCGATCCCGAGACGCAGGTTTATCTGACGCGTTTGGAAAACGATCTGATTGAACTGCTCGACGCCAGCACCAGCGGCACGTTGGGCAAAATGGAATTGAAATGGAGTCCGCTCGCCAGCGTCTGCGTGGTGATGGCCAGCGGCGGTTATCCGGGAAATTATCTGAAGGGCAAAATTATTTCCGGTCTCGACGCGGCGGACGCGCTGCCGCACACGAAAATTTTTCACGCGGGAACGGCTTTGAAAGACGGCCAGATTGTAACGAACGGTGGCCGCGTCCTCGGCGTGACGGCGCTCGGAAAAGATTTGCGCGCCGCGCAAGCCGCCGCCTACGCCGCCGTGGAGAAAATCCATTTTGACGGCGCGCACTTCCGCCGCGACATCGCCGCGAAGGCGGTAAAATAATTTTATGTGCGGCATCATTGGATACGTCGGAAAAAAATCCGCCTCGCCCATTCTGCTGGAAGGTTTGCGGCGATTGGAATACCGCGGCTACGACAGCGCGGGTGTGGCGGTTTTGGATAACGCCCGCCTCGTCGTCCGCAAGAAGCTGGGCAAGATTGATGAAGGCATCGCGCGGCTGTTGAAGGCGCAGCCGGTCACGGGAAATCTTGGCATCGCGCACACACGCTGGGCTACGCACGGCGTGCCGGCGGATAAAAATTCGCATCCGCATTTCGACCAGGCGGAGAAAATTGCCGTCGTCCACAACGGCGTGATTGAAAACTACGACAAGCTCAAGCAGCGGCTCGCGGCGGGGGGACATAAGTTCAAATCCGACACGGACACGGAAGTTCTGGCGCATTTGATTGGCGACTGTTACGCGAACCGAATCAACGAAGGCGGGTGGGGCGAGCGTCCGCGCGAGCCGCTGCCACCTGATGCTCGCGGCTCGCGAGGACGTTCGCCCCACCAAGACAGCAACGGCAATGTGCTCGCGCTCGCCGTCAGCGACGCGCTCCGTGAAGTCATCGGGACTTATGGGCTGGCAGTCATCTGCACGGATTTCCCCGATACAATTGTCGGCGCGCGGCGCGGGTCGCCGCTCATCATCGGCATTGGCAAGGGTGAACATTTTCTCGCGAGCGACGCGAACGCCATCGTCGCGCATACGAAGAAAGTCGTTTACCTGAACGACTACGACGTGGCGACCATCATGCCGGAAAATTTTGAAGTGACCAATCTCGGCACGGACACGGCGAACGTGCAGATCAGCAATCTGGAATTTTCCCACGAAGATGTCGGGCGCGGAAAGTTCGCGCACTTCATGCTCAAAGAAATTTTCGAGCAGCCGCAGACGGTGGCGAACGCGCTGCGCGGACGCCTCGACTTTGAAGGCGCGACGGCGAAGTTCGGCGGGCTGAACATGACAGCAGCGGAATTGCGCGGCATTGACCGTATCGTCATCGCGGCGAGCGGCACGAGCTGGCACGCGGCGCTCGTGGGCGAATACTTGATTGAAGAACTCGCGCAATTGCCGGTCGAGGTGGAGTTCGCGCATGAGTTTTGTTATCGCAATTGTCCGCTGGAAAAAAACACCGTGCTGCTCGTGCTCTCGCAATCCGGCGAGACGGCGGACACGCTCGCGGCGTTGCGCGAGGCGAAGCGGCGCGGACATCGCGCGCTGGCTATCGTGAATGTCGTCGGCAGCACGATTGCGCGCGAGTCGGACGGCGGCATTTATATGCACGCCGGGCCGGAAATCGGCGTGGCCTCGACGAAGGCATTTGTTTCCACACTCACGGTGCTAACGTTGCTCGCGGTGCATCTTGGGCGGATGCGGATGCTTTCAGCAAAGCGCGCCACGGAAATTCTCCACGCGCTCGAAGCGTTGCCGAAGCAGATTGAAAAAATTCTCGCGCAGAACGACGCGCTGAAGAAGTTGGCGAAGAAATACGCGAAGGCGGACGACTTCTTTTTTCTGGGACGCGGTTACACGTTTCCGATTGCACTCGAAGGCGCGCTGAAGCTGAAGGAAATTTCCTACATCCACGCCGAAGGTTATTCCGCCGCCGAGATGAAGCACGGGCCGATTGCGTTGATTGATGCGCAGACGCCGACGGTTTTCCTCGTGCCGCAGGATTCGATGTATGACAAGACGATGGCGAACCTCGCGATGATCCGCGCGCGCAAAGGCCCGGTCATCGCGTTCGCGACCGAGGGCGACAAGGGGATTTCAAAAGTGGCGGACGATGTGTTTTACCTGCCGAAAACTTTGGAGGCGTTGAATCCAATTCTCGCCAGCGTGCCGCTGCAACTCTTCGCGTATCACATCGCCGTGGCGCGCGGCTGCGACGTGGACAAGCCGCGCAATCTCGCCAAGAGCGTCACGGTGCAATGATGGGCGGCGGGGCAGAAGCGCTGAAACATTCAGCACCGAACCTGACAGCAGGCCGCGACGAGTTGGCGGCGTTGTCTGGGAAGTTGGGCATTGACTGTTCAAGGTTGAATATTTTCCAAGCCCTGAACGTAACTGGCAAGAAAGTTACAATTTCCACCCTCTCACAAGGAGGCAATCTATAAACGGATTTGCCGCCCGCCGCCAACAATGCTAGTGTGTCAGCAATTGTTTTCTGGGACCGGGACGGCGTGTTTACCGAAAAGTTTACCGAAAATTTTAATGAAAAAAATCTATCAGCGGATGCAGCGTGTTTTTTCCCTAGGCTTGGTCTGCGCCACCTTGTCGGCGACGGCGCAGCCGGTTTTCACCAACCTGAATTTTTTTACCAGCACGGCCAGTGACGGCGGGTTGCCGGTGGGATTGGTGGCGGGCGGGGCAATGCTGTTTGGCGCAACGGCGCAGGGCGGTTCCGGCAATGGCGGCACGGTTTATTCCATGGCCACGAACGGCGCGAATTACTCGGTGCTCTACAATTTTACCAACAAGCCCGATGGGGCTGTGCCGAACGAACTGCTGTTGAGCGGCGGAACGTTGTATGGCACGACGTATCAGGGCGGCATCACGAATAATTACGGAACGATTTTCAAAATCGGCACGAACGGCACGGGCTACACCATTCTTCGCCAGTTCACGAACAGCCCGGATGCGCAGCAGCCGGTGGCCGGCCTGGTGCTGGGTGGCGATACGCTTTACGGCACCTCGTTGGTCGGCGGTTCCAACAACGGCGGCACGATTTTCAAAATTGACACGAATGGCGCGAACTACGCTGTGTTGCGTCATTTTACAAATGGCATGGACGGCAGCCAGCCGCGTGGACGGCTGCTACTCATTGGGGCGTCGCTCTACGGCACGACGTCGCAAGGCGGCAGCAATAGTTTCGGCACGGTGTTCAAGCTGAACACGAACGGTGCGGGCTACTCGATCATTTATAATTTCTCCGGCTATCCCAATCCCTACACGCCGTCGGCCGGGTTGGTGGGCGACAGCGCCACGCTCTACGGGGTCAGCACCGGCGGCGGCGGCGATGATTCCGGCACGGTTTTTTCGCTCGGCACCAACGGCGGCAATTTTACCATCCTCCACGCCTTGACGAACAATGGCGTCTTTAATGATGGCCTGTCACCGCAAGGATCGCTGTTGGTGAATGGCGGCACGCTTTACGGCACGTCGGTGGCGCTGGGCACGGGTTTTGGCGGCACGCTGTTTCAATTGAGCACGAATGGAACCGGGTTCACCGTCCTGAAAAATTTCACTTCCGCCAGCACCGGCTCCAATCCCAAAGGACAACTGGTGCTGGCTGGGAAAACCATTTATGGCATCTGCTCGGCGGGCGGGCCGTTGAGCTATGGTTCCACTTACAGCCTACAACTCACGCCCGTCATCACTTTGTCGCCGCAAGGACTGACGGTGACCAATGGCAGCGCCGCCAGTTTCACCGGCGGTGGCGACGGCATCGGCACGTTGAGCTATCAATGGAATTTTAACGGCGCTCCCCTCGGCGGCGCGACGGCCACGAATTTGAATTTCACCAGCGTCACGACGAACAACGCGGGCAGCTACGCTTTGGTGGTTTCCAATTTCAACGGCAGTGTGACCAGCAGTCCGGCGGTTTTGACCGTGTTGTCCGTGCCGAGCATCACGGCCGAGCCATCCAATGTGGTCACGACCAACGGCGGCTCCGCCACGTTCGCCGTCAGCGCCGTCAACGGCACACTGACTTACCAATGGTATTTCAACACCAACAACCTGCTGCTGAACCAAACGAACAGCACATTGCTCCTCACGGGCGTGACGACCAATAATGCGGGCAGCTACTTCGCCATCGTCGTCAACAACATCGGCTCCGTCACCAGCGCGCCCGCTTTGCTATCAGTGGTTTCGCAGCCCGTCATCGGAACTCAACCGCAGAACCTCACCGTGACCAACGGTGACATTGCCAGCTTTACCGTCACGGCTGTCGGCCAAGCGCCGCTCGTTTATCAATGGTTTTCCAATTCGGTGAACACCGCCCTCGGCACCTTGCTGGCCGGGCGCACCAACGACACGTTGAGTTATACCAACGTCGGCATAAATCTTAACGCCCGTTATTACACTGTGGTCATCACCAACTCGCTGGGCCGCGCGACCAGCAGCCCGGCTCTGCTCACCGTCATCTCCAAGCCTGTTATCGTGACCAACCCCCAGCCCGCTACGGTTTATTACAGCAGCAATGCCAGCTTCAACGTCTCCGCCATCGGCCTCAACGTGCAATTCCGCTGGTATTCCAATTCCGTCAACACCGCCCTCGGCACGTTTATGGCCGGACGCACGAACAGCACGTTGCTCTTCACCAACGTCGGCACCAATTTCAACAACCGCTATTTCTCCGTCGTCGCCAGCAATTCCTTTGGCACGGCCACCAGCACCCCGGCGCTGCTCACGGTAGTTTCCACGCCGACGATTCTGCTTCAACCGCAGCCGATCACCGCCATCATCGGTCAGGCCACTAATTTCAACGTCGTTGCCGCCGGACTGACGCCGCTGCGTTACCAATGGTATTTCAATACCAACATGGTGCTCACCAACCTGCTTGGCAATGCGCTCGCCGGGCAGACGAATAATATTTTGAACTTCAATTCCGTGAGCAACGCCCTCGTCGGCTACTACAACGTCATCGTCACGAACACGCTCGGTCGCGCGACCAGCAGCCCCCCGGCATTGCTGACCATCGGCATTGCGCTATTCATCACGCAGCAGCCGTCCAACGCCGTCGTCACCAACGGCAGCCTCGTTGCCTTCACCTCGGCGGCATCCGGTGCTGGCCCGCTCGGTTATCAATGGCTCTACAACACCAACACGCTGATCCCCGGCGCCACGAGCACCAACCTCGTCATTACCAACGCCAACCAATCCGGCGTGTATTCCATGAAGGTGACGAACAGTCTCGGCGCGGCCACCAGCAGCCCGGCGTTGCTCACCGTCGTCGGCAAACCCATCATCCTTTTATCCACCTTCGACCTCGCGAGCGGCAGTTATGCGTTCAGCTATGTCAACCTCGCGGGCAGCACGAATCGCCTGTGGGCATCAACGAATTTGAGTTCAACGAATTTCTGGAAAGCCATCGCCACGAATGTTATGGCGACGAATGGAACCTGGCAAGTGACCGACCCGAACGCAGCGAAAACGAACGCCGTGAAGTTCTACCGCTTCTCCACGCCGTGATTTTCACAGCGAGTTTTGACAATGCGGAGGATGTAATTTTGCAAGTCCGCCATTAGGTATTTGGTCCAGTAGCGTGAGTAGAAATTAAATCCCGTGGAAAGCCGCTGATCACTACTCAAATGTAAAATGACATCGCCGTTTCCCACATCTTCAATCGAATAGCTGCCATTTAACACGTCGAAATATTTACCGCCAATGATGACATGCTCATCAAAAGTTGTTGGCGGGATGTGTTCGGAATCGGCACGGATAGAAAATGAAAGTTTTTTGGGCTGCACCCATTCGGTAATTGTCTCTTCAAATAAAACCCCCCGCTCAAATGTGGCAAAGCGAATTGCGCCCAAACCCTCACCAACCAATTTAGCCTCCAGTGGTCGCGGAAAACCGAGCAGATGTGAAAAC
>JANOBC010000163.1:0-15045 GCA_031411455.1 Limisphaerales bacterium
CGCGAAGCGTCTTGGACTGCGGCAGCCCTCTGCCGCTTTCGTTTCCAAATTTTTTGTGCGTTCAAATTTCACAGGTGCTATTTTCATTTGAGTGCTTCAGCCACAGCCACGGCCAGTTTCTGACGGAACACGCCGCTCTCAATCTGATTGGCTTCATGCAGATTGGAAAGAAACCCGCCCTCGATCAAAACCGCCGGGTGATGATGTCCGTGCAGCACACCCATGAAGCGCGCGCGCCGCACGCCGCGATCTTCCTCGCCGCTCCCGCGCAGCAAGGCAGTGTGCAGACGCAAGGCCAACTGGAGATTTTCCGCGTCGAAATTATTATTTGGAAACCATTGCGACCAGAAATCGGGATTGCCGCGCGTGAGAGTGGAGGGCATTCCCTGCGGCGTGAGGCAATAGGTTTCCAAACCGCTCTGTTTTTTATCCGGCGCGGCGGAGTTGAAATGCAAACTCACGAACAAATCCGCCCGGTGCGCCTCAGCGAACGCGACGCGGTTGGAAAGGCTCACGTCAATGTCGTTCGTGCGCGTGAGAAAAACCGTCCAGCCATTCGACGCCAGCAACGGCGCGAGGCGTTTGGCCCAGTCGAGCGTGAATTCTTTTTCCGCGCGCCGGTCGAACAGGTTGACCGTGCCGCCATTGATGCCGCCGTGGCCGGGGTCAATGACGATGACGCGGTTCGTGCCGGAAAAATTTAGCGGCACGTCCGTCAGCAGCGGTTCAAAATTTTTCCGCAGGTCGAGGCCGTGGACGAAAATTTGCCCATCAATGGACTCCGGCGGAAATCCCAGATGAAACGTCACGCCGTTCCACGCCGCCTCGCGACTACCGAGGGCGAGCACGAGGATGCCCTGTTTGGAGCTGACGGAGTAAGTCGTGAGCGGCGACTTGGTGAGCAGCCGGGGCGCAGAAAGTTTCTGCTCCGCCGCCCAGCGGTTGAGCGATGTGAAGGTGTAGATCGGGGGTGGCTTGACGAATTTGGCCGACGGCAAATTTGTGCGGATGGCCGGCGGATTGGTTTTTAACACCACCGGAATCGGCTCCAATTTAATGGGTTTTTCCTGCGTTGGACCGATGTTCGTGGCCGACCATTCGGACGGCGGCGGCTCGGTGGGCGTCGCGCAGCCCGCCAAAAAAATCAGCGCGCCGCAAAAAAAGATGACCACCGGTTTGAACACGCGACAAGTTTGCGGAAGGCGAAAGCGGACTCAAGCGGATTCGGGAAAAAGGAAGTCGGTTTGTCGTTAATGTTCTAATTTCAATGTGCCGGTGGGGAGAGCGTCCTCGCGAGCCGCTTAAACTGAAGGCACACGCGGCTCGCGAGGATGCTCGCCCCACCAAACTAGAGCGCTACCGGTTCGTCCGGCGGCTTGTTTGCGATTTGAAATTGCGGCATTATTTCCGCAGTGAAAATTCTCGTCGCCATCACGGGAGCCAGCGGCGCGCTTTACGCGCAGCGGTTGCTCGACAACCTGAACCCGCGCGAACACGAACTCCACGTCGTGATGAGCAACTACGCCAACCAAGTCGTCGCCGAGGAACTGCCGGGCGGTTTGAAATTTCCTGAAGGCGTGAAACCGCACGGCTTGAAAAGCATGAACGCGCCGTTCGCCAGCGGCTCCAATCCGCCCGACGTAATGGTCGTCATCCCCTGCACAATGGGCACGATGGGCCGCATCGCGCACGGTTACAGCGAGGATGTGTTGCTGCGCGCCGCCGATGTTATGCTGAAGGAGCAGCGGAAATTAATTCTCGTGCCGCGCGAAACGCCGTTGAGTCTCATCCATGTGAAGAACATGGAACTGCTGCTGCTGGCGGGCGTGACGCTGATTCCGGCGAACCCCAGTTTTTATTCCGGCGCAAAAACCGTCGTCGAACTCGTGGACACCGTGGTCGCCCGCGTGCTCGACCACATCGGCCTGCCGAACCAACTCGCACCGCGCTGGGCGGAGGAGAAAGAATGAGGATTCAACGCAGAGACGCAAAAAAGCCAAGGCGCAAAGTTTCCCCCGCTTTTTCTCTGCGCCTTTGCCTCTTTGCGCCTTTGCGTTAAAAAATGCTTTCAACGATTCAAAAGTGGGGTTCGTTCGTGCGTTTCTCGCACACGGTCTTCGCGCTGCCATTTGCACTGGCGGCGATGCTGGTGGCGGCGCGCGAACAGCGCGGCTGGCCGGGCTGGAGAATTTTTGGGCTGATTCTCGCCGCGATGGTTTGCGCGCGAACGTGCGCGATGGCGTTCAACCGGATTGTTGACCGCAAGTTCGACGCGCTCAATCCGCGCACCAAGAACCGCCATCTGCCCGCCGGAGCAATTTCGCTGACGAGTGCGGTCTTGCTGTGCGCGCTGTCAGCGGCGGGAACGGTGGCGACGAGTTATTTCTTGAACCCGCTGTGCTTTTATCTTTCACCCGTCGCGGTCGTGGCGGTTTGTTTTTATTCACTGACGAAACGGTTCACGGATTACACGCACGTCTTCCTCGGCATCGCGCTCGCGCTCGCGCCCGTCGGCGCGTGGCTGGCGGTGAAGGGCACAAACATTTCCACGCCGGAAATTCTCCAAGTCACCGTGCTGTCGCTCGCCGTCATCGTATGGCTCGTCGGCTTCGACATCATTTACGCGCTGCAAGATTACGAGTTCGACAAGTCGCACGGGCTGCGCTCGCTCGTCGTGGCGTGGGGACCGGTGAACGCGCTGTCGGCCGCCTTCCTCGCGCACATGGTCATGTGCGGACTGCTGCTGGCGTTCGGGCTGCTCACATTCGGCCCGCGCTGCTTTGCCTATCTCATCGGTTGGCTGATGATTTTAATCTGCCTTGTGCTGGAGCATTGGATTGCGCGGCGACGCAGCTTGAACTGGATCAACATCGCTTTCTTCCGGCTGAACGCGCTCGTCGGCGTGGTCTTTCTGGTGGTGGTGGCAGTGGAGGTGATTTTCCACGGCGGTTTCAAGCTGCGGTGATTGCCTCCGGAAAAATTTAACCGCAGAGAACGCAAAGAGCGCAAAGGGGAGGGAGCCATGAGGTGTGGGATGAATGGATTTTGGGATGGGTGGATGGTGGGCGGGCGCTGATCCAACAATCCAGCCCCGGAATCCGTCCGGTTTTTTCTCTGCGTTCTTTGCGCTCTCTGCAGTTAAATCCTCCGGGTTGAAATCCCCGGTTGACTCGCAGGTGATTTCCGTTTTAATGCGCGGCATGAATCTCCGGCCCATCCTGCTGGTGCTTTGCCTCGTCGGCAATGTGTGGCTGGCCGTCATTTTGTTCCGGCATCATTCGCCCGCCGCGACGGCTTCGGCGGTGGCTTCTGAAAAAATTTCCCCGGTTGCCCGGAAAAATAATTCCACCCCCACTGCCGCCGAGCTGGCGGCGGACGCGGCCTTGCTCCCGCTGACGAATGGTGCGGACTTCTCTTGGTCGCAGTTCACGCTGGCGGATTACGCGCGCTACATCAAACAGCTCCGCGCGTTCGGCACGCCGGAGCCGCGGGTGCGCGAGATTGTCTGCGGCGCGATTGATTCCGTGTATCGCCCGCGCCGCGCCGCGCTGATGCCGCCGCCTAAAAAAGCGGACACGGAAAAATTTTGGGCCCGCCGGAATTTTTACGGCTATCAAAACCAGCAGACCAAGGAACAACGGACGCAGATGCGGGCGTTGCGCAAAGAAGAGACGGAACTGGTGAAGTCGCTGTTCGGCGCGGATGTGTATGAGCAGATGGCGAAGGATTCTCTTAATAATACGGGCGTTGACTGGACGGAAAGGCAATACGGTTTCCTGCCGAAGGAATTGCGGGAAAAAGTTCAGGAAATCGAGCAGGATATGGGTGAAGACCGGCAGGAAATTTACGCCCTCAATGACGGCGACTATCAGGGTCAACAGGAGGACGAACGCAAACTCGAAAAGAAATATCACGACTTGCTGGCAAAGGTTTTGACGCCCGAACAGTTGACGGAGTGGGATCTGCGCCACTCGCAGACAGCCAACCAGTTGAAGAATGATTTGTCCGCCTTTGACCCGAATGAGGATGAGTTCCGCGCGCTTTTCAAATACAAGCAGGCGGTGGATGTGTTGAATCCGCCGCGCGACCCGGATGCCGACCCGGTGCAGCCCACGGCGGAGGAACGCAAGGCCATGGCAGAAAAACAAAAAGCTCTCGACGCCGAACTCGCTCAAGCCGTCGGCACCAACCGCGTGGCGGAATACAAGCTGGAGCAGGATTACGCCTTCCGCTCGCTGATTGACGCGGGCGTGCCGAAGGAATCCGTCTTCAAACTGGCCGACATGAAAAAAGAAGCCGAATCCGCCGCGCAAAAAATCAAACGCGACAAGACGCTTTCACAGGATCAGAAAAATGAGGCGCTCGCCGCCATCCGCAACGAAACGCAGACCAGCATGGGCGGATTGTTGGATGAAAAACAACTCAAGCGTTATATGAACCAGGGCGGCTATTGGCTGAACAACATCGCGCCCAAACTCCAGCCCGCTCCGACCCAATGAGAATCAGCGTCCTCATCATCGTCTCGCTCGCGGTCAACCTGATGCTCGCGGCGTTGCTGTATCATCAGCGCAGCGGCGCGACGGCGAAGACGGGAGAAACAGCCACGGAAAATTCTGCGGCGGCAACGGGCTCGGAAACCGCGACGGCGGAAAATACGGCGGGCGGGCAAACGGAAAATTCCACCGTGACAGTGGCCGGAAAATTTTCGTGGCGCGATTTGCAAGCGGAGGAATTGAAAGCATACATCAGCAAGCTGCGCGCGGCGAACTGCCCAGAGATGACGTTGCAGGATTTGATTCTGGCGGAAGTGAACCGCCGCTTCGCCGCCAAGACGCGTGCGCTTTGGAATGATCCAGAATTGCTGGCGCAAAATGATTACTGGAAACCCTACCAGCGGAAACAAGACCCCGAGAAGGCAAAAAAGAACCGTGAGCGTTACAAGGCGAACCTGATGGCGCAGAAGGAAAAATCCGCGCTCATCGTCGAACTATTCGGCTTTGACGTCGAGAAGCAGCGAATGAAGGAGGAAGGCTATGATCCAGACAGCAATTGGAATTACGCCACCGGCAATCTTTCTTTTTTGCCGGAGTCCAAGCGAGCGCCAGTGGAAAAGTATCTGGAGGCGTTTCAGGACAAGATGCAGGATTTTTACGCGCGGGTTTCCGGCAGTTGGGATGCGGATGCGCGGGCGGAATCAAAAAAACTGGAGGCGGAAAAAATCGCCGGCCTCGCGCAGTTCCTCACGCCGCCGGAATTGCGGGAATACGAACTGCGAAATTCACAGATGGCCAGCCAGATTTCCTCGGACCTGCACGGCGTGGACCTTACCCGCGCCCAATACGAGGCGCTATTCGACCTCCACAAAAAATACGGCGACAGCGTCTATAACTACGGCGACGCGAACAACGACGAGGTGGCCCGGAAAAAAATCGAGCAGAACCAGAAAGCCTTGAAGGCCGAAGTCGCCGACGCACTGGGTGAACAAAAATTTGCCGAACTCGACCGCGCGCAAGATTACCAGTATCAGCAATTAAGGAGTCTCGCCAAGCGCAACGACCTGCCCGCCGACACCGCGCCGAAAATTTATGACTTCAAGCAGGCCGCCGAAAAAGCCGTCGAGGCGCTCAAGGCCAACCAAGATTTGACCACCGAAGCGCGGCAAGCTGCGCTGACCCAGATCCGCGTCGAAACCGAGCAGTCCGTCTCGGCCGCGCTCGGCGACAAAATCTTCAAGCGCTATCAGAACAACGGCGGCTGGTGGATCAACCAGCTCGGCCCGGCGCCGAAGAAATAATTCCCCGGAAGATTCAACCGCAGAGAACGCAAAACTCTCAAAAATTTAACCACGGAGGGACACGCCCCGACCCCTCACCGTCCCCACACTGCGGCGCGCGGTGAAAAAGAATTGGTTTGCGGCAGGGCTTGCGGCAAAATTCGCCGAACTGTCACCGTGAAAAACATCATCACCAAACCTGGATCGCTCTGGCGCGAACTGTTTCCGCTCGTGCAGAAACTGCGCGGCTGGGCGTGGAAATTTCACGACCGCGCCGGCATTCGGTTGGTCATCAGCGGCGGCAAGGTGCAGTTCATGGACGCGGAACTGGCGTTTCCCGAAAACGTCGGGCTAACCTACGCCACGCCGTTGTTCTGGAATGGGCCGCACGCCTACGATTTTGCCACCGACCGCGCCCTCACCACGCTCATTAGCCAGTCCAAACTTTTTCTAGATGTCGGTTCCAACATCGGCCTCTACTCGGTTTATGCCGGGGTGAAATTTCCGCAGGTGAAGACCATCGCGTTCGAGCCGGTTCCCGTCATCTGGGAAAAGAACCGCGCGTTCCACCGGGCGAATAAACTATCCGACCAGATCACGCTGAACCTCGCCTTGAGCGACCGCGACGGCGCGCAGAAAATTTTTCTCCCGGTTTTCAATACCGGCATCGAGGAAGAACAGACTGCCACGCTCAACGAAAAATCCTGGCAGGCACACGCGGAAAAGGTTGAGGCTATTGAGATCCAATGCCTCACTCTGGATTCGTTCGCGGCAAAAACCCCGCTGCCGCCCGGCCCGTGTTGTGTGAAGATTGACGTGGAAGGTTTTGAAGCCGCCGTTTTCCGGGGCGCGAAAAAATTTCTAACCGAACGTCGCCCGTGGATTGTTTGTGAGATTTTACCTTGCGAGGATTTCGACCCCGTTACCCGCACGAAACGAAATAATAACCGCGAGACCTTGGAGCTACTTGCCGAACTAGGTTACGCCGCCTTCGCACTGACACTTGACGGATTCTTCCGCATGAATGCCGAGGATTTTTCTAGAACACGCCAACTGCGAGATTTTTTGCTGATTCCAAAAGAACAAATTGCCGATTCAATCAGCTATCTGACCCCCGATGATGTGGGAGATTTGTTTTCCAAAGAAAGCCCGCCCGTTAAACGCTCATGAATTCCATCCTCGTCACTAAATTTCCAAGGCCTCGCCGAGCGTTCCGCGTTACGCGGCTGCCATTTCTGGCTCGTTTTTACCGATTCGCATTTCACCGGCAGCCAGGAAGCCGACTGGGCATCCACGGACAAAAAGTTTTAAGGAAATTATTTCCCATCTTCAGAAAACTCTGCGGCAGCAGCCGAGGGCAATTTGAATTCACGCGAAATGGGCAAGCCAAGCTAATCTCTTTCAACGCGCGCAACTCACAGTTCTTTGGAGTGTATGTCACTACGGAGGGTTATGAATTAGAAGTAGCTGCTTTGCTTGATGTATTATTACCTGAAGGCGGGACATTTTATGATGTGGGGAGCAACTGGGGTTATTTCGCACTTTACGCGGCGGCGTGCCGCAATCAATTAACCGTTCACGCTTTCGAACCATTAAAAGAGACTCATCAGGATCTTGTCGAGTGTGTGCAGCAAGCGGGCCTGTCCGCCCATACGACCTGTCACAATTTAGCTCTCTCGGACAAAGACGGTGAGGCACACATTCAAATCCCTGATGGCTTGCATAGTGGAATCGCCACAATTTCCAGCGAAGGCATTCAAATCACAACCCGCAAATTGGACGGAATGAATTTACCGCCGCCAGATTTCATCAAGCTGGACGCTGAAAACCATGAAATTGAAGTCCTGCAAGGTGCGGTTGAAACACTAAAAAAGTATCACCCCTTTCTCGTGTTTGAAAACAAACCCGATTACGCACATCCAGAAAAAGATGTAAGAGTGCTGCTATTTCTTAAATCACTGGGCTATCAGCTTTTTGTTCCCGCGGTCCGACGTCAGACAGAGCCGGGCGAACATTTCATTCAAGTGTTTTGGCATCCTCTGACCGATAACGATGACTTAGCACTAGTTCCGTTTGATCCAGAAACACGCTTTCTTTATCAGCATGAGCTGAACGCGCTCGCTTGCCATAAGGATCGTTTAGTTGAACTGCATCAAAAATTTGCCATCTGGCAACCTAAGCCAACTTGATTTCCAGGCAGCATTTTTTAATGAAAACAGCACTCATCTCAACCGTCTTTAATGAGGGCGAAGGGATTTTTGCTTGGGCAGATTCCTTGCGGGCGCAAACCCGCAAGCCTGATGAATTCGTTATCGTAGACGGCGGCTCCACCGACGGCACGCCGGAGCGCTTGCAAAAAGCGTTCAGTCATGGCGACTTTCCTGAGCCTAAAATTATTGTGCAGCAATGCAATATTGCAGGCGGGCGAAATCTTGCCATCAAAGGATGCACGGCGGAAATCATCGCCGCCACGGATGCTGGAAGTTTTCCCGAACCCGAATGGCTGGCTGAAATCGTTGAACCGTTGATCGCGAATCCAACTGTGGATTTCACGGGGGGGTTGAATATGTGCACGCCGACCACCGAATTTCATCGTTATCTGCTCCAGTTCGAAGGCCGCGAACAATCGGGCGTAGTCGGACGCGAACTCCATCCCTCTTCGCGCAACACGGCATTTCGCCGACGGACATGGGCAGAAGTGGGCGGTTACCCGGAATGGCTCACGCTCGCAGCGGAAGATTCGCTGTTCACACACATGTTGAACCGGCTGGGATACCGGTTTGTTTATAATCCCAAGGCCATCGTGCATTGGACCGTGCGCGAAACAGAAACCGCCTATCTGAAATTACTTTACCGGAATGCCTATGGTGGGGCGGAGGCACAGTTGTATTGGCCTTATTTCCGGCAGCGCCTGATTCTTTCACTGTGTCCGCCCTTATTGCTCCTGTCCAAACATCGGTTCCGGCATTTTCGATTTCGCTACCTGAAAAATTTTGTCAGTGCCCGCGGCTGGGTGGCCGGCAAATTGTCAGGCCATCGTCCGCCGGCAGGCTGGCGGCGGGTGGATGGAATTTTAACGAGTCCCGAAGCGCAAAAACGGCTGTCCCAACCGAGCAAATGAGTGTGGCCAAAAAAACACCCGTTATGCTGCTGGCGACTCCCGGCGCGTGGCATTTGCGCCAAACTGCCCGCGCGTTTCAAGACCGCGGCACCTTGGCCGGACTTTGGATTTCCGACAAAAACACGACGCAGATTGCTGAAAATAAATTTCGCCGTTGCTGGCCGTATCATCTGGCGATGAAACCGTTCTACCAGTTCGCACCGCAAATTTGGATCGAGCACGCCTATTATTTTAATTTCCCCGTCTGGCGTTTCTGGTTAAAGCATCAGTCGTGGCCGGCGGCAAACGTGGTGCAGGCCACCATTGGTTTTGCGACCGAGCCGTTTGACCGCGCGGAAAAATCGGACGCGTTGAAAGTCGTGGACTGCCCGAATAGCCATCCGCTGACGTATCACGGATACTGGCAACGCGAGTGCGACCTCTGGTGTCCCGGCGAAAAAGTGCCGATCCCGCGTTGGATGTTCGCCCGCATGAACCGCGAGCTGGAGCGCGCGGATATGATCATCGTCCAGTCTAATTTTTGCCGCGACTCAATGTTGTGGAACGGAATTCCGGCAGAAAAAATCATGGTCAACCCGATGGGCGTGGACACGAGCATTTTCAAGCCACGCGAAAAAGTGCCGGAAAAAATTCGCTTCGTGGTTGTCGGCACCATTTGTCTGCGCAAGGGGCATCAGTATCTTTTTCGTGCGTTTGAAAAAGTTAAACGTCAGATTCCCGACGCCGAACTGGTCTGCGTGGGTGATTTGAAAACGGATTTCCGGCGCGAGTGGCCCAAATGGAAAGATACGTTCACCCACCACCCGCATTTGTCGCATCCAGAGTTGGCAAAATTATTGTCTAACTGCACCGCGTTTGTTTTCCCGTCTCAAGAAGAGGGCATCGCCCGCGCCCAAATTGAAGCGCTCGCCGCTGGCCTGCCTGTCATCGGCACGCACGAAGGCGGCGCGACGACGCTGGTGTCGGACGGCGTGGAAGGTTTCATCGTGCGCGGACGCGACCCACAGCACATCGCCGACGCGATGATCCGGGTGGCGACCGACCGCGAACTGAACAAAAAAATGGGCGAGGCCGCGCACAAAAAAGGCGCGGAAAAAAACACCTGGCAAGACTACGGAGACCGACTACTCGCGGAATATTCCCGCCGACTCAATCTATGAATCCTTTCCCGTTCCTCTTTGGCAAGCTCCGCGAGCGACGGGCCGCCCGTGGCCGCGCGGCGTTGCGCGCGCGTTATGCCGGTGCGCCGCCGGAAATATCGCGGGCGGACTGGTCGCAAAGTCTGGCTGACCCAACGAAATTTTATGAGCGCGCCGTGGAATTTTTCGACCGCCGCCTGCCGGAAGAATTTCGCACGCACCGCACCTACTTCACGCAAACCGGGCGCGGCTTTGGCGAAGACGCGTTCCACACGCAATGGTTTTTATTATTCCGCGAGTTCCGTCCGAAAAGTTTTCTGGAGATCGGCGTCTTTCGCGGCCAGAGCTTAAGTCTCGCCGCGCTGTGCGCCCGGCATTTTCAACTCGACTGTTTCGTGCAGGGTATCTCGCCGTTTTCCACCGCTGGTGACGCCGTTTCGCGTTACCGTCCGGGCTTGGATTATCAGGCCGACACGCTCACCAATTTTGCCTACTTCAAGCTGCCTGCGCCCACGCTACTCAAGGCGTATTCTACGGATGCGATCGCCGCGCAACTCATCGCTTCGCGCGCGTGGGACATCATCTACATTGACGGCAATCACGACTACGACATCGCCAAGGCGGACTGGGAGCTATGCGCCAAAAATATTTTACCGGGTGGCGTCATCGTGTTGGACGACTCCGGGTTGAGCACGAAATTTCGCGCGCCGGCGTTCGCCACCGGCGGGCATCCGGGGCCGTCTCGGCTCGCGATGGAAATTGACCGCTGCGCGTTCACGGAAATTTTGCAAGTCGGCCACAACCGCGTCTTCCAGAAAAATTCCGCGTGAGAATTGTCCAGATCACCACCGACAACCGCGAGCATTACGGCGACCACGCGAATCCGCGTCCGTATTTCGGCACCGCGCCGACCGCGTTGTTGCAAGGCTTCGCGGGCATGCCGGACGTGGAGGTTCACGTCATCAGTTGCTTGCAACAACGCGCGGCGTCGCCGGAAAAAATCGCCCCGAATATTTTCTTCCACTCGCTCCTTGTCCCCAAGCTCGGCTGGATGCGGACGCTCTACGCCGGTTGCGCGCGCGCCGTGCGGGCGAAACTCCGTAAACTTCAGCCAGACATCGTTCACGGCCAAGGCACCGAGCGCGAGTGCGCCATCAGCGCCGCGCGCAGCGGTTTTCCCAACGTCGTGACGATCCACGGCAACATGAAAGCCATCGCGCAACTCTACGGCGCGAAGCTCGGCAGCTTTCATTGGCTCGCGGAAAAGCTGGAGAACGCCGCCCTGCGAAAAACGGCCGGCGTCTTTTGCAACTCGGCCTACACGGAAAACCTCGTCGCTCCGCGCACCAAAAAAATCTGGCGCGTGCCGAACGCGCTGCGGTCGGAATTTTTCGCGCCGCTGACGCCGCGCCCCGCCAACCGTGTGCCAGTCATCCTGAACATCGGCGTGGTGGAACCACGCAAGCAACAGGTGGAAATTCTGGAGGCCGCACGTCGGCTCCATGCGCGCGGGTTGAAGTTTGAACTCCAGTTTGTCGGCCTGATTCCAAAAACCGACTACGGCCAAAAGTTTGCCGCTGCCCTAGCTGGGGCGGCCTCGGCCGGTTTTGCGAAGCACGTTGGCCTGCTCACCACGTCACAGATGGTGCCCGCGATGGACGCGGCGGATGCGCTAATTCATTTTCCCACGGAGGAAGCCTTCGGCCTCGTCACCGCCGAGGCGTTGGCGCGGAACTTGAAATTTTTTGGAGCGGCCACCGGCGGCGGCGTGGAAATCGCCTCGGGGGCGGAAGGCGCGGAATTATTTCCCGCCACTGATTTCGCCGGGCTGGAAAAAGCCATCACCCGCTGGCTGGCGGCTGGTGCGGCGCGCCCGCAGAACGCCGCGGCCATGCGCACACGGTATCACCCCGAAGTGATTGCGCGGCGGCATCTGGAAATTTACCGCGAAGTGCTGGGGTGCTGACCGGCAATTCACTTGACTCCATTTTGGCAGTGGAAATCATCAGCGTGAATTCAGAAATAAATTTATCCATGGCCAACGATTCTTCATCCAAAAAAAACGGCGGGCTGGCAGTCATCCTGTGGGCGCTCATCGCGCTGACGGCTTTGTATCATATCGCCGCCGCGCTCAAGGGTCACGCGCGCTACCGCGACCAGCACATTGGCACGGCGCTGCACTACGCGGCGACCCAGTTTGATTTGCAACACACCATCATCCCAGGCTTCAACGCCTCGGACACACCCACGATTCAGGAAGTTCCCATCTGGCAGATGGCGACGGGGCTGATGTTCAAATTATTTGGAACGTGGTGGGGCTGGGCGAACATCGTTTCGTTGCTGCTGTTTTTCTCCGGGCTGTATCCGCTGTTTGCGGTTGTGCAGAAATTTTATGGCGACCGCGTGGCGTGGTGGGCGCTGATTTTCTTTTTGTCGCAGGGATTGATTTTTCTCTACGCGGGCGAGGCGGGGACGGATGGCTTCTGCTTGGCGGTGTCGCTCTGGTTCTGGTTTGCGTGCGTGCGGCTGCTGGAGTCGCCAGTGAAATGGTTCCTGCCCGCCGCGCTGTTCGGCGCGCTGACGGCGGTCTCCAAGCTACCGTTTTTCATGGCAGTGGGGCTGGCGGCGTTTTTTTTGCTGCTGAAGGAAAGGGGATTCAAGTTGCGCGATCTGGCGACACTGGCCGGCGTGGGCGCGTTTTCTGGAATTATTTTTCTCGCGTGGACGCATTACACGGATGCGATGCAAACCGAGGCGGTGTTTCGCTACGTTGACCTGCGCCTGAACGCACCGGCGACGAACGGCACGACGATGTGGTTCTGGTATTTCGGCGACTGGCATTACCGCCTGAACCCCGGCAACTGGATCAAGGCGGCGTGGCGTTTTGCGGGCGCGGGCTTCGGCAGCTTCACGTTGATTCCGCTGTTTGCCTGCGCGTTGTTGTGGCGCGGCATTCATCCGGCGGCAAAATTTCTTTTCGCCGGCTCGTTTATCGTCACGCTGGTCTTCACGCACCTGATTTTGCACCACTACAACTATCTGATGCTTTACTCGCCAGCGGTCGCCATCCTCGGCGCGGCGGGTTGGGGGAAAATTGAAAGCGCTTTGCTGGAATGGAAAATGAATCCGCGTGTCATCACCGCCATGGCGACTTTGATTCTGCTGCTCGCGCTGTTTCAAGGGCTGACCAGCATGAGGGCGTTCACGTTTGATTATTTTCCGGCACAGATTACAACGGCCATGCGCGCGCACACCGCTGTGACCGACAAGCTCATCATGCTAAACGGCGGCTGGGGCGGCGACGAACTCACCCGCACGGGACGCAACGGGCTTTCGATCTGGACCGCGAACATTTTTGAAGACGCGGACAAATTCGCACAGTTGAAAAAACTTGGCTACAACAAGCTCGTCATCGTCAGCCAGTCGCCGTATCAAAACGCGGTGCAAATCATCAACCCCGGCCAGACCGCCTTTCCTCGCACCATGGCGAAACAATTTTTGACGCCGCTCGTGGAAAGCTGGCCATCGGTTTATGCGACGGACGACCTCATCATCAAAGACATTCCTTGAAGAAAGAATTCAGCGCCGTTGCTTGTAGTCCCCCCGACTGAAATATTTTTCCAGCCACACGTAAGCGCAGATGAAAAAATAGCGGCTGCCCATCTCCTTCATCTTGAGCTTGGCCTCGCCAAAACGCCGGTTGCGCCAGGTGATCGGCGTCACCGTCCACGAATAGCCGCGCACGATGGCTTTGAGCGGGATTTCCACCGTGAGATTGAAATGCGGCGCGATGAGCGGCTCGCAGCCTTGGATGACGGTGCGCCGATACGCTTTGAACGCGTTGGTCGTGTCGTTCAACGAGATGCTGAAAATGACTCGGATAAAAAAATTTGCGAGCCGGTTTACGAATAACTTCACGCGCGGATAATCAAACGTGCCGCCACCTTTGATGAAACGGCTGCCAAAAACGCAGTCCCAGCCCTCGTTCAGCAACTGCCAATAGCGCACCGCGTCGCGGGCATCGTCGGATTCATCTGCCATCATGATGACCACCGCATCGCCCGTGCAGTTGCGCAGGCCGAACGTGATGGCACGACCAAAGCCGTGCGCCCCGGTATTCTGAATGGGATTCAGCGTCGGAATTTTCCCCCGCAACTGCTGCAACACTTCCCAAGTTTTGTCCCGGCTACCATCGTCCACGACGACAATCTCGTGCGGCACATTATTCCGGGAAAATTCTTCGTGCAGATGCGTGAGCGTTGCCGGCAGCGATTCTTCTTCGTCCCGCGCAGGAATGATCACGGAAAAAAGTTTGAGCGGCGGCGAGGCGGGGTTCATGGCGTCAGGCGGGTTTGACGGCGACCACCAGAAATTGTCGGCCCTTGATCCACCACAGCCACGGCAGAGCCAAATAAATGCGCAGGAAAATCAGCGGGTATTTAGGCGCGTTCACCAGCGTGTAAGGCAAGAAGCGCGGCGTCACCTGCTCCGGCCGGAACCCAATGACTTCCAACACCTCGGCCAACGACGCTTCAGTGAGGATGGTGTGGTGATCAAAAAGATCCCAATATAATCCGGGAAGATATTTGATGTTCGGCCCCATGGCAATCAGCCGCCCGCCCGGTTTCAAACAACGGAAGGCCTGGCGCAAGGTTGACTTGAGGCATTGCTTGCCGGGCAGGTGTTCAAAAAAATTGCTGGTGAAAACTGTGTCTAGAGAATTATTCGGCAACGGCCATGGCGCCGAACAATCCTGTTCCAAAAAATGAACATCGGGAGCGAGATGCTTGCGCGCATCTGGATTCATATCCATCGCATGCTTCGAGCCAGCGGCAATGTTGTTAATGAACTCACCGTAACCGCAGCCCAAATCCAAAACCGTGGACGTCGGCGGAATCCACCGGTTGAAAAACACCGACGTCAGCACCCGCCACACCTGCTGGCGGTAAGCCGAGGTGCGGGTGAAGCGGTTGCGGTAAATCACCTGCAACTCTTGCGTGTTTTCAGCCATG
>JANOBC010000164.1:0-5431 GCA_031411455.1 Limisphaerales bacterium
GCGTGGCGGACATGACGAAGTAAAACATCTTCATTCCCAAGGCCAAGCTCCAGAGAAATTTCAACCCTCGCGTGGAGAAATTTTCCCGCCTTGCAGTTTCGCCGTGATTTGCTTTCATCGCGCCATGCCGAAAGTTCCGCTCCAAAAAATCGTCGCGCACTGCGACAAAATTCTCCGCACCGCCGCCATCGGCGATTACGACGGCGCGGTGAATGGATTGCAAGTGGAAAATTCCGGCAGCGTCACGCGCATTGCCGCGACCGTGGACGCCAGCCTCGCCACGGTGAAGCTAGCCCTCGCGTCAAAGGCGGATCTGCTCATCGTGCATCATGGATTATTCTGGTTGCCCTCGCATCCGTGGACGGGAAAGCGGCGCGAACTGTTGCAACTGTTGATTGAAAACAATCTAGCCATCTACAGTTCGCATCTCCCGCTCGACGCGCATCCCAAGCTCGGCAACAATGCCCAACTCGCCGCCGCGCTCGGTTTGAAAAATCTAAAACCGTTTTTCTTTAGTCACGGACAGAACATTGGCTTAAAAACCGAGACTCGGATTCCGTTCAACGACCTTGTGCTGCGCTTGGGTGCGGTCACAAATGCAACGGTGCGAACCATTCCTAAAGGGCCGAGCATTTGTCGGCACATCGGCATCGTCACCGGCGGCGCGGGTGGTGAATTGAAGCAGGCGGCGGCGGAAGGCGTGGACACGTTCATCACCGGCGAAGGCCCGCACTGGACTTACGCGCTGGCGGAGGAACTCGGAATGAATGTTTTCTACGGCGGTCATTACGCGACGGAGACATTTGGCGTGAAGGCGCTCGCAGAGGAGCTTTCCAAAAAATTCAAGCTGCCGTGGAAATTTTTGGATTACCCGACCGGCTTGTGATTGTGGAATTTGAAAATCATTTTTCGAACCCGGCGGATAAATTCCATGTGGATGCCGCATCCGGCTGGATTGGTCTCGGCGACTTGGACTCCGCGCGTGCCGAATTGAAACAGGTTTCGCCAGAAATCCAAAATCACCCGGCGGTGCTGATGGTTCAAAGTGAATTGCTATTTGCCGAGGAGAACTGGGATTTGCTTTTACCGCTCACCGAGAAATTACTGCTTCAATTTCCAAAACTGGATTTTCACTGGATAAACCGCAGCTACGCGCTACACGAGTTGCAGCGCACACAAGAAGCCTTTGACGCGTTGTTGCCCGCCGCCAAAAAATTTCCGAAGCGCTGGCTTATCCGCTACAACCTTGCCTGCTATTGTTCACAGCTTGGTGCGTTGGATGAAGCGATGAAGTGGCTCCAACAAGCCATCGCGCTGGCCGGGGAGAAGGAAATCAAGGCGCTGGCTTTGGAAGACCCTGATTTGAAACCGCTGCAAAAAGCGATTCGGGAGCTTTAATTTCCCAGTCAGTTCAGTTGCGGCAAAACACGCTGGCAAATCGTCTGTCCGATGGCAAGCGAGGCGGTCGCGGCGGGTGAGGGCGCGTTGACGACATGCAAAATTCCCGCCGCTTCCTCAAAATGAAAATCCTCCACCAGTTTGCCGTCCGCCGTCATCGCCTGTGCGCGCACGCCCGCACCGCCGGGCTCGATGTCTTCCGCACGAATTTCCGGCACCAGCTTTTGCAGCGAGCGCGTGAACTCGGCGCGGGAAAGGGACCGGCGAATTTCGTAACCGCAAAGGCTCGGATATTTCGCGAGAAATTTCCACAGGCCGGGAAAGGTCAGCGATTCAACAAAATCAAGCGCGTTGAAATGCGTCCATTTGTAGCCCTCGCGCGCGAAGGCAAGCACCGCGTTTGGTCCGGCTTCGATGCCGCCATGGATGAGCCGCGTGAAATGCACGCCCAGAAACGGGAACTTTGGATCCGGCACGGGATAAATCAAATGGCGGACGAGATGCTGGCGCGCTTTTTTGATGACGTAATATTCACCACGAAAGGGAACAATTTTGGCCGATGGCTTTTGCCCTGACATTTTCACAGCGCGATCCGCGTGCAGTCCGCCGCAGGTGATGACCAGCTTGGCGCGAAATTCTTCGCTGTTCGTCTGAACAATTTTCTCGCCGCCATCCGAAATAATTTTTGCTACACGCGTGCTGAGTTTAATTTCCCCACCCGCCTTGCGGATGAGTTCGCCCAGCTTTTCGCAGACGGCGGGATAATCCACGATGCCCTCCTGCGGCACATGAATCGCCGCCAGTCCAGCAGCGTGCGGCTCAATCTCTTTAATCTGCGCCGGATTCAATTTGCGCAGACCTTGCAGACCGTTTTCATTTCCGCGCTTCCACAAATTTTCCAGCCGCTCCAATTCGCCTTGCTCCGTGGCGACGACAATTTTTCCGCACTGGTCGTGCGCGATGCCGTGCTCGCGGCAAAACGCTAGCATCTGTTGCAAACCCTCGACGGCACAACGCGCTTTTTCCGAACCGGGTTTGTAATACAGGCCGGCGTGCAACACACCGCTGTTGTTGCCGGTCTGATGCGCGGCAAGTTTGGATTCTTTTTCGAGCAGAAGAATTTTCGCCTTCGGCTTGGCCTCGAGCAGCCGATAAGCCGTTGCCAGACCAACAATTCCGCCACCGACGATGACTGCATCGTATTTCATTTTTTCTTACCGTCTTTGGAGAGAAAGCCGACTACCATCGCCTTGCCGTCGCTGGCGACCATGCCGAGAAAACGGAACAGACGGCGGAAGAAATTCATCTCCGGCCAAGCAGCGAGAACTTCGCCAGCCAGTTTGTCCGCCTCGTAATTTTTGCCGAGTGCGCGCAGACAAATCACTTTCATGTCCTGCGCCTGCCGGACGCGGAGATTCGACATGAGCGTGGCATCAATGAACTTCAGCGCTTCCTCAAACTTTTTGTCCGCGATGCGTTGTTGCGCGTAGCCGAGCATCTGCGCGACGGCGGCGGCTTCTTTTTCAAAATAGGCAGGATTAAATGCGCGCCGCTCCTCCGGCGTGTGTAGCGTGAAGCGCTCTTCCTGAAACACGGCGTAGAGGTCGGAGAACTTTTTGTCCTGCTGGCTTTCGATTTCCACCGCGCGTTGCTCCACTTTTTCCAAAGCAGCCTTCTTGTTTTCAGGATCAAGGTTCATAGCATCAATTAATTTTTTGGCGGACGCTTTCCGTTCGTCCAGCGAGAGTTGGAAAAAACGCGCCCAGAACGGCAGGTCGCGCATCCGACGGGTTTTTCCTTTTCCACGAATGCCGTCCATCACGATGGATAGCCAAATGAAACGCCCGCTCATCTCACCAATCTGGTGAACCCATCGGTCATCATACCAGTAAGGAAAATGGCCGGGGAAAATCGTCTGCAACGTCTCCAGCCAACGCCAGCCGAAAATCGGATACGTGCAGGTGTCCGCCGTCATCGGGTCGTGCGGACTCGCGACGAATATGCCATCGGGAAATTTTGCAGAAGCTTTGCGCAACTCATCATCCCAACCGGGCGTGCTGTAACGCGCATCGTCGCAAGTGATCATATAGATCTCGGAGGTGCGACCAGAATTATTCCAGAGCGTGTGCTGCGTTTCGCAGAGACCGGCGGTCTGGCCGCCAAAGTGCCAATTAATCTTGATGCCGGCATCGCTCAATTTCCCCGCGTCAATCGCATCCCGCGTCACCCGGTCATCCACGTCCACATAGAGCCAGATGCAGACCTTGTCTTTCTGGGCGGTGTTTTCTTTTAGCGAAGCAAAGACCTGCGCGAGGCTCTCCGGGCGACCGCGCGTGGCCATGATGATGGTGATTTGGCCAGGATGAATCTGCGGAGCGCTCATGCGTCGGGAAACTTGCGGCGGTCTTTGACAGCGTCGTAATTTTTCGCATACCACGCCACGGTGCGGCGGATGCCGGGCGCGAGTTCGTGGTTCATCACGACGCCATATTTTTCGCGGAGCTTGGTGGCGTCCACAAATTTTTCCTTCGCGCCGGTGTATCGGCTGGCGTTGAAAACAACTTTGCCCTGATAGCCCGACGCCTCGCAGACGGTCAATGCCAGTTCGCGGATGGTTTTGCCGCGACCGGGCGCGAGGTTCACCATGTCGCGCTCCAGTTTCGGCGCGAGGTCGAGCAAGTTGGCGACAAAATCTTTCACGTCCGCCAAGTCGCGAACTTGCGTGCCGTCACCCCAGATCTCGACTTCGGACAAATTGTTTTTAACGGCTTTCACGAAACGACCGATGAGCGCTGACGGGACATGGGCGGTGGCTTCGTTGAAATCATCCTCCTCGCCATACATCGCGGGCGGGAGGAGATAATTTCCGTTCAGTTTGAACTGGTCGTTGTAGGCGAGGATGCCGGTATAAAGCATCCGCTTCGTCGCGCCGTAGGAATAAACGCTGCCGTGAATCGCTCCGTCGAAAATTTTATCCTCGGTCATCGCCTGCGCGGAACTCGGATACGCGCACGACGCACCGAGCGCGATGAACTTCGCCGCCGGAATAAATTTCCGCCACGCTTCAAGCGTGTGGTTGTGGATGAGATTGTTGCGGTAGAACTGCTCCGCCGTGTGCTTTGCGGGAAATTCACCCGCAGCCTGATAGCTGGCGAGGTGAACGATGAGCATGGCGTCGCGGTGCGCGGAAAAAACCGCCTCAGCATTTTCCCAGCGCGTCAGATCAAACTGGCGGCTGCCAAACGCGAAGTGGGCGATGCCGCGCGCGGTCAATTCCTGCTGCAAATGTTTGCCGACGAATCCGGTGCCGCCAGTGATGAGAACTTTCATTTGCGGCATTCGGTTTAATCGCCGAGCAATTTGCGTTTGAGCTTGATGCTCGCCATCGCCTCGACATTTTTGCGCTGCTGTTGGCCGAAGGTTTTTTCCACCGATTGCAGATACGTCGGGTTGGTGAAATAAGTCCGCCACGCTTCATCGCGGAATTTCAAAACCTGCGCGGCGGAAAGATGTTTCGTGGGCAGCGGTTCGCTGTCGTAAGAAAGAAACCCGTAACCACTATGTGAGGATGGAAGTTTCCAGCCATTCGCTTTGGCGGTGTAATACAGCGGACTGCCGGGCAAGGCCTGGCACGGATACAAATTCGCCATCTCCGTGTTCAATTCCAGCGCGAGATCCAGCGTCTGCTGCATCGTCTCGTGCGTATCTTCGGGAAAACCGAAGATGTAATTGGAAATCACAAACAGCCCGGATTCGCGCACGGTCTTGATGACTTCGCGAATGTTAACGTCCTGAAAACTGCCCTTGGAAACTTCGCGCCGCACCATCTGGTTGCCAGCTTCGACGCCGAGCGCGAGCCAGTTGACGCCGGCCTTGCGGAATTTTTCCAGATACTGCGGGCGCACGGTATCAATGCGGGAATACGTCCACATCCGCAAATCCAACTGGCGCTCGATGAGTCCGTCCAGCAGCGGCTCATAATAATTTTTGTTCAGGAAAAACATTTCGTCCGAAATGCGGATCGTCCGCGCGC
>JANOBC010000165.1:0-19006 GCA_031411455.1 Limisphaerales bacterium
TGAAATCCTTTTGAAATTTCCATGCAAAACCATTTCACCCCGCAATCTGCTTCTTGTAATCCTCCGGCGAGAGCAGCGCGTTCGCTTCAGCGGCGTTGCTCAATTTGATTTTGTAAAACCAGCCGTCGCTGTCGGGCGCGGTGTTGACGAGGGCGGGATTGTCGGTAGCAGCGGCGTTGACGGCGGTGATTTCGCCGCTGACGGGCGAATAGATGTCGCTCGCGGTCTTGACGGATTCCACCACGGCACAAGCTTCGCCAGCTTTCACTTGGCGGCCGACGGCGGGAAGTTCTACGAACACAATATCGGTCAGCTCATGTTGCGCGTGGTCGGTGATGCCGACGGTGGCGGTGTCGCCGCTGACGCGGAGCCATTCATGTGATTTGGCGTATTTGAGATCGGAAGGAACATTGCTCATAAATTTTATGCTAAAACTTGTCCGCAGATTACGCAGATTTCACAGATTTTTCAAAACTGATTCTTTATCTGCGTGAATCTGCGAAATCTGCGGATTAACTCTTCTTGTAAATCGGCTTCTTCACAATGACGGCGGCGAAGCGCTTGCCGCGAACCTCGATCTCAATCTTCGTATCGGCCTTGGCGAATTCCGGCGGGACGTAACCCATGCCGATGCCCAGATTCAGCGATGGGCTTTGCGTGCCACTGACGACTTCGCCGACGCTCGCGCCATTCGCCCAGATCGGATAATGCGGACGTGGCGGCGCGGATTTATCGGTCATCTTGAACGCGACCAATTTCTTTTTCGTGCCATTGGCTTTTTGTTCGGCCAGAACGGCACGGCCATTGAATTCTCTTTTGTCCAGCGAGACGAAGAAACCAACGCCCGCTTCGATGGGCGTGGTCTGTTCGTCGAGTTCGTGGCCGTAGAGCGGATAGCAAACCTCCGTGCGCAGCGTGTCACGCGCACCGAGGCCGGCGGGTTTTAGACCAAAAGGTTTTCCAGTAGCGAGCAGACGATTCCAAACGGCTTCAATCTTTTCATTGGGCGCGACGATTTCAAATCCGTCCTCGCCGGTGTAACCGGTGCGGCTGACGTAAATCGTGACATAGTCGAAAATGAAAACGGCGATTTGATTTTTGACGAGTTCGGAAATCTTTCCGACTTCCGCTCCGGCGGCGGCGCTGCCGGGGAAAGCGGCATCAATAAATTCTTTCACGCGCGGCCCTTGCACGGCGACGGCGCTGAATTGCCCGGACATATTTTTCAAGTCGCAGCGGCCATTATTCTGCTGCTCCAGCCACGCGACGTCTTCGTCAATGCGTGAAGCATTGATGATGAGCAGGAAATCCGTGGCGTTCATGCGGTAGGCGTAGAGGTCGTCAATCACGCCGCCGCGTTCGTTGCACATCAAGGTGTATTGGCCCATGCCGACGGGCAATTTGCGGACGTCGTTGGTGAGGACGGAATTCAGGAAAGCTTCCGCGCCCGCGCCGCCGACAAAAACTTCGCCCATGTGCGAGATGTCAAAAAGGCCGGCGGCGCTGCGGACGGCGAGATGTTCGTCCGTGATGCTGGTGTATTGCACGGGCATTTCCCAGCCGCCGAATTCAATGAGCTTGCCGCCGAGTTTCTGGTGGGCGGCGTAAAGTGCGGTGCGTTTCAACATAAAATTATTTTAGCCACAGATGGGCACAGATGAAACACAGATGGGGAAAGCATCTTGTCCGCAGATTGCACAGATTTTCGCAGATTTGATTTTCAATTTCTTATCTGTGTTTCATCTGTGAAAATCTGTGGCTGAAAATCAGCCCCACTTCTCGGTCTTCATCTGCTCTTTTGGCAGGCCGAGGTCGTGCACCACGAGATGCTCGGCGAAATCCACCAGCGCGTTCGGGCCGCAGGCGTAGAAAACCGTGTTCGGCAAATCCGTGGCGACTTCCTTAATCCATTCCGGCGTGACGCGACCGGTGCGGCCAGTCCAATTGTCCTCCGGCGTGGCGCGCGTGCAGGTGACGAGGAATTTGAAATTGGGATTTTCCGATTCGAGCTGGCGGAACTCGGTGTTGAAGATGATGTCCTTGGGCTGGCGCACAGAATAGAGCACGGTGATTTTCGTTTCGAGCTTGCGGCGCGTGGCTTCGCGGGCGAAGGCGCGGAATGGCGTGACGCCGGAACCACCAGCGATGCAGACCAAATGTTTATTCGGCTCCAGCACAGGCAGAAATTTTCCGACGGGCGGGATGACGAAAATTTTATCACCGGCCTTCGCCCAGTCCACCATGCGCGTGCCCATCTTGCCGTCGCGCTTGATGGTGACTTCGTAAAAGCCACGATCCAGCGCGCAGGATGAGAGCGAATAGGCGCGCTTGTAGTTCGTGGTGTCCGGCCAATAGAGCGTGATGAACTGGCCGGTCTTGAATTCGGGATTGTGACCGTCGGGCCACTTGAGCTTGAGGGTCTTGGTATCGGGCAGTTCCATCGTCGCGGTTTCGACGACCATTTCGAGAATTTCTTTGGCCATAAATTTTTTGGTGACGGAAAAGTTATTGGATTGCCGACAAACGGGCAATGACTTCTTGTGAAAGCAACTGATACGCCGCCGCGCCGCTGCTGTATTTGTCGTAGTAAATAATCGGCTGGCCGTGGCTCGGCGCTTCGGCGAGGCGCGTGGTGCGGGGAATCAGCGTCTCAAAAACTTTCGCGCCAAGTTGGCGGCGGACTTCCTCCACGACTTCGTTGGAAAGTTTGGTGCGGCCATCGAACATCGTCATCGCCACGCCGAAAATGTTCAGGCCGGGATTAACGCCAGCGGCGCGCAACTGTTCGAGCACGCGGTTCATCATCGAGATGCCTTCGAGCGCGTAGTATTCGCATTGCAGCGGCACGAGCACGCCATCGCACGCGGCGAAGGCGTTCAGCGAAAGGATTCCCAGCGAGGGGGGGCAGTCCAGCAGCACGAGGTCGAAACGTCCGCTGTCGCGCACGGGCTGGAGCGCGCGGGCGACGCGTTGTAAATGATTTTCCAGCCGTGCGAGTTCAAGGTCGGCGGCGCACAAATCCACTTCGCTTGGAATAACGGAGAGCCGTTCGTAGGCGGTCGGCTTAATTTTTTCGAGCAGCGAGCCTTCGCCGAGCAAAACGTGATACGCGCTCGCGCCGTCAATTTTTTCGAGGCCGATGCCGCTGGTGGCATTGGCCTGCGGATCGAGATCAAAAAGCAACACACGCTGACCGTCCGCCGCGAGGCAGGCGGCGAGGTTGACGGCGGTGGTGGTTTTGCCGACGCCGCCTTTCTGGTTGGCAACGGCGATGACTTTGGTTGGCACGGACGAATTAAAAGAAAAGCGCGGTGACGTTTCAAGCGTTCACCGCGCAAAGTTTTTCGGAATGTTTTTCAGTGCGCCGGGGCAAAGCTCGCGGGCTGGAATAACGAAGCCGTGCCGGGCTGGCCGAACAACGAGGCGACCGGCTGGAGGCTGCCGTTGGTGCTGATGGCGATACCGCCTTCCGACGCGCCGGCGAACTGGCTGGCCAACGAAGCGGGGGCGGCGGCAACGGTCGTGGCGGTCTGGTCGCCGGCGGCGGTCGTCAAAAGATTTTGCGGGCCGGACTCGGAACGTTCGGCGAGCACGACTCCGAACACGAGCAGCAGACAGAGGCTGGTGGCAAACGCGCCGACCACGCCGGGCTTGGCTTCGAAGAAGCGGAGGAAGTTCACCAGCCACGGGGCGGAGTCATTGAGGCGATCCACCAGCGCGCCGCCGCCGCGCGCTTCACCGGCGCGGATGCGGGAGACGATTTCATCGGAGAAGTGGCTGAAGAATCCGGGCGGCGGCAGTTCGTGCCGCTTGAGCTTCAGGAACTTTTTCAGTTCGTCAAAATTTTGTCCGCTCTCTTTCATATTTTGATGTAGTCGGCCAGTTGGCCTTGGAGTTGTTGACGCGCGTAAAACAGCCGGGACCGCACCGTGCCGATGTTGCAATCCATGATTTCCGCAATCTCATCGTGGGACAAGCCCTGCACATCGTGCAACACCACAACCATTCTGTGAGGTTCAGACAGAGTGAGCAAAGCTTCGTTCAATTTTTTTTGCAACTCCGCCAGCGCCACGTCGCGCGTCGGGGTTTTGTCTGAAATCAGCGCCATCAGGTCAGGGTCATGCTCGGCGTTGAAATCAATGTCGTTCAGGCTCAAATGAAATTTATTCTTCCGTTGCTTGAGGAAGTTAATCGTCTTGTTGACCGCAATCCGGTAGAGCCAAGTGTAGAAACTGGAGCCGCCCTTGAAGGATTTGAGCGCGGAATACGCCTTGATGAAAGCGTCCTGCGCGAGGTCATTGGCGTCCTCGTGGTTCGAGGTCATGTGGTAAATCGTCGCGTAAATGCGCTCCTGATACCGCTTCACCAATTCGTCGTAAGCCTCTAGGTCGCCACGCCGGGCGCGGCTGACCAAATCGCCTTCCAAAAGGGCGGTTTGGGAAGTCAGGTCGGGTTTGTGGGCGGGTTCAGACATGGTCAATGAACCGCCAAGGTGGCCGTTTGTTGCGCGAGGTAATCCGTCATCGCCATCAGTCCGGCCCGGCCGGTAGACGCGGGCAAGTCGCGCAAAGCCTTTCGCGCCTGCTCCAGAAATTTTTCAATCTCCTGCACGGATGGCACGAAGGTTTCGTATTTCGCGAGCAGTTCGTTAACGGCTGGCAAATGTTCCGGCTGCCAGTTTTTGATCGCCGCTTCCAAGTGGGCGCGTTCTGAAGCGCTGGCGCGTTCCCAAGCTAGTAGCAACGGCCAAGTCAGCTTGCCCTTGGCCAAATCCGTGCCGAGCGATTTGCCGGCCTCGGCCTCGGTGCCAAACAAATCTACGCAGTCGTCATAAATCTGATACGCCGTGCCGAACGCCGCGCCAAATTCCTTCAAGGCGGAACGCTGCGCCTCCGGGGCATGGCTCAAAAACGCCGCGAGGTCGCAGGCCAGCGTGAAGAGTTCGCCGGTCTTCATTTCAATGACGCGAAAATAATCCCGGCGCGACGCCACAAAATTCCGCCGCTGCTGCGTCTGGATGATTTCGCCGGTGCAAACCGTGTTCGTCGCCATCGCCACGGCCCGGCAGACTTCCGGCGTGGGAAAACTGGCGGCGAGTTTCAGCGCCTGCGCGAACAGGCAGTCGCCGAAGAGAACGGCAATTTCATTTCCCCATTTCGCGGCGACCGTCGGATTGCCGCGACGGATTTCCGCCTCGTCCATTACGTCGTCATGCACCAGCGTGGCGAGGTGAACCATCTCAATGATGACGGCGGCGCGGACGTGAGATTCGTTCGGCTGACCAAAGCAACTGGCCGCGACCGCGACGAGCGTGGGGCGAAGATGTTTGCCGCTGTTGTTCAGCGCGTGCTCGGCGAAGGGGACGATTTGCGGATCAAAGTCACGCGCCTGCCGCACGAGTTGTTGCGTCACGGTGCTCAAAAACGGCTCGACCGGTTCGACAATTTTTTTCCAAGAACGCGCCGGGTCGGGTTGGGGAGGGTGTTCGGATTTATCATCCGCCACGTTGGTTTCAGCAGCCAGCATTAGCGGCAGCTTAAATTCAGCGGCGCGGCGAGTCAAACCTGATTGCGGGAAGAGCGGCTGCTTATTCTCATTTGGGAATTTAATTTTGAAAAAATCGGCGGGCGTAATTTTCTGCCCGGCATTTTGTTTTTGTCCCGCCTTCGCTGCGCCGTGTCAAAAAGTCGAACACGCTCTGGGAGATAATTGCCCATTTCCACGCCGTTTCTGGCAGGAATTGCCAAAAATGACACCGGACATGAATTCATTTTCCGCTGGCATGGATGCTGCAAAAGGGCGCGGCATGAAAGATAACTCATTCGAAACTGCCATGAACAAAATCGCCAAGCAAGCGGAGGCCTTGCAGCAAAAAGAGGCGAACGATGCCAAACGCCAGCGCGTCATCGGCCATGTCAAGAAAGCGTGCCTCCTGCTCGCCGTCATCGCCGTCGCCGCCGTGGCGTTCAATTATCGCAACGAGATTCAGGACAAGGTCTATGCGAAAATCACCCCGCCGAAAAGCAAGCTCGGTAAGTTCGGCACGAATGGCGGCACCAACTACCAAGCCGGCACCATTGCTGGCACGTTAGATTCCACCGAGAACAAGGTGAACAATTCCCTCATGGCCGCCGCCGCCAACGCCTCGGTGCGCGACAGCATCATTGATCAAGCCGCGAAGTAAACCCATTCACGTTCCTCACACCGACACGCCGCCAGCGATGTAGCTTTCGAGCTGCTCAATGGCGGCGTTCTGCGTGGAAATGATCCAGTTCACCAGATCGCCGATGGATATGATGCCCACGACTGTCCCCTGCTCCACCACCGGCAGATGACGGAAACGTTTTTCCGACATCAGCCGCATACAATCTTCCACCGAATCATCCGGCGTAACGGTGACAACCTCCTTGGGCATGATTTCCCAAATCTGCGTCTGCTTGGAATTTTTCCCGTGCAGCGCAATCTTCCGCGTATAATCGCGCTCGGTGAAGATGCCCGTCAGCTTGCCGCCGGACATGACGAGCACCGCGCCGATGTTTTTTTCGGCCATCAGCGAGATGGCTTCAAAGACCATCGCCTCCGGCGCGATGTTCCAGAGCGCGGTGGATTTGTTGTGAAGAAGGGAACTGATGGGGTAGGCGGTTTTCATAATCGTAAAACCTTTATCTGCCCGTTCTCGGCGGATTACAAGGGAAAAAATTACGAACTACCTGCATGGGGGCAGCTTGACACTGTTCTTATTCTGACTTCCTCTCCCCACTCGTGCCTCAGCGGGGAGAGGGAGAAAGCAAAATCCGTGTCAAGCTGCACCCCTTAATCAGGACGGGCGCGATAAATGTTTTCCTTTGCTGAACGAATTGGTTTAGCTTGGGTCAAATGCTGCAACTTGTGATTCGACGCCGACAATTTTTCTTTTCTCTCGCCATCAGCGCGGTAGCACTGGCCGTTTGGACCGGCTGCCAATCTGCGCCGACCGCCACCGCTGCGCCCGCCCCCGCCGGCGTCGTGCCGGGACCAAATGATGCCAAGATCGCCTTCACCACCACACGACTGCTGGAAAATTTCCACTACTCCCAGCACCCGTTCGACCAGGAACTCTCCATCAAAGCCTTCGACGGTTACATTGACGCGCTCGACCCGCGCCATGAAAATTTTCTCCAATCGGACCTCGACCAGTTTTCCGCCATCCGCACCAATCTCGATGTGCTGATTGTCGGCAACCACAGCCGCGCGGAACTTGGCCCCGCCTTCGACATCTACAACCGTTTCCGCGAACGCGCCGTCCAGCACACCGCCTACGCCTGCGAACTGCTCGCCAAGGAAAAATTCAAATTCGCCACGGATGAAAAATTTCCCGCCGACCGTCGCCACGCCGCGTTCCCGAAAAATTTGGACGAGGCCAAGCAACTTTGGAAACAGCGCATCCGCTACGAATATCTCCTCGACAAACTCGCCAACGAAATCCACGAAACCAACGACACCTACAGCATCGAGTTGCGCCCCAGCGCCCACGCCGCCCACACGAACATCATCGCCAACCTAGACAAGCGTTACCGCTGGATTCTGCGCCTGACGACGAACTGGACCAGCGACAGCGTGCTGCAAGCGTTCTTGAACAATGGCATCGCCCACGCCTACGACCCGCACTCGGATTATTTCAGCGCGCCCAAGGCGGCGGATTTCAACATCCACATGAACCTCGCGCTCGTCGGCATCGGCGCGCAGCTCTCGGAGGACTACGGCTATTGCACCATCCGCGTGCTCATCCCTGGCGGCCCGGCGATGAAGTCTAAGCAGCTCAAAGCAAACGACCGCATCATCGCCGTCGCGCAGGCGGGCAAACCGCCGGTGGATGTGGTGGACATGGATTTAGAAAAAGTCGTCAGCATGATTCGCGGCGCCAAAGGCACCGAAGTCCGCCTCACCATCAGCCCCGCTGAAGAACAAACCGCCCGCCGCGTCGTCACGCTCATCCGCGATGAAATCAAACTCGAAAACGAGGAGGCCACCGCGCAATTGATTGAGTATCCCGACGGTCAACGCATCGGCGTGCTGGAACTGCCGTCGTTCTACGCGACGATTCCCGGCGGTGAACAGACCACGCCCAAGTTCACCTCCGTGGATGTCACGAAGCTGCTTAATAAATTGAAAAGCGAAAAAGTTGACGGCATCGTCCTCGACCTGCGCGGCAACCCCGGCGGCTCGCTCGAAGAAGCCGTGCGCTTCACCGGCCTCTTCATCAAGGACGGCCCCGTGGTGCTCGCCCGCGACGACAAAGGCAATGTCGCTAGGGACAACGACCCCGACCCGGACATCGTCTATGCCGGCCCGCTCGTCGTGATGATCAACCGCTTCAGCGCGTCCGCCGCCGAGATCGCCGCCGCCGCGTTGCAGGATTACGGCCGCGCCATCATCGTCGGCGATGTCTCCACGCATGGCAAAGGCACGGTGCAACAGCTCCAAAAATTGCAGCCGTTCGTCTGGCCCGCCAACAACCAGGCCACGAATGATCCCGGCACCTTGAAAATTACCAAGGGGAAATTTTATCGCATCAGCGGCACGTCCACGCAGTTGAAAGGCGTGAACTCGGACATCGTTCTCCCCAGCATCTGGAACCACTCCACCCAAGTCGGCGAGGCCGCGCTCGACAACGCCCTGCCCTGCGACGCGATTAATCCGGCGAATTACAACAAATTCAACCTCGTCCCCCCCTTCATCAGCCAGCTTTCGGCACGCTCGCTGGAACGCGTCGCCACCAATCAGGAATACATCTACACCCGGCAGGACATCGAGACCTTTACCAAATCACAGGCCGACAAAACCGCGACGATGAACGAACAACAAGCCATCGCCGAACGCGAACGCGACGCCCGCCGGAACCGCGCTCGCGACCAAGAACGCGCCGCCCGCCCGCTGCCCGCTGTAAAAATTTACGAACTGACCGTGAAGAATTCCGAGCTGCCCGGTTTGCCCGAACCCAAACCGTTCTTCACCACGAATTACAGCACGAATGATCTCATCGCCGCCAGCGGCAAAAAATCTACCGGCAATGAAACCTTGTGCATCTACACGAATTATTTCACCAGCACCTTGCCCGACTTCGCTGGCTTCGTCCGCACAAACTTCCCCGGCTTTGATAAAAGCAAAATCACTTACACCCATTCCGCCACCACCAACATCATCGCGGAAATCATCAACCCGGCCACCGGAACCAACATCGTCATCAAGCCCATCATCACTAAGTCCGTCAACTACGACGGCGCGATCGAAGAAGGCCGGAGTATTTTGCGCGACTACATTTCACTTCTCTCCAAGAGTGGTATGTTGAGCGTCAACCACCAGCCATGAAAACATTCCTCATTCTCCTCGCCGCTCTCTTTGTCATCGGCAACGTCAGCGCCGATCCCTACGTCATCGCCAAGCAGCGCGCCCGCGACACCAGCGCCCGCAACGACGCCGAGCAACAACGCATCCAAAACGCCGCCAACGGCCAGGCACCAACTTATTCCACGCCCGCCGCCGGAGCCGCCGCCGTTGATCCCGCGCTCGCCGCCACGATGCAAAACATCAATGGTCTCTCCGCCGATTTCGCCACCCTCGGCACCGTCGCCAAGCCTGACGCCACGCAAAAAGTTTCGCTCCTCAACAACCTCACGCAAGCCGCTGCTGGCAAAAAAGCCTCGACCGATTCCGTGAAACACCTCGCGGAAGATTTGACCACGGCTGTTTCTGGCAAAACCAAAATCACGTCCGCGCAACAGAAGCAGCTCGCCGGCATCGTCCACGCCGCCTTCAACGGCGCGCATCTCACCGACGCGCAATCGGAAAAAGCCTTCGCCGCCGCCTCTAAAATCTTGACCGACGCCGGCGCTTCGCTCGACGACGCCACCAACGTCGTCACCGACCTCAAGAAGATTGCCGCCGAAACGAAGTAGCCATGCCGCAGCTCAAATGCCCGACCTGCAAAAAGTCCGGTGACTGGTTCGCGGGCGCGTTCGGCCCCTTCTGCTCCAAACGTTGCAAGTTGGTTGACCTCGGCAAATGGTTCAGCGGCGAACACGCCATCTCGGAACCACTCCGGCCCGAACATCTTCCCGAAATCCCCGGCTTCAACGACGGTTCCCCGCCGCCGGCCCAGAATTGAAAATTTTTGTTGCGGGGAATCTCTTCGCGGCGCAAAGTTCGCCCAGCGAAAGGAAGCCCATGTCATACACCATCGAACTCGAACTCCAAAAATTCCCGAAGCACGTCCGGCTTAAGGAAAACAAACGCGCCGTCGTCCGCCCGCTTGAAAAATCCGATGAGAAGGATCTGCACAAACTCTTCCTCGACATCCCCGAACAGGAACGGATGTTCATCAAGCACCGCGTCACCGACATCAAAGTCATTCGCGACTGGTGCAAGAATCAAGATTTTGGCCGCAACCTCCCGCTCGTCGCGCTCATCGGCGGCAAGATCGTCGGCATTGCCACGCTGCACCAGCAGCTCGGCGGCTGGAAACGCCACATCGGCCGCGTGAGCGTGCTCGTGCATCCGAAATTTCGCGGACGCGGCCTCGCCACCACACTCGTGGAACTCACCACCGACATCGCCCGCAGCGCCGGATTGGAAAAAGTTGAGGCGGAATTCATCGGCGAGCAGGCCGGAGCCATGAAGATGTTCGCCCTCCTCGGCTTCAGTGAATTAATCCGGCTGGATGATTATGTGAAGGATATGCAGGCCATCACGCATGACTACATCCTGATGGGATTGAATCTCAAGACGGACGAGGAATACACCGGCGTCGGCGGGTGAGTTGAATGTGGAGTTTTGAGTGCGGAGTGCGGAATGAAAATGATACGCCCGCGCCCGCAATCATTCCACACTCCGCACTCTCTATTCCGCACTTCAACAATGCCTCCCGAAACTTGCCCCAACTGCGGCGCGGACGTGCCGCGCAAAGCCAAGGCTTGCCCCGGCTGTGGCGCGGATGAAAAAACCGGCTGGTCCGACGATGCCTACGCCAGCGGCCTGGGAATTCCCGAGGAAAGTTTCGATTACGATAATTATGTGAAGGAAGAATTTGGCGGCGCCACCAAACCGCGCGGAATTTCTTGGCTGTGGTGGGTCACGGCGCTACTGCTGGTTTTGGTCTTCGTGTTTTTCTTCTTCCGCTGACGGCTGCACTCATAAGCCAGCCTGGGTTGTAGCGCGCGATGCGGGAGCCAAAGAGCAATCGTTTCAAGGTTCATTTATCATGCAGCGCTGGCTGTTTTTAGAACGTGCCATCGTCGTTATCTCTGTTATGCTTGCCCGCTATGCCATTTCGCATTCTCGGTCTTGACGCTAAAATTTTGCAGGCGGTGACGGAAGCCGGTTACACCGAGCCGACGCCCATCCAGACCGCCGCCATCCCGCCCATCATCGCGGGCCACGACCTCATCGGCATCGCGCAGACCGGCACGGGCAAAACCGCCGCGTTCACGCTGCCCATTCTCACGAAGCTTGCGACGCTGCCCCCCGGCGCGCGGCGCGGAACCAAAGTCCTCGTCCTCGCACCGACGCGCGAACTCGTCGTGCAAATCGAGGAAAACATCCGCGCCTACGCCAAACATCTTCCGCTCACCGTCGCCACCGTTTTCGGCGGCGTCGGCGAACAGCCGCAAATCCGCGCGCTCCGCTCCGGCACGGACATCGTCGTGGCCTGTCCCGGACGCCTGCTCGATTTGATGGGCCAGCGCGCGGCGGATTTTTCGCAGTTGAAACATCTCGTGCTCGATGAAGCTGACCGGATGCTCGACATGGGATTTCTTCCCTCCATTCGTCGCATCATTCAAGCATTGCCCAAGCAACGGCAGACGCTGATGTTCTCCGCGACGCTCTCGAAAGAGATTGAACAACTCACGCACGAGTTTCAGCGCGCCCCGAAAATTATCCAGATCGGTCGCCGCGCGAACCCCGCCGAGACCGTCACGCAGTTCGTCTATGAAGTGCCAAAACATTTGAAGCCCGCGTTACTGCTGCACCTCCTGCAAGACCCGCTCATGGAAATGGTTTTGGTTTTCTCGCGCATGAAACACGCGGCGGATCGCATCGCGAAACAACTGGAGCAAAAAGGAATTCGCTGCGCCACGCTGCACTCGAACCGTTCGCAGAACCAACGGCTGCGCGCGTTGAAAGAATTTAAGGATGGCACCGTGCGCGTGCTCGTGGCGACCGACATCGCGGCGCGCGGCATTGACGTGGACGGCATTTCGCACGTCATCAATTATGATTTCCCGATGCACGTCGAAGATTACATCCACCGCATCGGCCGCACCGGTCGCGCGAACGCCATCGGCGACGCGATCAGCTTCGTGACGAACGAAGACCACGGCGAGTTGCGCGCGCTCGAACGCTTCATCGGTCGTGGCATCGTGCGGAAGAAAGCAGAGGGATTTAACTACACCGCCGCCGCGCCGCCGTATAATCCGATGGACGAGGAACGACGTTTCCCGCGCGGACAAAATCAAAATCGTTCGCAACGTGGCGGCCAGCCGCAGCGTCAAGGTCAGCCACGTCCGCAATCATCCGGCGGCTACGGCAATTCGTCTCGCCCGCAATCGTCCAGCCAGTCGCGTCCCCCGCAATCCGGCGGACAAGCTTCCAGCAGTCGTCCAAGTTGGCGGCGGTAAATAAAAAAACAGCCATGAACATTAGTTCGTGGCTGTTTGATTCCAACGGGGTTTAATTTGCGCCGACTCACATCTACGGCTCCGCGCGTTCAGGCAGGAGCCGAACTCTTATCCGGCAATTTTGCTTCCAGCAGTGTCGCGCCTTTAAGCATCCGGCAGAAATCTTTTTTACTGGTCTGATGGTGGGAACCGCCGGTGAAGTTGGGGGCGGCGGCGGACTTGTAACCGACTTCCAGACGTTCGAGTTTTACGATGCGGATAAATTTATCGCCGCACTTCCACGTCTGACTTTGTTTTAATTTGAGCGGCATATTCCGAGGACTGAAGTTTGAGAACCGAGGAAAGCAGGCGTCGCTCCTGCGGATCAGGAGCGACGGCCGTGAGACTACTTCTTCTTTTTAGCAGCGGGTTTCTTTTTCACTGCGCTTTTCACTTTAGCTTTTTTAGTGGCCATAGTTTTTTTGTTTTGCTGTTTTCTGACCGCGGCATGGAAGTTTCGCCGCTGGGTGACCGAATCATGATTGGAAGCAGGCAGAATGTAAATACCGAGAATAAGTTTCTTTTGCCGCCGCCCGCCCGCCCGCAGAAAAAAATTCTGCCGCGCCCCGCTGGATTTTTTCCGCGCCGCCGGTAAGATGCGGAGGTGAAAGCGCACAATCATCTCCAAGGAGCGCGCGTCTACCTGTCCGGCCCGATGGACTTCGTGGCCTCCCGCGCAAACGAAAAAAAATTCGGCTGGCGCAACCGCGTTGGCGACTTCCTCCGTTCATACGATGGCATCGTGTTCGATCCGTGGTTCAAGCCCGCCGTGCGTGGCCTGCACCAATACGGCCTTGAAGATTTGAACACGCTCGACGCCCGCGAGCACTGGACGTTTCGCCCCGGACGCAAGGGCGACCAGACGCGCGCCGCCATCGCGGAAAAATTCTGGGAGACGCTGCACATTGATTTACGCATGGTGGATACAAGTGATTTCACCATCGCGTATTGCCCCACAAACATTTATTCCGTCGGCACTGCGCACGAAATCATTTTATCACGGCAACAGTTGAAGCCGGTTTTGTTCGTCAGCCCGCCCGTGAATTTTCCCGCGCTGGAAAAACTGCGGAAGCATCTCAAGCACGACCAGACCGGAACCGCCTTGCTGGAAAAACTCGCTCTGGAAGTTCCCATCAAAGCCAATCCCCGCTCGATTCCGAGCATGTGGTATATGCCGCTCATCGGCGCGGGAAATTTCTTCGACGGCTTCGGCTTCGCGCCCTACGTAAAAAAATTCGGCTGGAAAACTATCCCGATGGACGCGCAGGAGAAATTGCATCCGCCGAAAAATCCGCTGCTGCCGTATCTGGAAAAACTCATCCGCGCCGTGCCGCCACGCTGGGACAACAAGCTGAAAAAATACGTCCCCAACGACGAATGGCTGCTGTGGGATTTGGATGCGCTTCCCAAAAAAACCTCGGCGCGCCGCCGCCGGAAATGAACGCGCACTGTCATGAAAACTCTTACCTCACTCGTCTGGCTGCGACAAGACTTGCGGCTCGCGGATAATCCCGCGCTGCACGCCGCTGTCAAACACGGCGCGGTCATTCCGGTATTTATCCATGCTCCTGATGAAGAAGCGCCGTGGCCGCCGGGCGGCGCCTCGCAATGGTGGTTGCACCAGTCACTCACGGCGCTGGACAAAAGTTTTCGCGCGCTCGGCTCAAAAATTATTTTTCGCCGCGGCCCGGCCTTAGAAACCTTGCGCGCACTCGCCAAGGAAACCGGTGCCACCGCCGTCTTCTGGAACCGCCGCTACGAACCCGCCGTCATCGAACGCGATGCGAAACTTAAGGAAGCACTGCGCGCCGATGGACTCAACGCGGAAAGTTTCAACGGCGCGCTGCTGCATGAGCCGTGGACAATCCAGAACAAAAGCGGCAAACCGTTTCAAGTCTTCACGCCGTTTTGGAAATGTTGCCTGAACGAACCTGATCCCGCTGAATCGCTGACCACGCCAAAAAATCTTCTAGCGCCAACGAAGTGGCCGTCATCACTCGCGCTGGATGAACTTCAGCTCGAACCCAAAATCAAATGGGCTGAAGGATTGCGCGCCGCGTGGTCGCCTGGCGAAGCGGGCGCGCAGGAAAACGTAAAAAATTTTCTCGCCCACACGTTCGACAATTATTCAGAGCAACGCAACCGCCCCGACCGCACCGGCACCTCGCGGCTCTCTCCGCATCTGCACTTCGGCGAAATCAGCCCGCGCCAAATCTGGGACGCGCTGCAAGCGCTCGCGGAAAAACGCGGCCTGCCCGAAACCGCGTGGCGCAACTCGCAGTTCCTCACCGAGGTTGGCTGGCGGGAATTTGCGCATCACCTGCTGTTTCATTTTCCGCACACGCCCACCGAGCCGTTGCGGGAGAATTTCAAAAAATTTCCCTGGCGCGAGGATGCCGCGTTGCTGCGCGAGTGGCAGCGCGGGCGCACGGGCTATCCCATCGTGGACGCCGGGATGCGCGAACTGTGGGCGACGGGCTGGATGCACAATCGCGTGCGGATGATCGTCGCGAGTTTTCTCGTGAAGGATTTGCTGCTGCCGTGGCAGGCGGGCGCGCAGTGGTTCTGGGACACGCTCGTGGACGCCGACCTTGCGCAAAACACGCTCGGCTGGCAGTGGAGCGCAGGCTGTGGAGCGGATGCCGCGCCGTATTTCCGCATCTTCAACCCGACAACGCAGGGCGAAAAATTTGATCCGAACGGCGACTACGTCCGCCACTGGTGTCCTGAACTCGGAAAACTTTCTGCCGATTGGATTCACCAGCCGCACGCGGCGCCGCTGGAAATCTTGCGCGCGGCGGGCGTGAAGCTCGGTGGTAATTATCCAAAACCTGTCGTGGATCACGCGGTGATGCGGAACTTCGCGCTAGCGGCATTTGCGCAAATTAAAACTCCCGGCAACGAAGACAAACCGTGACGCCAAACACTTCTCCCATTCATCCGCAAGTCCGCATCGGCCACGTTCACCTGAAAGTCGCCGACCTTGACCGCGCATTAAAATTTTATTGCGACGTGCTGGGTTTTGAATTGCAGCAGAAATTTGGTTCACAGGCGGCGTTCATTTCGGCGGGCGGTTATCATCATCACATCGGGCTGAATACTTGGGAGAGCCAAGGCGGTTCACCACCGCCGCCCGGCAGCACGGGACTTTATCACACGGCGATTTTGTATCCGAATCGCGCGACGCTGGCCGATGCCTTGCGCCGAGTGCTGGCTGCGGGCATTGAACTTGATGGCGCGGCGGACCACGGCGTGAGCGAGGCGCTTTATCTGCGCGACCCCGACCAGAACGGCGTGGAACTTTACTGCGACCGTCCCGAATCCGAATGGCCGCGCAGCGCCAATGGCGAGCTGGCGATGTTCACCCGTGCGCTGGACATGGACGCATTGCTCAAAGAGCCATAGCCCAGACAACCAACCAAGAAGCCCTCTAAATTTCCAAATGGAACATCAATTTATCCTCAATCTGTTTGGTTACGCCGCCTCTGCGCTGATTGCCGTGTCGCTGATGATGAGTTCCATCAAGCGGTTGCGCATCATCAACCTCATCGGCGCGTTTGGTTTTGCGATTTACGGACTGCTCATCCACGCGTATCCCGTCGCGGTGTTGAATAGCCTCATCGTCTGCGTGAACCTCTATCACCTGCGCCGCTTGCTGAACGCCAAACAGGTTTATCAATTACTGGAAGTGAAGTCTGATTCGGATTTTCTAGCGCACTTTTTGAAAGTATACGGCGCGGAAATCAAACGCATTCTGCCAGACTTCAGGTTCGCGGCGAAACCCGGCCAGATGACGGTGTTCATCCTGCGCGATTGCACACCCGTCGGCGTCTTCATCGCCGAAGAACAGACGCCGGATAAATTTCGCGTGTTGCTCGACTTCGTCATCCCGCGCTACCGCAATCTGCACATCGGAAAATTTCTATTCGTAGAGTCGGCGGATATTTTCCGCAAGCGTGGCATCAAGGAAATCATCATCCAGCCGCGCACCAAGGAATTCGGCGCGTATCTCTGGGAAATCGGCTTCGAGCCGCTTTGCGCGAAACAGGAAACGTTTCGTATCTGGGTGGCAAACTGACCAAGCAACGCGCTCGCTTCGCCCCCCGTAATTGTTAAACTACCCGCCGTTTTTTGATGCCGAGAATCGCCAACATCGCCGCCTACAAGTTCGCCACGCTGCCGGACTTGCGTTCGCTGCGAGCGCGCCTGCTCGCGCAATGCCGCGCGTGGGATTTGAAAGGCACGATTCTCTTGAGCGTCGAGGGCATCAACCTGTTCGTCGCCGGTGAGCGTGAGAAAATTGATTCGCTGCTCGCAGAACTTCGCGCCATTCCCGGCCTCCAAGATTTGTCGCCCAAGTTCAGTGAGACGGAGCATCAGCCGTTTTCGCGGATGCTCGTGCGGATGAAAAAGGAAATCATCGCTTTCGGCGTTGAAGGCATCAACCCCGCGCTCCGCACCTCGCCCAAACTTTCCGCCCGCGAACTCAAGCAATGGCTCGACGAAGGCCGTCCCGTCACGCTGCTCGATACGCGCAACGATTACGAGGTGAAGCTCGGCACGTTCAAGCACGCGTTGCCGACGGGTATTGACCACTTCCGCGATTTTCCCGCCGCCGTCGCCAAGCTGCCGCCCGCGTTGAAGGAACAGCCCATCGTGATGTTTTGCACCGGCGGCATCCGCTGCGAGAAAGCGGGGCCGTTCATGGAGCGCGAAGGTTTTAAGAAAATTTTTCAGCTCGACGGCGGCATCCTAAAATACTTTGAGGAATGTGGCGGCGCGCACTACGACGGCGAATGTTTCGTCTTCGACCAGCGCGTCGGCCTTGACCCGAGTTTGCAGGAGACGGAAGCTGCGCAATGTTTCCGCTGCCAAACGCCGTTGAGCGAAGCGGCCCAAAAAGATTCGCGCTACGTTTCCGGCCAATCCTGTCCGTTCTGTTTCAAAACTCCCGCCGAGCAAATGGCGGAAAGCATTTCGCAGCGTCAGGCCGCCATCGCCCGCGCCATCACGCCGCTGCCCGGCAGCGTGCCTTACGATAATTTTAAGCCAGTGAACGTCCCTGCTGATTGCGACGGAAAAACCTTGCTCGAAGTTTTGTGCCGCATCGTGTCGCACGTCAGCGTCGAATACTGGCAGCAGGAATTCACGCGCGGCCTCATCGTGGACATGGACGGCGCTCCGGTCGCCGCTGAAAAAATTGTGCGAGCGGGCGAGCGTTACCGGCACAAGTTTCCGAACCTCACCGAGCCAGATGTGAACGGCCGCGTGGAAATTTTGCACGAGGACGAGGCGCTCATCGTGGTGAACAAACCCGCGCCGCTGCCGATGCACTCGAACGGACGGTTCTATCGCAACACGCTCCAGCACATTCTCAACGTCGTTTATCATCCGCAGAAGCCGCATCCGGCGCACCGCCTAGATGCGAACACGACCGGCATCGTGCTGGTCACGCGCACGCGGCATTTCGCCGGCAAGTTGCAGCCGCAGTTTGAGCGCGGGCAGGTGGAAAAAATTTATCTCGTCCGCGTGAACGGCCAGCCGGCGGAAAATAAATTTAATTGTGCCGCGCCGATCGCCGCCGAATCTGGCCTCCTCGGTTCCCGCGTCGTGGATTTGGAAAACGGTCTGGCCGCGCGCACGGAATTTTCCGTGCTAAAAAAATTCTCTGACGGCACGACCTTGTTCGAAGCGCGTCCGCTGACGGGCCGCACGAACCAGATTCGCGTCCACCTCTGGCATCTCGGCATGCCGGTGTGCGGCGATCCGGTTTATCAGGCGAACTGGAAACGCGGCGACGTGCAGACGCTGGACATCCACGCGCCGCCACTCTGCCTGCACTCGTGGCGAACGGGCTTCAAGCATCCGCTCACCGGCCAGCCCGTGGAATTCTCCGCCCCGCCACCGGCCTGGGCGGAGATGACGTAGCTCTCCAGAATCCGGCGGTCGCACAATTCATTTCACGTCGGGGTTTACAGCTCGTCAGGAGTTGCGGCAGACTCGCCCGCAATAAACACCACCTATGAAACTACGGACACTCATCCTCTCCACGGTCTCCCTAATCACCGTCGCCATCACCCATCTCGAAGCCGCTGACAAGAGTATCGGCGTCGGAGCCAAGCGCGTGCGCGGAGCGGAGATGATCATCGATGGCTCGCGCAAGATGCTCGATGACAAATGGACTTACTGGCAGGGGCCGCGCTTCTCCTCAGCGCTGCCGATCAAGTGGAAGATCGTCAACGACCCGGTGGACAAGGGAAGCTGCGTGATGACCGATGACCCGGCGGCGACCGGCGGCAAATACGGCGCGGCGG
>JANOBC010000166.1:0-4915 GCA_031411455.1 Limisphaerales bacterium
AAGAAAAATTCCCGCAGATAAAATCCGGCGAGCAACAGCAGCCCGGCGAAGAAAAACACTCGCGCGATGCCGCGCGTGCCGTCGTTGAAGAAAAATTCGCCAACCATCCACACGACGTTTGCGCAGAGCCACAGGCAGACCGCGAGATTATGAACCAGCTCCTCGGTGTCCTTGCGTTTTTCCCACGCGATTTTGGCGGCGAGCACGAGCGTAGGTAGCGCCACCATCATGCCCACTTTCACCCAGTCCTGGCACCAGGAACAGTCTTTCAGCAGCCACAAAACGACGTGGAGGTTCTCCAATTTTTTAATGTCTTTCATTGCGACGCTGATTTAGAACGCAGCGGCGGCGCACACAAGAAAGAATTTTAGAAATTCGGCTGCTGCCGTTACGTCCCGACTACTTGCGCCGAACTTGCCAGATATTTTTCCACCGGCTCGGCACCGAGCGTGCCGAGCAATTTTTCCAGATACGCGGGCGATTCAATTTCCTCCAGCGTTTTGCGGGCACTCACCAGGCGGTCGCCGATGCCCATCGTTTCCGCGATGTCGCCGTGGCTGGGCTTGCGCATGAAAGCCGAGAGACAATCAATGTGCCGACGCCACAGCGCGCGATCCACCTTCTGTTTTGCCGCCAGTCGCGCCGCATACCAGTCGCTCGCCAGCAAACTTTCGCGCGAAAACAATTTCCGGAATTCCGCGTCGGCCAGTCCTTTGCCGTTCCACGCATCGTGCAGCATGATGTGCAGCAGCGCCGCCAGTGGCGGGCACGCTTGCGCGATGCTGCCATCGTCGAAATACATCTGCGCGACGCGTCTTTGTGTGGCGAGGATGTTGTCCATGCCGTCGGCGAACACCGCCATATCCTGCAACTCCGGCTTGAGCATCTCCGGCGTGAAGACGGCGTGCGGATGATTGAACACGCGTCCGAAAAAGAAGTGGACGAACCGGTCATTGATGCGCCAGCCGAGGCGGCTCGCGAGAATTTTTTTACCGTCATGTGTGAAGTCCTCGATGCGTTCCAAGAAACGGTTCGCGATGAGAAATTTCGGCGTGCGTTCTTCCGCGCTCATGCGCGAAAACACTTCCGGCACGATCAGGCTCACGTCGTGATCCACGCGCACTTTTGGCCCGATGTAGCCGGCGGCAGTGACGAAGCCGTTGTGGCCGGCGAGAATGAATGACACGAGCGCGTTGTTCAAATCCATGATGGGCGGCAGCGCGTTGAACGGCCCCTTCGTCAGCGCGCCCTCGGAACCGGCGCCGGTGGTGGACGGCGATTTGCCGGTCATGCTGCAAATGAATTCCATGAACAGCTCCGGCAGTTCCATGAAGTGAACTGGATTGTAACATGCCAGCGGACGGACGCCTTTTTCGGGCGGATTGTTGCGCCGTCCCGGCAGCACGGCGTGAACCGGCGTGAGCACGGTGGCGTTCGCGGGGATGCGCCGACGCAGCCGTGCGCCGACTTCAGCGACGTAAGTTTCCACCGGCTTCACGAGGTCGGGACGTTTCTGGAGGTAGCGCGGATTTTTGCTGGGCTGGCCGTCCACGAGGCGCGGATGGGCGGAGGAAACCAGATAGCTCGGCTGGCCGGTCGCGGCGAACTCCGTGATTAAACCCTGCATCGGCGCGGTGAATTCATTGAAGTGAATCGCGTCTTCGACGAGTTCCTGGCCTTGCGCGTGCGTGAGCGGCTCGTAGTTCGAGAAGAAATTATCCGTGCGCGCGAAATCAATTTCCGTCTGCTTGTCATAGCCGCGATGAATCGCGTCGTCGGGGCGCTGGAACAAACGCTGCTCGCAGTTCTGCACGAACTTGAGCACGGAATTTTTATCCACGTTCGGCAAATTTTCCACGCGCGACGCCGGAGCCAGCGTGGACGCCGTGATGTCGTCTTCCAACTGCACCTTCACTGCCGGATGAAAATCTTTCCGCAAACCAAACGTGCGCCACGCGCCGTCCTCGTCGAAACCAATCCGCAGCCGCGTGGTCACGAGCACCTTGTTTTCAAACTTGAGTTCGTAGCCCGGCTTGCCGTTGACAATGTCCACGCTGAAATGGTCGCGCCACTTCGCGCCCCAGTCCGGCTTGTAGTAGCGCTTCACCACGAAGACCAGCTCCTTGATGTATTGCGGGATGGCTTTGAGCCACGCGTTGTATTCCGGCGTGTAATCCTGTTCGTCGGGGGTGAGCAGCTTGATGACCGAGCCGAGCGAGCGTTCGGACGAAAGCACGCCGCGCTTGTCCGCGCGCGCTTTTTCCACGAAGCGGTTGGAGTAATCGCGGTCAATCAATTCCTCAACCTGATCAAAATCTTTTTTCGGATCCGCGATGAACACCGGCCCGGTGAGAATCGCGTCGGTGATGGGCTTGGAGATTTCTGATTTGCCGCCGCCGGAAACGGTGCAGGGTTTGTGGCAGACGAGACCTTCCGCCGCCGTGCCGACGAGCCGCCACGCGCGGTTGGCGCCCGGCGGTTTTTCCATGCGAACTTTGTAGCCAGAGGGACGGATGTAAGTTTTCTCCGGCTGCAACTTGATGGCGTGGCTGCCCGTATCGTTTGTCCATGAAACCGATTGCTTGTGCAGATCAAACGCCGCGTCTTCGGGAACGTAGACAATCTGCGGGTTTTTTTTGTCCACGCCGTAGCCCTCCGGCTTCACGTCCATCAGGTCTGCATAAAGTTTTGCCGCCTCGTCAAAGCTGTGCTCCAACTGGCGGACGTGCTTCTCGCCGCTGAATTCCTCGCCCAGATCATAACTCGGAAAAACGAGCGCGCCGCCCGCGTGTTCTTCCTCGGCGTTGCCGAAAAGATTCGCCGCGTAGCTGATCTGCGTCTTCACCTCTTTTTTGCAATAGCCGTAATAATTATCCGCGATGATGGTGACGATGACGCCGTTCTCGTCGCGGCAGGTGAGCTTGAACGCATTGCCGCTGTTGTAGATTTCGTTTTCATCCTTCCAGCACATCCCGTCGCGGCGCTGGCGTTCAGTGGCCTTGTCCCACGACGGCAGGCCGACGGATTTTTTCGTCGCCTTGATGAGGTGCGGTGCGAGAATGACGCAGCCCGTGTGGCCGCTCCAATGCTCCGCGTCGAGCGAGGAATCATTTTCCGGCAGCAACGGATCGCCCGCGTTGCCAAAAATACTTTCGACGAAATCCAGGTTGCTCACCAGATTGCCGGGAACAAAGAACCGCACCTCCATCGTTTTCTCCGCCGTGAAACCGGGAACCGCCGGGCAGACAATCGGACGCAACAGGAGCGAGACAAAACATTCCGCCGGCTTCGGCTGCGTGGAGGTGAACGGCAATTGCATGATTTCGCTCGGCGGCGTCAGCGCGAGTTGCAGCATTTTTGCGAACGTCGCTTTTGGCACCCCCAGCTTGTCATCGGGAATCGGCAGGCCGCCTTCGGTGACATGGAAAATTCCCGACGTCGTGCGCCGGTCGCTGCGCGGATTGTGCAGCACACCGTTCGCGACGCGGTAGGAATTCAGGATCGTGGAAGAAAATTCATCGCGGTCAATCGGCAGCGACAGCACGCGCGCGAGGCCGGGGCGATCCAGCGAGAACGTTCGCGACGGCAGCTTCGGCACGACAATGGATTGGAAATAATCGTGGAGGAAATTCTGGATGCGCGCGTCCGGCGGGCAGAGGTATTGGCCGAGCAGCCGGTCCTTCTCGCGCGACTGGCCGGCCATCGCGGCGGCAATGGCGACGAATTCGGCATCGCCCTTCATCGGCACCGGCGAGCAGCCGATGTGCGCGAGCTTGACGTTGATGTGCGCGATGAGATGCGCGGGCAGGTTGGAATTAATGGATGAAAATTGGCTGTGCATGGGAAAATTTTTCAGGGCAATGACCTAAATCCTCACGGCACAAAATGCCAGAAACACGCCGTGCGTAAATAAATTTCGCGCCCACGCTGCTAGAGCGTGGGCGCGATGAGAATGGGAACAGGAATTTATTTTTTCGCTTCCACTGGCGGCGACGCGCGTTTGACCATGATGGCCTCGATGATTTGCTTCGCGAGCTCCGGTTTTTCCACGAGCGCTTTTTTCGCGGCTTCGCGGCCTTGGCCGATGAGCGCGCCGTCGAATTGCAGCCACGCGCCTTTTTTGTCCACCGCACCGCAGTCAATGCCCACGTCGAGAATACTGCCTTCCTTGTCAATGCCGTGGTTGTAGATGATGTCGAACTCCGCTTCCGCGAACGGCGGCGCGACTTTGTTCTTCACGATTTTGACGCGCGTGTGATTGCCGTAAACATTGCCGGCGGCGTCCTTGAGCTGGTCGCGACGGCGAATATCAATACGAACGCTGGCGTAAAATTTCAGCGCCTTGCCGCCGGGCGTCGTTTCCGGACTGCCAAACATCACGCCAACTTTTTCGCGCAACTGGTTCGTGAAAATGCACGTCGTCTTGGACTTGCTCAAAATCGCGGTGAGCTTGCGGAGCGCTTGTGACATCAAGCGCGCCTGCATGCCCATCGTGGCCATGCCCATTTCGCCTTCGAGTTCCGCCTTCGGCACGAGCGCGGCGACGGAATCAATCACGATGACATCTAGCGCGTTCGAGCGGGCGAGTGTTTCGCAAATCGTCAACGCCTCTTCGCCGGAATCCGGCTGCGACACAAGCAAATCGTCCAAGTTCACGCCGAGTTTTTTCGCGTAGCCGGGATCGAGCGCGTGTTCTGCGTCAATGAACGCCGCGAGTCCGCCGGCTTTTTGCGCGTTGGCGATGACGTGGAGCATGAGCGTGGTTTTGCCGGACGATTCCGGGCCGTAGATTTCGATGATGCGTCCGCGCGGCAGACCGCCGACGCCGAGCGCGAGGTCAATCGCCAGCCCGCCGGTCGGGATGACTTCGATTTTCACCTGCGCGCGCGCATCGCCAAGGCGCATGATCGCGCCG
>JANOBC010000167.1:0-2219 GCA_031411455.1 Limisphaerales bacterium
TTGTAGCCGAACATCGAGGGAATCGCGACGAGCAAGCCCGCGACGGTCGTGGCGAGCGCGGCGGAAACGCCCGGGGCCATCACCGCCAGCGACGCGCCCGTGGGTGATTGCGCGATGCCCGCGAACGTGCTCATCACGCCCCAGACCGTGCCGAGCAGGCCCATGAACGGCGCGCCGCTCACCGCGATGGCGAGCAGGATGAGGCCGGATTCCAGCTTGAGCGATTCCTTGGCGACGACGTTTTCGATGGCGCGTTTGATGTGCTCCATGTTCTTGAGACTGACTTGCTGCTTGGCGCGTTCACCCGTCGGCCCGCGCAGGCGGGCGTCGAGCTGCGAGCAGCCGGATTGATAGACGGCGTAGAGCGGGCAGCCGTTGACCTCCAGCTTGCGGTCGAACATTTCCAGCACGGCTTTTTGCGCGGTGAATTCCTCGGCGAACAGGGAATTCAATTTCCGCGCACGACGCATCTGGATGATTTTGAAAATCATCATCCACCAAACCGCGATGGAGGAGAGGAACAGCAGGCCGATGATGACCTTGGCTTCTGGGCGCGCCAGATTCCAGACGTAAAGCCATTCCATTTCTTTGGTGGCTGCCGCGATGAATGCAATAGATAACCCGCTCATAAAAATCTTACTTGGTGGTGAGGAACCGGTTTGGGCCAAGTGACGGCGCTCCGAGCAATTGGCCGTCGGCGCAGAGTATCAATCCACGCGGCGGAAATTGCAAAAACATTTTACGGGAAAGTTGAATCCGGCTTCGTTCTCGTCCTCCTGCTCGTCCTCGTCCTCGAAAAAATCCAGCCTGCCGCCGAGGACGAGGACGACGACCAGAACGAGGAGGATTGAAATCGCGCTTTGCCCACGCCCGCGAAATCGCTTACAACAAGCGCCATGTCGCGCCCCCGCATCATCGCCCTGTTGCTCGCGCTGGCCACGCTTGCGGTGTATCTGCCAGCCACGCGCTTTGAATTCACCAACTACGACGACAACGAATATCTCACCGACAACCGCGTGGTGCAGGACGGTTTGACGTGGGCGGGCGTGAAGTGGGCGTTCACCACCGGCCACGCCGGCAACTGGCATCCCGTCACCTGGCTCTCGCACATGACGGACGTGACATTCTTCGGCATGAACCCCGGCGCGCATCATTTTGTGAACGTGCTCTTCCACGCTGCGAACGCCGCGCTCCTCTTCGTTCTGCTGTTTCGTCTAACGCAAAAACTCTGGCCATGCGCGCTCATCGCCGCGCTGTTCGCGTGGCATCCGTTGCGCGTGGAATCCGTCGCGTGGGTGGCGGAACGGAAGGATGTGTTGAGCGCGTTCTTCGCCCTGCTCACATTGTTGAGCTACGCAAAATTTGTTGAACTGTCCAAGGCCCAAAGTCCACAGTCCAAAGTCTATTTCGGATTCAGCCTGCTGGCATTCGCCCTCGGCCTCATGTCCAAGCCCATGCTCGTCACGCTGCCGTTTGTGCTGCTGTTGCTGGACCTTTGGCCGCTGGAAAGAATTCAAAATGAAAAATTAAAAATTAAAAACTCTCTTCCACTTTTGCTGGAAAAATTTCCCTTCTTCGCGCTCACCGTCGCCTCCTGCATCATCACCTTTATCGTCCAGCACAGCGGGCAAGCGGTCGCGACGCTGGCGCAAATTCCCATTCTCTACCGGTTGGAAAACGCGCCCGTCGCCGCCGCGCGTTACCTGGTGAAAATTTTCTGTCCCGCCAACCTGGCTGTTGTCTATCCGCTCAACCGCATCGCGACCACGGAATTTATTTGTGCGCTGGCCGCGCTGATTTTGATTTCCGCGCTCGCGTGGCGCGGACGGAATCTACGTCCGTATTTTCTGATGGGCTGGCTGTGGTTTCTGGGCACGCTCGTGCCGGTCATCGGCATCATTCAGGTCGGCAGCGCGTCCATGGCGGATCGCTACACTTACTTGCCGGGCATCGGGATTTTGATGGCCGTAGTCTTCACGCTCGCGGCGACGGTGGAGAAAAACTTTTTTCTAAAAAAATTGTTTTCGACACTGGCTGTTGTCGTTCTGGCCGTCGGCGTGAGCCTCACGGAAAAACAACTGCAGCACTGGCGCAATAGTGAAACGCTGTTCCGCCACGCTGTCGCCGTGACGTTGAACAACGATGTCGCCCATGTGGACCTCGGTGCCGCCCTCAACGTGCAGGGCCGCACCGACGAGGCACTCGTGGAATACCGCGCC
>JANOBC010000168.1:0-29654 GCA_031411455.1 Limisphaerales bacterium
AGGCCGTGCCGTGGTCGGGCGAGGTGCGGATGAAGGGGAGACCGAGCGTCCAGTTGATGCCACTGTCGAACGCCACTGCTTTGAGCGGCGCGAGTCCTTGGTCGTGATACATGGCCACGACAACATCGAAATCTCCTTTCAGCGCATAATGAAAAACCGTGTCGCCGCTCAAGGGTCCGACGACATCGAAGCCACGCTTCTGCATCGCCTGAACGGTGGGCGCGATGGTTTTAATTTCTTCATCGCCGAATTCTCCGCCTTCGCCCGCGTGCGGATTCAAGCCAGCGACGGCGATGCGTGCGCGCGATAAACCAAGATCGCGACAAGCTTGCGCGGCGAGTTCGATGGCGAGCGTGATTTTTTCCGCCGTCAATTTTTCAGGAACAGACTTGATGGCAATGTGAACCGTTGCGAGCGCCACGCGCAGCCAACGTCGGCGTTCGTCCGTGCCGAGCAGCATCATCGCGGTGCGTTTTGTGGCGGCAAGTTCGGAGAGAAATTCCGTCTGGCCGACGAATTTATGTCCGGCGCGGATAATGGATTCTTTATTGACCGGCGCGGTGACGAGCGCGTCCAGTTCGCCACGCAGGCAGCGTTCGCCGCCATTGCGGAGCGCGGCGATGGCAAGATTGGCAGCCAATGCCGCCGTCATTGTGTTTGCCGGGGATGAACTCGCCGGCTGGAAGCCAGTGGTCCCGGTAGCGGGTTCGGCCACAAAAAATCTTCCGCTCTCGCCGTAACTGGAAAAAGTTTTCAGCGGAAGATTCAGCCCCAGCGAGGAATTTAATTCGCGAAGAATTTTTTCATCACCAATGAAAAGGTATTTCGTTTCATCCACCGCTGCTTCTGCTGCGACGGCCTTGAGCGCCACTTCCGGCCCGATGCCGGTCACATCGCCGAGGGAAATGCCGATGAATTGCGGAGTGCGGAGTGCGAATGGCGGAGTTGCCGGAGCGCTCACTTCATTCGCCATTGGAAATTCCTGGGGTGAAATTTCAGAAGTAGCGGACGAACGTTTTCTTTTTCAGCCCGTCAATCCAGTTCTTGTGCAACTGCACCTGCTGCTGGGTGCGGAGATTTTTTTCAATTTCCGCGCGCACGTCGGCAATTGGCTTGGCGTGGGCGGGCTTGCGGTCTTCGAGGAGCATGATGTAGACGGCGTCGGACGCGTCAATCGGCGCGCTGACCTCGCCGGTTTTGAGCGAGAAGGCGACATCGCCGAGTTCCTTGCGGATGACGGAGCGTTCGATCCAGCCCCAGTCGCCGGCCTGATGCTGCGCGGAGCCTTGGGAATAAACCGAGGCCATTTCCGTGAACGGCGCGCCTTCCTTGAGCTTGCCGGAAATTTCGCGGGCAAGGTTCATCGCGTTCGTGTCGCTCTCGGAAGTTTTATTGAGGACGATCATGCGGAGCTTCACTTGGTCGTCAATTTTGAAATCGTTGGCGTGCGTCTCGTAGAAATTTTGAATCTTGAACGGCGAAACGACAACTTCGCGTTGGACGTTTTGGCTGCGCATGGCGGACTCGATGTATTGCTCGCGAATCTCTTTGCGCCATTGCTCGAAGGTCATGCCCTGCTGCTGGAGGGATTTCATCAGCGTCACGCGGTCGCCGAATTTGTCGCGGATGCGTTCCTGCACCAGGTTGTCAATGAAGCTCTCCGGCAGACGATAGCCATCCGTCTCGAAGCTGTGCAGAATGAGCGCGCGTTCCACCAAAAATTGCAGGCTATCATTGAGCGCCTCGTTGAGCTTGGCCTGAAAAATATCCGGCTGGCCACTGAACTGGCGGCGCAGCGCGGCGGCGGCGGGACGCGTGATGTCTTCCACCTCGGCGAAGGTGATGATGCGCTCGGCCACCACGGCCTTGACGCCGTCAGCGACTTCGGCATGGGAAATAACTGGCGCGCACAACGCCACGGCCAGCACAGGAATGAAGCGGAAAAGTTTCATCGAATGGTTCAAATAGTAATCATCAGTCACGCGCGGTCAAGCGCGGCTGAAATGTTCGCTCAAATTGTTGGTTTGGAACTCCACCACAACAACAGCGCGAGCAGGGTTCCGAATATCAGTGCCGCCGCCACCGTCCAGCGCAAAATGCGTTGCTGCTTGCGACGATAATTCCCTCCCCCTTGTCCAGGCAACAGGTAGAAACGTTCGCGCGGCTTGGCTTTTTTTCCGAAGAGCACGTCGAAGTTTTAACAGCTTAGCCGCCGCACCTCAATCAAAGCCTTCGCCTTAGCCGCGAAAGTAGCTGGCTTTGCCTCGATTTGGTGGACAAGCGGTGATTGATTTTACTTGCGTGGCTTTTCTTTGAGGTTAGCCGCGCACTCAATGGAATGGCCCTTTAACATAGATCCCTTGGTGGCCGTGTTTCACCCCATAGGCAGGAACGTTCCAGAATATATTATGGCCACCTATGAAGTTACTATTGAAAAACAAATTGTTCACGGGTGGAACCCTCCTGCTGCTGGCCCTCAAGTCAGCTTGGGGTGCTGAAACTGAAACCATGGATCGATCGGCAAGTTATGATCATCATTATGATCAATTGGACCGCTATCGCGCCAACGAGTTTTCCCTCGAAGGCTTTGGAACAGCCTCGATCGGCAAATCAACCATCACTCATTTATCCGGCGAAAGCATCCGGGATGACACGGAGCTGGGTATTGGTCTGGGTCTGACCTATTTCATCACGCGCAACCTTGGCGTCGAAGGGGAAATGTATTCGCAAAATACCACGGGGGTTTTTATTGATAGCGCCTCGATCAACGCGATTCTTCGTCTGCCGCTGGAGCATTCTGGCTTTGCCCCCTATATCTTTGGGGGTGGCGGCCATCAGTTCGATCTCAGCCGGATCTGGTTTGCCCAAGCTGGGTTGGGTCTGGAGTATCGTTTTACCTCGCACGTGGGAATCTTTGTGGATGCCCGCTGCGTGATGCCGAATGAAACCCGGTATTATGGCGTCGGCCGGCTCGGCATGCGGTTCGCTTTCTAAACTCAAAATGGGCGCCGACGGCAATCCGTCGGCGCTTTTCATTTTTTTCGGGACGGCCTTCCGGATTCAGGAAGGTAAGGGAATTAAGGCACTGCCGCTTGCCGCCTCATTTTTATTTTACTAACGTTTCCACCGTGCAACTCGAAGATCATCTCGGCGACGTCATCCGCAAAGGCCGCAAAATGACCGGCACTTCCGCCGCGACCGCCGCGACCACCGCCGCCGTTTCCGAACTCGAACTCGCCACACTCGAAGACTCCGGCCAGTGCGCGCAGGAAATAAATTTTACTCCACTCGCCGCGCTGATCGGGTTGGACGCCAAAAAACTTCAAGGCATCGCGCACGGCTGGCTGCCCGTTGCCGATGATTTATCGCGCTGGCAAAATCTCCGCGTCTTCGCCACTGCTGGCGACGGGCTGACCGTGAACTGCTTCCTCGCGTGGGACGCCGCCACGCACGAAGCCGCCTTGTTCGACACCGGCATTGACGCGCAGCCGGCGTTGGATTGCCTTGCGGAAAATAAATTGGAGCTGCGCTACATCTTCCTCACGCACTCGCACTGGGATCACGTTGACGCACTCCCGAAAATTCGCGCCGCGTTTCCGGCGGCGCTGGTTCACAGCGCCATCCAAGCCGCGCCCAAAAGCCAGCAGCTTCAGCCCGGTGAAACATTTTCTATCGGCAGTCTGCGTGTCGCCCATGCGGTCACGCCCGGCCACGCGGAAGATGGCGTGACGTATTTCATTGATGGCTGGCCGGGAAGTCCGCCGCGCGTCGCCATCGTGGGCGACACGATTCTCGCCGGTTCCATGTGCCACGGCAACGGCCAGTGGGAACTAGCCAGAAAAAAAATCCGCGAAGAGATTTTGACTCAGTCCGACGAAACGTTGCTTTGTCCCGGCCACGGCCCAATCACGACCGTGGCGCAGGAAAAAATCCACAACCCATTTTTCTGAATGCCCGTCGAGCGGCGCTCAACCCCGCAGATATTTCACCACCGCCTCGGTGCGCGAATGGACGTGCAGCTTCTCATACACCGTCCGCACATAGCTTCGCACCGTGTCAATGCTGATGTCCATGCGGTCGGCAATTTCCTTGTAGGCATAGCCCTTCGAGAGTTGCTCTAAAAACTCCCGCTCGGCGGGCGTGAGCTTGGCGAGTGAAACGTTTTCCGGCGCGGGCGCGGAAAAAAATTGCACCACGCGCCGGGCAAGCTGCGGCGACATCGGCGCGCCTCCTTCAAACACATCCTTGATCGCTTCGAGCAATCGCGCGCTGGCCGTGCGCTTGAGCAGGTAGCCGCTCGCGCCAGCGCGCAGGGAATTGAAGAGCGAGTCGCTGTCCTCATAAACCGTGAGCATCAGAAATTGCACCGCCGGATGTGCCGCCTTGATCTGGCGCACACAGTCGTAGCCTTTCATGCCGGGCAGGTTGATGTCCATGAGCACCACGTCCGGCAGATTTTTAGGAATCTCCTTGAGCGCGCTTTCACCATTGGCGAATTCGCCGGTGAGCTTGAAATCCTTCGCGCGCTTGATGAGCGCCGAAAGGCTGCTGCGGATGCCTTCATCGTCATCCACGATTGCGACTTTGATTTGCATAAATTTTTTCGTTTTTTACTGGGACCGCTGGCTTCCAGCGGTCTCAGCGCCAGCCTCAATCCTTAAAAACCACCTCGAACTCCACGCGCGCACCCTGGCCCGGTTCGCTGGTTACGCCCAAGCAGCCGCCCACATCTTCCGCGCGCCGCCGCATATTTCCCAGCCCATTGCGATGGCCGTCCGCGCCGGCTTGGGAAACATCAAACCCCCGGCCATCATCCGCCACGGTGAGTTTGAAATGACGGCCATCCGTCACCACCTGCACATGAACCGCGCACCCGCCCGCGTGTTTCAACGCGTTCGTGAGCGCATCCTTGGCGATGAGAAAGATATTATGGCGCACATCCGGCGGCAGCGGACGCGGCGGCACTTCCACCGGCAAATCCAGACGGCACCGCATCGCGCCCTCGGCAAACAGTTCGTTGGAAAAATGCGCGATGTATTCCACGAGGCTCTGCAAGGTGTCGCTGCCCGGGCGCACCGCCCAGACAATTTCCTCCAGCGCGCGCACAGTCTGGTCGGCGGATTGGGAAATTTTTGCGGCGTGCGCCTCGACTTGCGGCGGGCTGTCCTTGTCGGCCTTGAGCAAGCCGCCGAGCAGCGAGATGCGCGTGAGCAGCGAACCCAGTTCATCGTGCAAATCTTGGGCGATGCGCGAACGCTCTTGCTCCAGCGCGCGCTCCTGCTCGGCGCGTTGCAGGCGGCGCTGAAATTTTTTCTTCTCCACGAAGCGCACCGTCACCACGACCGCCGCAAAAAGAAACAGCAGCAGCAGGCCGTCAAACCACAGCCGCTGCCAGAAATGCGGCACGATCAGATCCGTGAACGAGGTGGCGATTTCCAGTTCGCTGAAATACCAGCCGCCGCCGCTGCCGTTGTGGCGCAGACGAACCTGATTAAATTTTCCATCCGCCTTAAAACACGTCGTCAATTTCTCCGGCTGATTTTCCTCCGTGGCGCCCGACGTCAGGTCGGGATTCATCCACACCGTCACATTGTCCCCGCCGCCGGGAACGTATTGCACCTTGAAGACAATCGTCCGCTGCTGGCCGCGCCGGGGCAGCTCGTAGGAGACAATTTTGCCCGTCTCAAACGCCTCGGGGCTGGCGGAGCGCAAATCCACATCGCCGGAAACCTTGTTATTCGTCCCCTGCTCCAGCGTGTTGAACGCGCTGTAACCATAGGCTTTCAGTGAATTGCCCACGCCGAATTTTTCCGTGGCGTCCTCAAAAAATTGCAGCCCCGCGAAGTATTCCTCCGTGCCGACATCGGAGAGCGGATCAATGTGGAACTTGAAATAAAGCGTGTCACTCGCCGCGCCGCCCCGCCGGACCGCGCCGCGCAAGATGTCCGCACCCGCGCCGTTTTCGTTAATGAGCGTCCGGCCGGAGTCCGACCACAAAACGGTGGCCCGAGCCGTCAGGGAAAAAATTCCCACGAAAAGTGCCAGCAAAAAAAATGTGGCGAACCGTGACATGAAAAAATTATGCGCCCGAATCCCTCGCCACACAAGCGCGACGGCGGTAGAGGCAGGCATGGATGCCTGACGCTACGGCAGCAACCGCACGCGGTAAAACCGCTGCGCCGTTCCCGCCGCCGGTGTATCGGTGACATTCAAAAACAACTGGGGCGGCGCGGCGATATTCGTTCCCGGCAGATTGCTCCATGCCCCGCCAAGTTGCGTGGCGTATTGAATTTGATAGTTGCGCCCCGGCATCGCAGAAAAATTCAAGACGCGATTCGAGGTCACCGTTCCCGCCGAATTAATTTTGAAACCGCGCGCCGGGTCGCACAGATCCAGCGTGCCGTTGCCCCACGAATCGCGCAGCGCGGCCAGCGGCAGCAGAAGAAATTCATTTGTTTCTATGTTGGCACCGGAACCCGCCGGACTTTGCGCGGCGAGCGCACCGCCGTTCGCCGTCTGATACGCGGCGGCGCACAAAAATAAATTCGTCGGCACAGAACCAAATGCGGCGACCAAATCCAGCGTGCCTTCGAGCGCGCCGTTGGTCGTGGCGGATTTGGCGCACGGCCAGTTCGTCGCGGTGTTGTTCACGAACCAACTGAGGTAAGCGTTCTGGCTTTCGGTCGCGAGGAACGGTTTATTCACGCTCACCGCCGTGTTGCCCGCCTTCGCCCACGGCGCGGTGGCGGTGGGGTTCGGGAGCAACTGGTCGGTGACAAAAATAAAATGGTCGTTCGCGCCGCTCGTGCCCGGCGACCACATTGCGACGTAAAGCGTCGTGCCGCGCACCGCGCCGTAAAGCACCAGGCCGTTGCTCGCGAGCAGATAACCGGCGGAATCAAACGCGCCGTCGAGTTGGAACGGCGGCAGCACCACTGGCGCGTTGGTAAAGGTGTTCGTGCAAACCGGCGCGCTCGCGGCGGACGCGCCGACGCTGTTCGAGGCGATGACGAAATAGCAGTGCGCCGAAGCGGCTGCGAGGCCGGTGTCGGAAAAGCCCGTGGCGGCGGTCGTGGAAATGGTCGCGCCGTCGCGGCTCACCAAATAAATCGTCGCGCCGCTCGCCGCCGACCACGCGAGATTGATTTGATTTGTCGCCGTCGGCGTGGCGGAAAGATTTTGCGGCGCTGACGGTGGCTGCGGATTGCCATTCGTCGCTACGGCGAAATGCCAGTCCGCGCCGCTGTTGTTGTCCCAAGTGCCGGAGCCGTTGTTGAACACGCAGTCGAGCTGCGTCGCGCTGGCGGGAATGTTCGTTGTGAACTGCCACGCGTTTGAACTTGCATTAAAAATCATCGCCGGGTCGGGCGCGATGACCGTTCCCCAATTGTTCCAGCCCAGATGAATTTTCACCGGGTTGGCCGCCGCGAGAACTCGGCCGGTGGCGTTGAAGGAAATCGTCACCGCATTTCCCGCGACTGGATTTGTCGGAGATAAACTCACAGGCAAGATGCCTGTGCGACTATTATCGCCACCGCTGCCCGCGCCGACATAGACGTGTTGAATGGGCGACTTAAAAATATTCCCGCGCGCATCGGTCGCGCTGACGCAGTAATCCACGAACGCATTCGAAATACTCGTGACCTTGGAATAAAAATAGTCCGCGAGGTATTGCGGGTTTGCGCCGATGATGGGCGCGACGAAACGATACGTCATGCCGTTCGTCTGCCACGCACCGGTGAGTCCGCCGCCCGCGAACGTTTTGAACTGGTCGCTCGTCGGCGCGTTCGTGCCGTTCACGCGGAGAACGAGGCTGACGTTCGTAACGCCGCTCACGTCGTAGGCGTAAGTCCAAATCCAAAAATCCGAATTCGCCGCGACCTTGATTTGATAGCCATATTGCACGCCGAAGTTCGTGCCGCCGGGATTCCACGGATGGCGCTGCGGAATGAAAACCGTCGGCGGCGTGGTGTCGGCGGCGCTGCCGGACAAAATGGAATTCACATTCCGCACCGCGTTCGATTGCGCGGCGACAGCGCGCTGGCACTCATCGTCGTGGCAGCCGTAATAAACAAAGCCGCTGTCCAGCGAGCCGAGATAATAATGCCAGCCCAGTTCCACCGCGTTCGGCGTCGCAGAAAAACTTCCCGGATCGCGCACCTGATCCACGCGCGGCGTGATGCCAGAAATTTGCTGCGCCGTCTTCACGCGATTTTCCGTGGCGACGATGACGCGCCAATTGTCCGCCTTGTCGCTCACGCCCACGCTCGGGTCAACGACGTTCGCGCCCGCGCTGTTCGTGCTGGGCGGCCAATGCCAGTTGATGAAACTCGGCGAGCCGAAATCGCCGTCCGCATACACCCAGCCGCCGTCCTCGACGTGAACCACGTCGTTCGCGTCCGGCGGAAAATCCGCGATGAATTGTTCCACCGTCGTCGGCTCGTAACCTTTGCCCGCCGCGAGGCTGGCCATTTGCGGAACCCATTCGTTGTAGTAGGAACTGCCGCCGCTCCACGCGTTGTCGCCGTCGTGCGCGCAAAAGACGAGCGACGGTTTCGCCGGATTATTTCGCGCGGCGAGATTGTTAATCAGATTCAAGTCCCACCCGCTGTAACTATCCTTCCAGCCGAACGCCTGATCGCTCGGCGCGAGAATGATTTTGCTTTCTGCGCCCGTCGTCGGGTCCACGTAGCGCGCGTAGTGCAGTTGAAAACCAAACGGCATCGCCTGAATCGGCGCGCAGCCACGGTCAATCGTGAGGCGCTGATAATTGCCCGCGCCCTGCGCCGGATTCAACTGGTCGGCGAGGTTCGGTAGATCGCACATCTCGCCGCCGCTGCCGGTCGCCACTGGAAAATCTGCGCACGCGCGGGCGAGGTGCGTGTTGGCGATGACGCTCCAGTTAATGCCGACCTTTTTCAAAATCGGAATCATGCGTTCGCTGAAACACGTCTCGGCGGGGAAATAACCTTTCGAGAGCGGCGCGATGTTCGTGTTCCAAAAAATTTCCATTTGCCGCTGCTGGATTCTTAATTCCATTTCGAGGGTCTCATCGCTCAACAGCGGCGCGAGCGCGTGGTGATAAGTGAAGTTCACCAAGTCCATCCGCGTCTTGCCGCCACTGGTTGTCCAGCCGCGCGCGGTTTGGAAATTTCCGTTCCAGCCGGAGCCATAACCGAGCTGGTTCGCGACGCCGAGGCTCTGGACATTTTCCATGAGCGCGCCGGAGTAGGTGACCTGCACGCCGGCGTTGCCGTAGCCGAGGAGATTGCCGAGGGAATTTTTCGGCCCGGCCTGATATGCGGCCACGCGGTCGCCGGCGCTGAAAATCGAGGAGAGAATTTCCGGTGCCGGATGCAGGCGTCCGGCATTTTGTTTTTGAATCGTGTCCCAAGCGTTCTCGTAATGATCAACGCCATAGTCACGCCGGTCCGGCCAATACACGGGCTGATGTAGATGCCAGAGCCAAGTGGTGTGGACGCTGGTGTTGACCGCAAGGGCCAACGGCGCGAGCGAAAAAAATAGGAGCGCGACGAACGTGTGGCGATTCGGGAAAATCATGGTGATGAGAGTGAAGATACACCGTTTCGCCACCGCACCAATCGCACATAAATGCGGGCGGCGATTGAGAGGAACTTAATGGCGGCGAGCGGGAGTGAAGTGGTGCACACGACGGGAGTTGAACCCATAACCTTCGGCTTCGGAGACCGACGCTCTATCCAGTTGAGCTACGCGTGCAGCGACCACCACCATACTGACGCGGACGCGTTTGCTCAATGTAATTTCTCCGCCGGCGGGGATTGTTCCGGCAGCGGGCGGGCCGGCGGCAGCGGCCGTTGCGGACGAGGAAACAGCAAATTTGCCCGTTTGAATTCCTCAAAGCGCGCCGCCTGCTCCGGCGTGAGCAACGCAGAAATTTTCAGGTTCGCATTGCTCATCACCAACGCCATCTGCGGCTGGAAATGTTCGCGCAACTCCCGCAACTGCCCGCGCGAGTCAGTTAAAATGTCGTGCAACTTCGCGCGCTGCGCTTCATCCAGCCGCAGCGTGCGGGCCAGGTCGCGCTCCACAAAATTCTGCGCCCTCTCCGGTTGCAGAATGGCGCGCTGCACAAAATGCCGCGTGGCCGTGCGCGTGCCGACCACGCCCACCGCAATGCCCGCGCCGAACACGAGCACCAAAAGCAAAATAGATTTCCACTGTTTCACAAAACGTCCTCGTCGAGATCAAATTGCGCGGACCACTGCATCGCGCCATCGCCCGGCTCTGGCAACCCGGCGGACGTGAAGCCAAAATCCGCCGCGATACATAAAACAATCACCACCCCCGCCGCCAAGGCGAAGCGCGGGAATAAATAATTTAGCTGATCAAACAGCGAAGCGACTGGGGCCGTCGCCAACGTCGGCTCGCGATGCACGGCGCGCAGAACGTCCGCTGCGAAATCAGCGGGCGGCAGCGACGCGGTTTCGTTCCGCACCGCCGCGAACAGTTGTTTTATTTTTTTCTCGTTCATAAATTTTTTACCGGGATCACTGGCTTCTGGGCGGCGATACCAGTTTTATTTCCCGCTGGCCGCCAGATTTGCCAGCGCGCGTTTCAGTTTCGCCCGCGCGCGCACCGCGCGCACACGCACGGCGATACCGGACACGCCGAGCGCTGCCGCGATTTCTTTCACGCTGCGGCCTTCCAGTTCCTGCATCGTGATGACGACGCGGTCGGCGGGCGAAAACTCCCGCATGGCCAAATCTAAAACTTCCGCCGCGCTGCGGGAATCGAGTTCGCTTTTTTCATTTTCATCCCGCAGCCAGTCGAGCGCGTCTTCGCCGAGTTCGTCAAAGCCCACGTTGCCTTTGTGCTTTTTCTCGCGGCGCAAATGATCCAGCGCGGTGCGGACGGCGATCCGCGAAATCCAATGTTCAAACGGCGCGCGGGCGTCGAACTGCCCCAGCGCGCGCCACGCTTTCAAAAATGTTTCCTGCGCGAGGTCTTCCGCGCGCTGCGGGTCGCGCTCGTAGCGATGCACGATGCCAAACACCCGCGTTTGGTGACGCCGGACGAGTTCGGCAAACTCGTCCGTGGCCCCGGCGCGGATGCGTTGCAACAGCTCGGCATCGTCGTTCACGTTTTATTCGTCCCGGCCTTCGCCCAGCCGCGCAAGGGCGTGGCTGACGAATTCGTCAACGCTCGCTTCCATTTCGGAAATTTTCAGGCGTTGTCCGGCGGTCAGGATGGGCGCAATCTTGCCGGAAATTTTCAGGCGCTCAACCGCCAAATCCGCTTCGGCAATGGCGACCTTGGCGGATGCGGCGCGGACAGAGGTTTCATTCGCATCGCTGGCATGAATCGCGGCACGCAAATTGGTCTGGGCATCATGCCGCGCGGTGAGGAGCGGTTTCAGATTTTCCCGCTCGCCTTGGAGAATAGTTTTGATCTGCGAGCGCTGGTCGGCGGTCAGCTCCAGCCGGTTCGCGAGGCGCTGGAGGATTTTTTTGCGCAGGGGTGCGGGCGCACTGCCGGATTTTTCGGCAGCCAGGGTTTTGGTGGCGATGAAACCGCCCGCGACCAGCGCGGCGGCCAAAGAGCAGAGGAGAATTTTGTTTTTCATACTGCACTTTCAAACGCAGGAAGCTGGAAAAATGTTTCAGAAGTTTTCTGGAACCGGAAGTGAGACGGTGGCAAAGCCATGCCCCCGGAGCGTGCTGCGCTGGGACGGGCGCGCGCCGCTGTAAATAAAAAAGGGACGGCTGTTGGCCGTCCCTTGTGTTTGTTCGTGTGAAATTAGTTCTTGGGAGCTTTGTGCTTAACCCCTTCGCTAGGCGCACCGGGACGACGCATACCGGGGGCGTTCTTTTCCCACTTGGCGAACTGTTCGGGCGTCAGGATTTCCTTGAGCTTGGCGGAAACGCCTTCGCGGATTTCTTTCATCTTCGCCGGGCGGTCTTCGGGGGCGACGCTGGTGTCCTGGCGGAGTTCGGAGACTTGTTTCTGCAAATCTTCGAGAATCGGTTTAATTTTGACTCTCTGCTCGTCGCTCAAATCGAGCTGTTTGGCCAGACCGTCGAGTGACAAACCAGGGCGGCGCGCGCCGGGAGTCGGGGCGGCGGGTTTGTCTTTGGGCGCGTCCTGCGCCTGAAGGGTGCTGCTGGCAAACAGGCTGCCCGCTGCCAGAGCGACTATCATCAATGTCTTGTTTAATTTCATTTTTTTATTTTGGGTGCGAACCACCGTTGTTTAGGTTCGGTGGTCTGGTAGTTCAGACGCGCACAATGGTCAAATGTTACATCGCCCGCAAAATTTTTGCGGCCGCACTCACTGTTTGGTCAATGTCTGCCGCCGTGTGCGCAGTGGAAAGGAAGCCGGATTCAAATTGCGAGGGCGCGAGGTAAATGCCTTCACCCAACATTCCGTGGAAGAATTTTTTGAAACGTTCGCGGTCACTTTTCATCGCGTCGGCCAGATTATGAACCGGTTCGCCGGTGAAGTAACCGCAGAACATCGAGCCGCAGCGGTTGAACTGCATCGGAATGTTTGCGGACTGCGCGGCGGCTTTCATGCCAGCTTCGAGCTGCGCGCCAAGTTTTTCGAGCTTTAGATAGGAGTCGGTGCTAAAAAGTTCTTCGAGGCTGGCCAACCCCGCCGCCAGCGCGACCGGATTGCCGCTTAAGGTGCCAGCTTGATACACCGGGCCAAGCGGCGCGAGGCAGTCCATGATTTCCGCGCGCCCGCCAAACGCGCCCACCGGGAGGCCACCACCGATGACTTTGCCGAAACAACTCAAGTCAGGCGAAAGGTTGAAACGTTCCTGGGCGCCGCCTTTGGCGAGGCGGAAGCCGGTCATCACTTCGTCGAAAATCAGCAGCGCGCCGTGAGCCTTGGCGATTTCACTTAAAAACTCGAGATAGCCCGGCTGGGGCAAATACAAACCCGCGTTGCCCGGCACGGGTTCGACGATGATGCCGGCGATCTCATTTTTGTTTGCCGCAAAAATATTTTTAACCGCGTCCACATCATTGAACGGCGCGACCATCGTGTGCTGCGTGAACGAAGCGGGCACGCCCACGCTGTCCGGTTGCCCCAACGTCAGCGCACCGGAACCAGCCTTGACCAGCAGCGAATCCACATGGCCATGATAGCAGCCGTCGAACTTGATGATCTTGTCGCGCTTGGTGAAACCGCGCGCGAGGCGGATGGCGCTCATGCAGGCTTCCGTGCCGCTGTTGGTCATGCGGACTTTCTGCATGCTCGGCACGGTGTGGCAAATTAGCTTCGCCATTTTCACTTCCAACGGATTGGGAATACCAAAGCTGGTGCCGAATTCAGCGGCAGCTTTGACGGCGGAAATGATTTTGGGATGCGCGTGGCCGAGTATCGCTGGTCCCCAAGTGAGAACGTAATCAACCAGTTCATTGCCATCCACGTCCCAAAGGTGACAGCCGTTGGCTCGATTGACGAAGAATGGATTGCCGCCGACGGCACGGAAGGCGCGCACGGGTGAATTGACGCCGCCGGGAATGTATTTGAGCGCTTCAGCAAACAACGCTTCAGATTGGACACGATTCATGGGGAAAGGATAATCGTTGATACCCCGAAGAAAAAGCCCGCGATTGATTTTCCAAGGCGGGGTTTTAATTTTTTGCGCCTAGGCGGCCACAAGCGACCCAGAAAGAAAAAACCGGGTTAGTCAGCCAGAGGATGGCCAAAAAACCCGGGGAATTCAGAATGAGCACAACGTAAGGCTACGGAGGACTCGCATTCCGGCCTGCACTCGGACCGGAACCGAAATTGTAAATTCAAAGATTAACCACAGCAGGCTTATCACCCCTGCGACTGGAGACAGTTAATCATAGGTTCTTATTACTGTCAACAAACAAAAAGAAGTATAAGCACAAGTATTCAAAAACCGGTGAGATGATAAGCCGCAGTCTAAACTGTCGGCGAAAGTTTCCGCTTTCGGCGGTGGCGATTGATTTTGAAGCCCGGCCTAAATTTCCAATTTTTCCGGTGAAAACGCGCGTATTTTCAGCGCGGTTTTGCAGTGTGAATAACTCGTGAACAAGAGTTAATATGTTGTCCTCGTAACTTTCGGCACGATGACTTAAAAACGCAGGCGTCAATCACAGCGATTCGTTCGGCGAATTATTTTCACGTCAAAACGCAGCGGGCTAAAAAAAAATTAATGGTTTTAGCCCTGTGAAATCAGGGGATTTGAATCATCCAAAGGGTTTGGTGGCGTTACCTGAAAAGAAACGTTTGAAATTTTCGCTTGAATCACAGTGACCGGCAGGGTTGACTGGGATCCGCCTCGGACAAAAAAACCGGTTTTAAGGCGAAGTGAATAAACACGGGATTTTGGGTGAACGTGGCATGATTATGCAGATTTCTGCGGAAAAAATTTGGAACACGGCGCAAGAGCATCTTCGCGTCAAGTTGAGCCGTGACACATTCAATATGTGGTTCGCCCCGCTCCGCGCGAGCGCAGTGGATGGACGACACCTCACCATTGAAGCGCCCAACGAATTTTGCGAGGTTTGGCTCAAAGATAACTATTTGAGCCTGATGCAAGACGCCGTGGCCATCGCCGCCGGTGCCAAGCTGGAGGTTCGCTTTAAAGTCACCAACGGCAACCTGCCGGTCACCTCCCTTGCGTTGCCGACCAATATGCCGTCAGCGGCCAAGGCCGCCAAAGCCGCCGAACAAGCCGCCAATCACGAGCGCGCGACTAATAGCGACCTCCATTTCAATCCGAAAAATACTTTTGAAACCTTCGTCGTTGGTGCGAATAACAATTTCGCCTTTGCCGCCGCCAAGGCGGTGGCCGAAGCGCCGGGCAAATCTTACAATCCGCTTTTTCTTTATGGCGGCGTCGGTTTGGGCAAGACCCATTTGCTCCACGCCATCGGCCAGCACGTCACGGCCACCAAAAAAAATGCGCGCGTCTCCTACGTTTCGTCCGAGAAGTTCACCAACGAATACATTGACGCGATCCAAAACAACAAACTCGCCGTCTTTCGCAAAAAACATCGTCAGACCGATGTGCTGTTGATTGACGACATTCAATTCCTCGCGGGCAAGGAACGCATTCAAGAAGAATTTTTCCACACGTTCAACGCGCTTCACGAATCGCACAAACAGATCGTCCTGACCTGCGACCGCCCCCCGAGCGAAATTCAAGGCCTCGAAAGCCGTCTCGTCTCGCGCTTTGAATGGGGTCTGGTCACCGACCTCCAGCCGCCGGACATCGAGATGCGCCTCGCCATTTTGCAGAAGAAGGTGCAGCTCATGAACGTCGTGCTGCCCGAGGACGTCATCAACTTTCTCGCCACACGCATCCGCACGAACATTCGTCGGCTCGAAGGCGCGTTAATCCGCGTCGCCTCGTATGCCTCGCTCACCGGCAAAAAACTTTCCATCGAAGTCGTCGAAGGTTTGCTCCGCGAAATTCTTCACGAAGAAGGCCGCCAGACCATCAGCATCGAGATCATCCAGAAAAAAGTGGCGGAACATTACGACATTCGGCTCGCGGACATGACCAGCAAGCGCCGCCCGGAAAACATCGCCTTCCCGCGCCAGATCGCCATGTTTCTCTCCCGCCAGATGACTGAAAATTCCTTGAGCAGCATCGGTGAGGCCTTTGGTGGACGCGACCATGGCACCGTCTTGCACGCCTGCCGCCTCGTCAAAGACCGCATGGAAGTGGATTCCAACGTCCGCCAAGTTGTCCACTACCTTGAGAAGCAGTTGACGCGCTGAATAGTTTTTAATTCTTCATTTTTAACTTTTAGTTGGTGCGCCTTGCGTTTGGCCCGGCTAAAAACTTGAAAACTAGAAACTAAAAATTCCCATGCCCGCCATTGAAGTCAACGGATTGACCAAGGCCTTTCGCACCTACAAAAAGCAGCCCGGCTTTTCCGGCGCAGTGAAAGGGCTTTTCAAACGGCAATACGAGCAGACCATCGCCGTCAACGACGTCAGCTTCAAGATCGAACCTGGCGAACTCGTCGGTTTCCTCGGCCCGAACGGCGCGGGCAAGACCACCACGCTCAAGATGCTCGCCGGTTTGATTTACCCCACGAGCGGCACTGCGAAAGTCCTTGGCCACATCCCGTGGGAACGCCACGACGCCTACCGTCGCCAGTTCGCCCTCGTGCTCGGCCAAAAAAACCAGCTTTGGTGGGACTTGCCCGCGCGCGAATCACTAGAGCTGAACGCAAAAATTTACGGCATTCCAAAAGAGCGTTTTGAAAAAACTGTCGCCGAAATGACCGAACTGCTCGACGTGAAGGACAAGCTCAACGTCAGCGTCCGCGAACTTTCCCTCGGCGAACGCATGAAGATGGAACTCATCGCCTCCCTGCTCCATCAGCCGAAAATTCTTTTCCTCGACGAGCCGACCATCGGCCTCGACGTCACCTCGCAGAAAACCGTGCGCGATTTCATCCGCCGCCACAACGCCGAGCAGAAGACCACCATCCTGCTCACGAGCCATTACATGGCCGACATACAGGCGCTTTGCGAACGCGTCATCATCATTGACCACGGCAAACTTTTCTTCGACGGCAAATTGAGCGAGATCGTGGACCGCTTTGCCGATTTCAAACTGGTCACGATTCAATGTGAAAAAACTGATGACTACTCGGCGGAAAATTTAATTCACTACGGCGAAGTCGTCGAAAAAACTCCCGGCATGATCAAATTCAAAGTCAAACGCGACCGCGTGATTCCAACGTGCAAAGCGCTTCTCGACAACCTGCCCGTCACCGACATTGACATCCAAGAAGTGCCCATCGAAGACGTCATCCGCCAGATTTTCGCACGTTGAAACGCCGATGAAGCGAGACTCCGTTGAGCTCGAACTCAAACCTTCTACAGAATTAACCAGCGCATCAGTATTCAATCCTGTTACCAGCGGCTATTGAAGTTGCGCGTCCAGATTTTTTACCTCACCTTTTTTCAAAACGAATTCAGCTACCTTCCCGCCACAACAAATTTTCACAAGCCCAGTGCCGCCGATATTTTTGATCATGGCCGAAACGAGCTGACCGTCCTGCCATTTTATGCCCACCTCATAACCGCCACGCGCGCGCAAGCCTGAAACTTTTCCACTCGGCCACGCTGATGGTAACGCAGGCAACAGTTCGATTTCAGGTTTCAACTTTCCGCTTTCAGAATTTTCAGCGCGCGATTGCACCAGCATCTCCGCCATGGCCGCCGTGCCACCGAAATTACCATCAATCTGGAACGGCGGATGCGCATCAAACAAATTCGGATAAGTCCCGCCGCCGCTGCCGCCGTAATCGGTTCCCTTACCGCCCGCTGGTTGCAAAAGATTTTCCAGCAGCTTGAATGTGCGGTCGCCATCATGCAACCGCGCCCACAACGCCATGCGAAACGCCGTGGCCCAGCCAGTGCTTTTATCGCCGCGCAGATCAAGTGATTTGCGCGCCGCCTCGGCCAGCGCTGGTGTGACCCTCGGCGAAATTTCATCGCCCGGATACAATCCCCACAGATGCGAAACATGACGATGCGTCGGTTCCGGCTCGCCATATTCTTCAAGCCATTCCATCACGCGCCCGTCGCTGCCGATACGCGTGGGCGGCAGGCGGTCGCGTTTAGCTTTTAATTCCACGGCAAATTTCTGGTCCACGCCGAGAATCTCCGACGACTCGATCACCGCACCGAATAGAAACCGCAGCAGTTGATTGTCCAGCGTCGGTCCAAGGCAAACGTGCGCCGTCGCGCCATTCGTCATCCGAAAAGCATTCTCCGGCGAATTGGCTGGCGACGTCACGAGCCACTGATGCGACGGTTCCGCGATAAGCGTGTCCGCAAAAAATTCCGCCGAGCCGCGCAACACAGGATACACACGCTTCAAAAACTCCTTGTCCCCAGTGAATTTCCAATGTTCCCACAAATGATGACACAGCCACGCCGCATCGCTCGGTGTCAGCCCCCACGACGCGCTTTCGCCCGGCGACGTGAAGCCCCACGCATTCGCCAAGACGTGCGCCACCCAGCCATTCGCGCCGTAATATTTTTTTGCCGTCCGCGCGCCCGGTGCCTGCAACGACTCAATGTAAGCGAACAGCGGCTCATTCAGTTCGGTCAAATTGCAGACTTCCGCGGGCCAGTAAATCATCTGGAGGTTCACGTTCAGGTGATAGTCCGCGCCCCACGGCGGCGCGACGGTGTCCGCCCAAAGCCCCTGTAAATTCGCGGGCATTCCGCCGGGGCGTGAGGAAGAAATCAGGAGATAGCGGCCAAAATTAAAATACAAAACGGCCAGCGAAGGATCGGCGGCCAAATCTTTCGCCGCGATGCGCTCCGGCGTAGGCCTGGTGGAAATTTCCGAATTGGTCGAGGCCAGTTCAAGGTTCACGCGATTAAAAAATTTCTGGTAGTCTGCCACATGGGCAGCGCGCAATTTTTTGAAATCTTTCTTTGCCGCCAGCTTCAAATCTTTCGCCGCCGCCGCCGCAACCTCCCGGCGTGAAATCTTTGCGAACCGTTCGTAATCCGTCGCCGCCGTGATGAGCAGCAACACTTCATCGGCACCGCTCACAGAGATTTTCCCATCCGCTGCGAAAATTTTTCCGCCGGTGTTTAATACCCGCAGCCGTGCGGCAAATTTCACGCCTTCGCCGCCCGCACCGTTCGTCATCGCACCGCTCATCAGCAGTTCGTTTTTGCCAACAGCTTCTGTTTTGAAACGCTCCGGACGGTCGAGTGTTGCCTCAAATGAAATTTGTCCGGGCTGGGCAGCAGTCAACAGCATTACGACAGCTTGGTCGGGTGCGCTCACAAAAGTTTTACGTAAAAACTTTACGTCACCGCGCATGAATACAGTCGTTGCTGCCGCCGTGGTCAAATCCAGTTCGCGGCGATAGTTCGTTGCCGCGTTCGTATCCGCGTAGGAAAATTTCAGCCGCAGATCACCGAGCGTTTGATATGAACCGTAAGGCACTTCGCCCGGATGCCCGTTGGCCGAACCACGCCCGGCGCAGGTGAAATTGCGGTTCACCAGTTTTTCCGCTTCGGCATTTTTGCCTTCGAGCAGCAGGCGACGGATTTCGGGCAGCACTGCGACGGCGTTTGTGCGGTCCGCGTCCTGCACCGAGCCTGACCAAAGCGAATCTTCGTTCAACGCCACGCGTTCCTCCTCGATGCCGCCAAAATCCATCGCGCCCAAACGTCCGTTCCCCAGCGGCGTGGACTCCAGAAAATTTTTGGCTGGCTTGGCAAGCCAGACCGTGGTGTCGGGAGAAAACGCAAACGCGGCGGACGCGGCAGCAGTGAAGAGGCAGATAAAGATTCGGGTCATGGCAAAAAATTGAATTGGAAAACCGCGCCAGTCTGTCAGTGCCCCGCGAATTTCGTAACTTAATTCACCAGCAGCACGCGATAGATTTTTAATCCTGTCGCCGCGTTGTCCGGCGCGCTCAAGGTGAAATCGGTTGCCGTCAAGGGTGAACCCAAATTTGTCCACGCTGCCGCTGTGAGGTCGGACTTGAACTGCACCTGGTATTTTTTACCGATGACCGCGTCCCATGAAAGTGTTGCGGAGTGCAACGCGCCGGTGAGTTGCAGTGCCAACTTGAACGGCACGATGACCACGCGCACCAGTTCATTGTAGGTGTCCGCGACGACGAGTGAGCCGTCTGCCGCCACAACGAGGCCGTAGGGATTGAAGAATCTGCCGACGCCGTTCGTGCCGCTGTCCGCGCCAGAAATTCCCGCCGCACCGCAGACCGTGCTGACGATGCCGTTCGTCGAAATCTTGCGGATGGTCTGGTTGAAGGAATCGGCTACGAACAGATTTCCCTTTTTGTCGAATGCCAGTTCCGCCGGATTGTGAAAACGCGCCGAAACTAAATCGCCGTCTGCAATTCCGTCCTGCCCCGCCGTGCCCGCGAAAGTCGTGACGATTCCGTTCGTTGTGATTTTGCGGATGGTGTGATTATTGGCGTCGCTCACGAAAAGATTTCCGCGCGTGTCGAACTTCAGGCCGCAGGGCGAATTGAACTGCGCGTTCGTGCCGGTTCCATTCGCACCGCCCCAGATTTGCGGGCTGCCAGCGAATGTCGTCACCGTGCCACCGGAAATTTTACGGATGCAATGGTTGCCACTGTCCGCCACAAAAACATTTCCATTCGTCCAGACCGCGATGCCGAGCGGGGAGTTGAACAATGCGCTGCCATTCGCGTTGTCTAGAAAGCCGCCGGAACCGGCAACGCCCGCAAGCGTCGTGACTGCGCCCGCCGCCGCGATTTTGCGGATGACATTGTTGCCCGTGTCGCTGACAAAAAGATTGCCAGTGGAATCGAATGCCAGCCCATTCGGTGAGTTGAACTGTGCATTGACGCCGGTGGCGTTGATCATTCCAGAGGCTCCGAGTTTGCCGGCGAATGTCGTCACCGCGCCGCTGGCGGTGACCTTGCGGATGGCGTGGTTGCGCGAATCGGCGATGAAATAATTTCCGCTCGCATCCGCGACAATCGCCGCCGGATCGTTGAACGATGCGTTCGTGCCGCTGCCATTCGCCGCGCCGCTGACGAGCGCCTTGCCAGCAAGCGTCGTGACGGCATCCTGGGCGAAGATTGAAAATGCCAGTGCCAGAAACGAAACACAGACACCGAGCCGACAACTATCCGTAGCAGCCGACGTGAGGAGGCTCAAACTAATCCGAGCGCGAAGGGTCAGAGCCTCCTCACGTCGGCTGCTACAAGTTAAAATAGACGCTGCGCTTTTCATTGGCCTCGGCGCATCAGTCTCTCGTTGTCAGCGGGCGGCGCGGTGGCTTTTTCCGCGACTGGTTGAAATTCCGCCGTCGGTTTTACCGCTTCACCCGCTTGCGTGACGAGTTTGCCGTCACGCATAAATACATTCTCCACGTTGAAAATTTCGCCATCGCGCTCGTAGAATTTTTTCATCTCGCCGAGGTTGAACGGGCGCGAACCTTTGCGTCCGAACACGACAGTTTGGTTTCCGCTTTCATCCACCACGCGGTCGCGGTCAAGGCCGCGGCCGACGGCCACGGCGGGTTCGTGCGTCGGGAACGAGGCGATGAGTTTTGGATTCGGCACGGGGCTGAAGCCCATGTGGCCGGGGACATTTTCCGGCGAGATCATCTGCAAAATTTGCAGGCCGTTCTTGCCGTCAGCCACGAACGCGAATTCTGACGCGCTTACCGAGCCGATTTGCACGGCGCGCGTGTCATTCAATTTTCCGTCGGCGCTGTAGAGTCGTTCGAGCTTCGGCTTTTCGGGATTGGAAATGTCAATGAACGCCAGCCCATCTTCACCATCGGCAACATAGGCGTAAGTGCGCGCGAGATAAAAACGTTGCGCATGTTTCAGCGGCACAAATGCGCCGGGAATCAATTTCGGCTTCGTTGGCTCGGTGATGTCTAATACCTTGAAGCCCTCATCGTCGGTGACAAAGGCATAGCGGAATTGAACCCACACGGCGCGCGGGTTTTTCAGGCCGTCGGTCAATTCACCCGCGAGCATCGGTGCTTCTAAAGCATCATTCCGCAAGCCCACCACAAACAAACCCTTCTTCCCAACCACATAAAGATTCGTTCCCGCCATGAAGCTGTGCATTGCGCCGGTGAGTTTTCCATCTGGGTTGAAGCGGACGATCTTTTCCTTGTCGAAAAAATTGTTGTCAGGATTGCCATCAAGCAACGTCCCGACGGTGACCATCACCAAGCCTTCTTCGCGGTCAGTGACAAACACCCACGCGTAAATCGGACTGACGGCCTGTTCCTTGTTCTCCGGCAAGCGCGAACGCAACGGATCCACGCCCAGTGTGCTCGGCAGCGTGACGCTCGTGGCGTATTTCGTGTGAACGTAAGTGCGCTGGCCGAGCGGCGAAAACGGCGCGCTGGTGATGCGTTCGGAGAAACCTTTCTGGTCAATGTTCGCAACGTCAAAAACCTCGAAGCCGCCTTCACCGTTCGCAGTGTAGAGATATTCGCCGCGCTGGATGAGATCGAGAATTTCCTCGCCGTGATGATGGTGCGCTTCCTTCAATTCGCTGTGATCAGCTTCGACAAATTTTTTGTAATTGTCGGGATACGCGATCTTGTGGAGATGACTGCCGAACGCGGCCTGCGGTTCTTCTTGCTCCGTCCAAACGACCGCTTCAAATCCGCCTTTGCCCATGCCGACGAAGGCATAACGACCGAAGAAATTCACCGTGCCGGTGCCGAAGCCGAGCAACGAGGTCATCCACGCATTGTTGTCATTCGACTTGGCAATGTGACAGTCCTCGCAATTCTTCGTCGTGCCTTTGCCGCTAGTGGTATGTGGCAAGTGCGGGTTGTAAGCCTGGCCGCTGTAACCTTCGGCGCTGATGGTCTGCTGCTGCGAATAAACCCATTCGCGATTCGCGTTCTGCGAACTCACGATGACGGCGGACGATGAACGCAGCACCGCGAGCCGGTTGCTCTTGTAACTCGCGTCCACGCCGAGTTGGAAAACGTCGTCGCGCACAACTTGTGGATTGTAGCTGGTGAAATTGCGCGTAGTCGTGCCTTCAAATTTATTCGCGGCCACACGTTGGTTCGCGCGCATCGGCAGGTGGCAGCCGAAACATGAAGTCGCCCACGACGAATGGCAGACTTGGCAGCCGACGTTAGAATTGTCGTGGGCCAAATCACGCGGACAATTTTCCGACTCTGGCACTGCGCCCCAATTTTTCCCGTCGCGGCGAAGCGTTTTAGCGTAGGCCGACTTCGCGTTGTAGTGCGAAGACTTCGGATCAACCGTGTCCATCGTTTGCGGCACTTCCCAGATCAAGTCGGGCGACATCGAGGATCGTTGGAATAATTTATTTCCCTGCCAGAAAAAGCGCGGGCCATACGCCGTATTGTTCGCGCGCAAATCTACGTTGGCGATATTCGTGCCGGTGAAAACGCCGCCGTTGCCGCTGGTGATGAGCGTCGGGCGTTTCGCAATCGTGCCGTGACAGTCAATGCACTCAATGGTCGTCGCGGCGCGCGGTTCGCCGTAGAGCAGGCCGTTGCCGTGAACATCAACGTCGAAGTGACAGTCGGCACACTGCATCCCGTGCGCCAGATGTTCGTCCTTCAAGTGAATCGCCTTCGCGAACTTCTGCGGGTCGTCGTGCGGAATGATTTTCTCCTCGCGGTCGCGGAGATTGCCTTCGCGGTCGTGTTTGAAAACAGCGCGGAAAATCCAGCCGTGGCCGTGATAATCGGCGAACTGCGTCTCTTTCAACTTCGGATTCAGCTCGGAAACTTTTTCGAGAAAATCTAAATCGCTCCATAGCCCGCGCGCGGCGGCGGCTTCGGGATTGTCGCGGATGGAATTCACGAGTTGTTCCGGCGGCGGATTTTTTTGCTTGGCCGGATACATGAATTCGCCGTCGCTCTCCTGATCCCACCAAGTGTAGCCGAGGTAGGGATTCACGAAGAGATTGCCTTGGTGCATGTGGCAGTTCATGCACTGCGCCGTCGGAATCGCGCGCGTGAACTGGTGCTTGATCGGATGACCACGCTCGTCTTTGCGGATGGCTTTGTCGGCGCTGAAACTTAAACCTTGATTGCCATATTTCGCATACCAGCCGGAGTGCGACGGCGAACGGTCATTCGCATAAACAACGTGACACGCGGTGCAGCCGCTGCTGCGATAATCGCCGGGATGATTATTTGAACCCATGAAATCGAGCAGCGGATCATTGAGGCGCGTCTTCTGCAAATTCAGATACACGGGGTCAATGCGATTCAACGTGCCGAGGCCGCGTTCGCTCAAACGGCGAAGCGGTTTGCCCGGCGGCTCGGCGGCATCGGGCAAGCCAAGTTGCAATTGTTTTTCACCACCGCGCTCGAAGATGCGGAGGATGTTGCTGGGCGGCACAATTTCAAAACGCGGCAGCGGATCAATGAACGGCAAAATTCCCCAACGGTCAGTCATCTCCGGCGTGATGGGAACCGGGCTTTCCAAACGCAACGCGGTTCCGTCCGCGCCGTAAGCCTGGCCGAAGCGATAATTTTTCGCGTTATGCGCGCCGTTGTTGTAGAGCGCCGCGCCCCACAGCATCGCGCCGTGACGCATCATGCTGTGACCGACGTTATTCACGATGTCGGCATGACACGGCGCGCACGTTTCGCCCGCCACGCGCAAATCGCCGGGATTCACGAACTTGATGAACTCGCGCGATTCGTGATTGAGCAGCACGGAAGAATCGTTGGGGTTCGCGGAGCTTTGCCAGAACACCGGATTGCGCGGCGCAACGTGCGCTTGCGTTTGCTTGAGGCCGCGCGTGGCGTTGCCGCCGTGGCAATCCGTGCAGCCCAGCACAACGTTCGGCGAGGTGTGCATCGGTTCGCTGCCTTTGTGACATTCCAAGCAGCCAACTGATTTTTTGTCGGCGGCGGATTGCGATTGGTCCACCCAGTTTGGTTTTGGCAATTGGTGCACGGCGTCCGTCGGCACATTTTTGGGAACGGAAATTTCCGGGCCGGAGCCGTCCTTAGATTCAGCGAACGAAGAAAAAATTCCAGATAGCACCAACGCAGCCGTGAGCACGACAGCCCGCCAGGGCGAAAGAAAATAGCCCACCGTTTCAACGGTGGGTTTGCGCCCGGCGCGTGGACGAGTCCCGCAGGGACGGCAGAAATTATTCCATGAAGTCGCGTTCGTCATAAGCGTGTCCGTGTTTTTCCAAAAAAGTTTTGAACTCTTCAAGGAAGGTTTTCTGGCGATGATGTTCGGCTTGGTTGGCGATATATTTCTTCGTGTCCTCGACTCCAGAGATGCCAATGGAAAATGCACCGTAGCCTTCCTGCCAACTAAACGACCATAGATCCTTGAATTCTTCATGCAGCCATTTGGATGAATTGCCTTTGAGCAATTGAATGGCTTTGGAGAGCGCGATGGTGGGCGGTAGTGAAATCAAAACGTGAACATGGTCGGTGAAGCCGCCGATGCCGAGCGCGGAAATTTTATTCGCGCGGGCGATGCCACCAATGTAAGGCCACAGGCGCGCTTGAATTTCCGGCGTCAGGACGGGTTGTCGTCCTTTCGTGCTCCATACGCAATGAAACAGGCTGTTGGTGAATGTGTGCATTTATTCTGCCGTCCCTGCGGGACTCGGTTCGGTTTGCATCGTGAACCCACCGTTGAAACGGTGGGCTATTTTCTTCCGCCCTGACGGGCTGGAAATTTCTTTGCGGGGCGGATTGGCGAAAAAAAATTCACTCTCACTCGAAAAATTAAATTCTATTTTGAAATTATGAAAGCGCGTTTTCATGTTTCAGTAAGTGAATGTCACCGCAATCAATCCGCTGTAAAGAAAATCATCCACCGCGCCGGTGCGATCGGTGCGGTCGAAGCCCGGCACGGGGTCGGTGCTGGTCTTGTAAATGTCCTTGTAGCCCTGACCGGGAATCAGTGCGCCGAAGCCGGCGGAGAAAATGATGTTGTCCGTGAGCAGCGGGCGATACTGGATGCCGAGGCTCAAGTCCCAGCCGACTTCGCCGCCCACTTTGTCCGTGAGCAGCTCGGTCTTGATGGCATCCGTCTCGGCAAACATGATGTAGTTCGCGTTGAAAAAAGTTCGCAGTTTCGGCGTCACGTCAAACTCCGCGCCGAGGCCGAAGATGAACACGCCGGGATTCACGAAGTTCGCCTGACCTTCCGTTTTGCTCGTGCGCAGATTGGGAACGAGGCTGCTGGGCGTTTTCAGATTCACCAAAGTTCCGCCGAGATTAAAACCCTGTCGGTTCCAAAAACTGAACGGCCCGCCGGTAAAATTCGGGTTGTCCACGATAGTGTCGAAACCATTCGCCTGATTGTCGGTGGCGTTGTCATCGCCCGACGCGTAGAGGAAGGAAAATTTGTAACGCGCCCAGTCGCGGTCATACGAAAGTTCCAGCGCCGCCATCTGCGCGTTGATGTCCACGCCGTGACCCGCGAGGCCGTTGAACTCGTCGCGGCCGAGCGCCTGATAAAACTGATGCGATACGTTGAAGCGTCCGATGTGACCGTCGCCGCCCCAGCCGAGATAAACGGCATTCACATCGTGACGCCGCACCGTGCCGATGGGCGCGGGGCGGACGATATTTCCGGCCTCGTCATAATGAATGCCGCCGTGGTCAAAATTCGCGAGGACGCTCCATTCCGCCGTGTAACCTTTCCAAATAAAATCCTGCCGGAATAAATTCGCGACAAAAACTTCCTGATTGCGCGCGTCAAAAGTATTCAGCTCCGAATAAGTGTCCTTCTCGCGCATGGAGAACGCCGCGAGGTTGTATTGGTAAAGATTGTTCGCGTAGTTGCCGAAGAGGCGGACGCCGAGGTTCACGTCGTTGAAAAGAAATCCGCGAAAGTCCGCGTTGAACGGCTGGTTGCCCGCGCGCACGGAAATGAAATCATAGTTGTCCGACAAGTCGCGCAGGTGCAACTCGACAAACGCCTGCTGCAGCGCAAAAAAATCTTTCGTCCGCTCCGTGTGCCGCGTCGCGCGGAAACTTCCCGCTGGGCCGGTCTGGCCATTGAGCAGGTCGCCGATGTCGCCGGGGTTTTGCACGTCGCCGTTGTTGGGTGGTGGTGAATTATCATTGCCGTAAATCGAACCGCGCGGATCGGGCGAGACGACGCCCGTCTCATTTGCGTCAACGTAGTTGATGTTATAAACCGGCTCGAGTTTGATTGCCCAGTCCACCGGACGAAAAACGGTTTCACCTTTGAACAGGTTCACCTCAAACGCGAAATTATTCTGGATGCTCAACGCCTCGCTCTGGCCGTAAAACTCATACGCACCCGGCACGGCGGTGCTCACGCCACTGGCGGTCGGCACGCGTTTGAATTCCGTGACGCTGCTCGCCGACGCGGTGAGGTTGAGAAAAATGTCCTGGCCGATAATCGGCACGTCGCCCTTGAGCAAACTGCGTTGATAGGGATACCAAAGAAAAGTGTCCGGCGACTCGAACGGCGACTCGATGCTCCCGCTCGTGTAACGCTTCCACGGCGAAAACCCGATGCGCCAGCGGTCGGGAACAGCCTTCGTATTTTTCGGCGACTCAATCTGCCGCAGCGTTGGCTCCATTCGCCACTCCTTGTCCACGCGCAGTTCGCGCCGGACATTTTTGCGCGGCAATTTTTGATCGGCGGGCAACGGTTCGTCGCCGAAGCTGCGCTTGGCCGCTTCACTTTCCGTCGGAACGATTTCGCTGAGCCGGGAATTTTCACGCGGCAATTCCATGCCTGCCGGAATTGGCGCGGGCGTGAACTGTGGCGGCGCAACCGGTTCGCCAAACAATGTGGTAGGCGTGGCGGCGGGCGTTTTGAAACTTGCGCCGGGATCGGGATTGAACTGCGGCTGCGTGAGCGAATTCGTGACGATGACCACGCGGTGCGTCCAGCGAAAATCCGTAGGCGGCGGCTCCGGCAACTGCACGGGATTCGGGTCGGGGCTGAAATTTTCCGGCGAGGCGGGCGGCGGGTTCGTGCTGACGATTTGATTCGGTTTTACTGCATCCTCCGCGAGACCCGATGCCGATGCGCCCGTGACCAAACTGGCTAGGATTAGCCGTTGGAAAAATTTTGATTCCGCCGTTGGTCTGGGCTGACGCATCCGACCACAATGAGAAATTGTTTGTTTTCGGAAAGCAAGCGTTTAGGCTCGCAACAATTCGCTGTTTGAAGGTTCAAAATGAAAACAAAAATCATCGCCATTGTTTTTGTTGTCATCGGATTTATTTCAGCGAGCTATCTAGGCTGGGCGTTTCACCGCACCACAGGAAAAGTGCTGGTTCACGAAGGCCATGCGTGGCCTCGGCCTTGGCCTTATCCCGACGAGTGGATTGCCAAATGGAACCACAATTTGGATTTGGCGCATCCTGCCGCATGGGGAACGATGAAGATGAGAGGAGAACTTCCGCGCATCCAAATGTATTTGTCTGAATTCATCGCTTTGTCTTTGGTGATAATGATTGCAGGCCTTGTTTGGCTACATATTCTGAAGCGACAAAAAGCAAAGGCTCAACAAAACTAAAAAACTCGGATGACTACAGTTTTCAAACATAGGTTATTCGCCATTTTGCTTTTCGCCCTGCTCGTCACGCAGAATGCCAACGCGCAACTCACGCTCGCCGATGTGCAGACCGTCATTGCGCAATCCGTCACGCGCGCCATCGCCCTGCCCGCCCCGCTGAAAACCAACGCCGTCATCGCCGTGACCGACCGCGAAGGCTGGGTGCTCGGCGTGTGGGCGGTGAACACCAATCTTTCCGCCAGCGACCCGCTCATCGGCGAAGCGATTGCGAAGGCTGGCACGGCCTCGTTTTTGAGCAGCGGACAACAGGCGTTCAGCACGCGCACGGCGGGCTTCATTGTGCAGCAGCATTTTCCGCCAGGCGTGGATAACACGCCGCCCGGTCCGCTCGTGGGCGTGAATTTTTCGCAGCTCGGTTTTTCTGACATCAACAAGTTCAAGGCCCCCGGCAGCGTCATCAGCTACGGCAGTTCGCCCGGCCTCACGCTCATCGCGCCACCGCTGCCGCTCACCGGCGGACTCGAAGGCACGCCCGGCGGATTGCCGCTCTACAAAAACGGCGCGCTCGTCGGCGGCGTCGGCATCGCGGGCAACGGTGTCCCGCCCACCGGCATCACGCCCGCGCTCATCGCGGGCGCGGACGCGGATGAGGACGTGGCGCTCGCGGGACAAAAAACTTTTGAACCGTCGCCGACCATTTTCGGCTCGCAAGTTTTGGTGAACGGCCTGCGGCTGGAATACATCGAAAGTTCCACCAGCCTCGGCGCGGTGATTCCGTTCGGCAGTTTGCCGGGGAAAAATATTTTGCCCTACACTCTCATCGCGTCGCCTGCGCCGTTTGCGTATCCCATCGTGACGATGGGCGGTGTCACCGGCGAATTGCGCCAGCCCATCACGCCCGATCCCATCAGCGTGCCGATTGGAACCACCGCGCGACTGACCGCCCTCGAAGTCTCGAATATCCTTACCGCCGCCGCGAACCGCGCCCGCACCACGCGCGCGGGCATCCGATTGCCGCGCGGCACGGCGGCGCAAGTCTTCATCAGCGTCGTCAACAACCCGAATTCCGACGGCGTCGCGCCGACGGTGCTGGGAACATTTTGCACCTCGCCGGACACCACGCGGTTCAGTTGGGACGTGGCGGTGCAAAAGGCGCGCACGGCGATTTTCTTTTCCGCGACGAACCGCGCCTACTCCGCGCGCACCGTCGGTTTCCTCGCGCAAAGTTTGTATCCGCCCGGCATCAACAACACCGCGCCCGGATTATTTTTTGGAATGCAGGAAAGGTTTTCCATCATCACACCCACGGCGTTTGTCGCGACGAATCCGGTGAACGGCGCAGTCTTCACCACCTCCACGAATGTGAATCCGAATTTGCCGAACGGCATCACGATTTTCCCCGGCGGCTTTCCGCTTTACCGCGACGGCGTGCTCATCGGCGCGATTGGCGTGAGCGGCGACGGCATTGATCAAGACGACCTCGTGGCCGCGAGCGGCGCGGCGGTGTTCCTGCCGCCCGTGCCCATCCGCGCCGACCAGACGCAATACCGCGGCGTGCGGCTGCCGTTTGCGAAGTTCCCGAGAAATCCGGCGATGTGAAAATGAAAAAACATTTCTATCTCATACTAGCGATT